>CP128433.1:0-353750 GCA_032615215.1 Microbulbifer sp. MKSA007 | reverse complement strand
TGCGACCATAAAATCGCACTGATCCAGCCATTTTCGCTGCCCTGGGTAAGCCGCTTCCTCAAAGCCCAATTTCTGGTAGAGAGTCCGTGCCGCTAGATTAGTACGCAGGACAAATAAAGAGCACTCGATTGCATCCAGGGCTCTGGCTCCTGTTTGCGCAAGCTGTACTACCAGCGAACGCCCTAATCCGGCTCCGCGATGATTAGGCGAGACAATTAAGCGACTTAGGTGGCAGCGGCCCAGGTGTTGGTAATACTGCCCAAAAGCCAGCACGTCACCGCTGCTATCCTGAAGCGCGTAGCTGGGCAACTCCGGCCAGCGACAATCCTCCAAGAAGGACCTCCCCTCGAAGGGAAACCTGAAATCAGGACCACCCCACTGTTGGCACTGCTCCCTATCAGGTAGCCAGGACATCAATGTTGGGAATTGCCACTCTTCCATTGGCTTCAGTCTCAAGTTCTCCACGGCAATTCTCCTTAAAGTTACTTGCGACTCTTTGCCAGCCATCTATCTAACTGATCGGCAAAATCTTTGCGGTCGGCCTGGCTAAGGGCCGGTGGTCCGCCGGTATGCACACCGCTGGAGCGCAGGGTATCCATAAAGTCCCGCATATTCAGACGCGCGCGGATATTGGCTTTGGTATAGCGCTCCCCACGGGGGTTAAGGGCTTCAGCACCCTTGTCGATCACCTCTGCCGCCAGGGGGATATCGCTGGTAATAACCAGATCCCCCGCCTCACAGCGCTGTACAATCTCGTTATCCGCCACATCAAAACCGGCTGTCACTTGCACGGAGCGAATATAACGCGACGGCGGCACCCGCACCGCTTGGTTAGCAACCAGTGTCAGTTCTGTGGCTGTGCGCTCAGCGGCGCGAAACAGGATTTCTTTGATGGCAACCGGGCAGGCGTCGGCATCGACCCAGAGTTTTGTCATGGCTATACAACCTTTTCGAGCGTATCGGGCGGTGCACCCTCATCGCATTTCTTGCAATTGAGCTGGAATCCCAGCATGGACTCGCGCCCTTGTTCAGTGATCACCCAGGGCCGGTTGGTCCAGGGAGGGTTGTGGCGTACATGTTGGAAGTGGCCACAGGCGAGCTCCGCCACCCAGTGATTCTCTTCATCCAGGTGGTAGCCGGCGATGGGTTGTTGCATGGGGTTACACAAGCAGGGAATAAGGCGCAGTTATAGCCAATCCCAATGGCAAAGTATACGTGTGGCCGGTGGTTCGCACTGGTACTGGGATGATTCGAGCCAAGACTGCTAGAATCTCCCGCTTTTCCGCGACGCGAAGATGCAGCCCCATCTATGACCCAGCTCAATCCCCGCCAATCCGAAGCCGTGAAGTATGTCGATGGCCCTTGCCTGGTACTGGCCGGTGCCGGCTCCGGCAAAACCAGCGTAATTACCCGCAAGATCGCCTACCTGATCGAGCAATGTGGCTACGCCGCGCGCAATATCGCCGCCCTCACCTTCACCAACAAGGCGGCACGGGAGATGAAAGAGCGGGTCAGCAAACTGCTGGCGGGCCCGGATGGCAAGCGCTCCAAGGCAAGTCACGGTCTCACCGTATCCACCTTTCACAACCTTGGGTTGAATATCCTGCGTAAGGAATACCGCGCCGCCGGCTTTAAGCCCGGCTTCTCCATCTTCGATGCGGAAGACGCCCGCGCCCTGATCAAGGAGCTGATGCTCAGGGATGGCGACCTGGATACAGACCTGTTGGATCGGGTACAAAACCAGATCTCCAACTGGAAGAACGATATGCTCACCCCGCGCCGTGCCCTCGAGCAGGCACAGAGCCCCGGTGAACAGGCCATCGCGGTTGCCTACGATCGCTACTGTGAAGCCCTCAAGGCCTACAATGCCGTCGACTTCGACGACCTGATCCTGCTGCCGGTACAGCTGTTCGACAAAGATCCAGAGTTACTGCAACGCTGGCGCAAAAAGATTCGCTACCTACTGGTGGACGAATATCAGGACACCAACAACTCCCAGTATCTGCTGGTAAAGCTGCTGGTGGGCGGGCGCGGTGGCCTCACAGTGGTGGGAGACGATGACCAGTCTATCTACGCCTGGCGCGGCGCGCGCCCGGAAAATATGAGTGCGCTGAAGACCGACTTCCCCAACCTTCGCCTGATCAAACTGGAGCAAAACTACCGCTCCACCAGCCGCATCCTCAAAGTGGCCAACCACCTGATCGCCCACAATCCTCACGAATTCGACAAAGCATTGTGGTCCGATCGCGGTCTGGGTGAGGAGATCCGCGTGCTCAAGGTGGCTAATGAAACTGAAGAAGCAGAACGAGTCGCCAACGAGGTTTTCCTACAAAAGAGCCGTCGCGGCTGCAAATTTATGGATTTTGCCGTGCTCTATCGCGGCAACCACCAAGCGCGCCTGATCGAAATGAAATTGCAGGAGCACCAGGTTCCCTACCAGATGTCCGGCGGTACTTCCTTCTTCGCCCGCGCCGAAATCAAGGATGTGATGGCCTACCTGCGCCTGTTGGTGAATCCGGATGATGACAACGCATTCCTGCGCATTATCAATACCCCGCGTCGCCAAATAGGTACCAGCAGCCTGGAAGCCTTGGGCAACTACGCCAAGGGCCGCGAGATTTCCATGTTCAAAGCCTGCTCGG
Source organism: Microbulbifer sp. MKSA007 (assembly GCA_032615215.1). Lineage (NCBI taxonomy): Bacteria > Pseudomonadati > Pseudomonadota > Gammaproteobacteria > Cellvibrionales > Microbulbiferaceae > Microbulbifer > Microbulbifer sp. MKSA007. The sequence continues at coordinate 351,108 of CP128433.1, read as the reverse complement.
AACTGGGCTTTAAGGAGCATATCAACGAGCAGGGTTACGAGCGCCTGAATCGCTTCGCCCTGTGGCTCGAAGGGGTACAGCGCAACTGTCGCGATACCACCGCCAATGGTGCCCTGCGTGAAATGCTGGAAGATATCGACTACGCCGGTTGGCTCTCGCAAAACGCCAGCAGCGAGAAGGTGGCCGAGAAGCGCATGGAAAATGTGTATTGGCTGCTGGAGAGCCTCAACAAGATTATGGAGGGCACGGACGATGAGTTGGAGCAGGATATCCGCCTGGAACAGGCCATCTCCAAACTGATCCTGCGGGACATGCTGGAGCGCCAGGAAGAAGAGGAAGCCACCGATAAGGTCAGCCTTATGACCCTGCACGCCGCCAAGGGCCTGGAGTTCCCCCACGTGTTTATGATCGGTATGGAAGAGAACTTACTTCCCCACCGCAACAGTATTGAAGACGACAACATCGAAGAGGAGCGCCGCCTCACCTACGTGGGTATCACTCGCGCCCAGCGCACCCTCACCATGACTTTGGCAGGCAAGCGCAAACAGTTCGGCGAAACCCAGGACACAACACCCAGCCGCTTTATTGACGAATTGCCGGAAGAAGATGTGTTGTTGGAAGGATTTGGTAAGGCGACGCCGGAGCAGAATCAGGCGAAGGGAGAGGAAACTTTAGGGTCTTTGCTGAGTATGTTTGATTGAGGCTGCAAATGCAGCCTCAATTTCGATGGCTCAAAGTACTATTGGGAAATAATCACCATTGAGCCCGTTTGTTCATCGATTTCCACTACACTATTCGGAATAGTTGTTATTCCAAACAAACGGTCTTCATACTTAGCGAAACCTAATATCCTAATCGATGCATCAGTTCCGGCATATGGCTTCTTCACTAGCTGCTTAGTGCTCAAGTTAAATTCAAAATACCCCGAATATTCATCTCTAGGGATAAGCAATAACCGCTCTGTGTCTTTATCTAAGAAAATACGATTGATAGATGGAACATCTGACCACTGATCCTCACTGGTTAGAATTTCCCTATCACCTGTACTTAAGTCAACTCCATATAAAGTTGTAATTGCTCCAGTTTGGTATCCTAAAGCATAAACAATTCCCGCTTCAAAATCTGTTTCAATATCACCTAGCCCATTCCAACCAGGACCAGAACCTGCACCCAGAAATTCACTAGATAAGATAGATTTTGTGCCAGTATTAACATCAACTTTGAGCAAATAATCCATATCATTAATAACGACAGCCGTTACGCCTGCAGGATCAACATCAATCGCATTTGATAACTCAATTACATTGCAACATCCAACGTCTGAACTAATAAAAATTTTTCTATCCCCAGTTGTAGCATCAACTTCTTTGAACGAATCATCGCCGTAATCAGCCACAAAAATTCTGCCACCATCTGTGATAGATATATCCCTCAAGTTAGAAAATTCAGGACCAGACCCCGTGTTCGGCCCAGAAAGTATTTCTCGATCTCCACTATCAACATCAATAGAAAGTAATTTCCCACCAAAATCAGACCAAACCGAAGAGGCAAGAACAACCAAGCGGTTTAAATTTGTATCGTATTTAATATTTTTATCAACACTACTACCCGAAATAGCTGGTCCCTGGCCACGAAATCCAGAAGACACTTGCTCAAGTGACTTTTCCTCTAAGTCAATACGATACAAATGGCTAGAACTATGGGATAGCACATATGCAAAACCATTATCTTGATCAACTTGCAAGCTAGAAAATAGGAAATCTGCGGAAACATCTTCTGCTTCTACTAGGTCAAAAACTTTCTCGATTTCCTGGCGAGATAAATCAAAGCTATATAGATTTTCAGCTCCCTCAGAAGATAGTTCTGACTTAGCTATTAGGTACAATCTTGATTCTCTAGGATCGGAGTCAACCGTTATAATCTCCGTGATCTTCTCATCAGACTCGTACAAGTCTGCAATCACCGTACGGTTTCCAGTATCCTCATTTACTTGAATTAAGTCAGAACCCGAAACTGCATAAATTGCCTGATCACTTACCACAACCAATGCATCAGGGTTTAAATCAGGGCCAGTACCTCTGTCGAAGCTAGATACAGTTTCTGAAATTCCTGTACTTGGATCAAACGAGTTTATACGACCATCTGCCCAGTAAAGCTTTCCAGATTGCTGATCAACATCAAGAGCATATGTAGAGGGTCCTCCAGCATCAAACTGTTGCACTACCTCTCCAGTCTGCGGGGAAAATTCAACTAAATTATCGTTAGCCATTCCATATAATCTCCCCCTCTCCGGATCAAATACCAAGTGAGTAATCACCAAATCTAAATTAGGATACAATTCAAATTCAAATTCAGTGTTATCTATTTTGGTAAGCCTTGGCCCTGCGAATAAATTGCCACCGTTTATATCAATAGATAAAGCACGAAATGCTCGCTGAGAATTCCCCTGATGTGCATTAACAACTAGAGAGTCCAACTCTGTTTCATTGCCATCAACATCAACTACTGTCACTGAAAATTCTGTATTTTTTTCAGTGATAGATACTGGTAATTGCCAATTTTGAAAGTCATCAGATGTTTCCGCAAGTACTCCATTTACATATACAGCCTCAATACCCCGATTATCTGTAGCAGTTCCACGAATTATTAATAATGGCTCATATACCCATGTATCTTGTAATTTTGGAAATTCAATTTTTGCACTAGGGGCAACCTCATCCGCTCGGGTAGTGACCTCAAAACTATCACTGACACCACCTATTGTTAGCTCTGCGGACGTCTCTGCGCTCAAATCAGACGATGATAAAATACGAACCCGAAATTCATCTTCAGGGGAGATTTTTCCTGCTGCAGCCGTAAACCCTCCATTATTAATTGAATACTCCCCGCCCTCTATTTCAATTGAAGTTTCGCTATTAATACCCTCAACAACGATCGCCTCTGAAACAACAAGCGTATTTGTTTTAGCATTAGCAACATCTACAAAGGAGAATGCATCAGGTGTCGTGTCGGAGACTTCAGTCTTAGTGTCTGAGTCACCACTTCCCCCACCTCCACCACAGGCAGTCAAAAAAGATGAAATAATGATAAATGAAAGAAGCTTCCCCAACTTCATGCCCAATATCCTTGTGTTGTCATATAAATCTATTTTTCGAGCAAGCGCGGATAATACAGAATTTTCAAAGTAGGAGGGATGTAATGCCTGATTACGGCTTATTACGTATTTGATTAGAAGATATTCAGTAAAAAGTTTTACATATAGTCAGTTTAGGCAGAAAAGTAATTTGCCCTTGCATGACACTCAATACAAAAGAAAAATTCTGGAATTAATTAAAATCCCAAACCGTATAATCAATTGATTGAAAATGTACTTTTACCGAAGAGAAACAAAAAAGGCCGCTCAATGAGCGGCCTTTTTCCAATAGTGAAACAGCTTACTTGCTGTTATCCACCATGTAATTCACAGCAGCTTTGATCTCGTCATCGCTACAGTCCATACACAGGCCTTTGGCCGGCATGGCATTGATACCGTTAATGGCATTGTTATAAAGAGTGTCCATGCCCTTGGCAATACGGGGCGCCCAAGCTGCGGCATCACCAAATTTTGGCGCACCTGCAACACCCATTGCGTGACAGGTCTGGCAGCTTGCGTTGTAGATATCCTGACCACTGCGAGCAGCGCCGCCGCTAGCGCCCTCAGGAGCTGCCGCTACTGCTGCTGCGCACTCTTCACCTTTCATGCAGGTTTCACCTGCCGGAGCAATTCGCTCTGCGATTTCTTCATCAACAGACTGCTGGGCCACTGCCGTAGCCGCACTGACGGCCAATGCCGCCACAATACCCAAAATACGCTTCATCATATTCCCCCAAAAGGACCGAAGTGAGTTGGCCCACAAACGTTCAAAATATCGTCGCAAACTCCTACGCCGCGCATTATAAGCACTGCGCCGCCACCTGCCAAAGACTATATAAGCCAACAGAATGTCCTTTAACCCACCCCCCAGCTTCTGTATAATCCGCCTCCCATTGGCACAGATAGCCAATTAAACCGCCCGTAGCTCAGCTGGATAGAGCGTCGCCCTCCGGAGGCGAAGGTCAGAGGTTCGAATCCTCTCGGGCGGGCCATATACAAAAAAGCCCGCATAAGCGGGCTTTTTTGTATATGGCTAACTCCCAGGGTTTTGTTCGAACTCAGGTTCGACTCGGAGGCAGCAAAGCTGCCGCAGAGCAGCACCCCAAAGGGCGAAGCAAACCCTCCCCGCCTTTATTAACTTCAATCAAATTAATTTGGATATAACTTATACGAGCCCATAGCCAATACGAAAGCAGCTATAAAAAACCCTACCCCAACGGCACTCTCAAAGGCTCAATCACCACCTGCTCCCCAGCCTCTACACTGCCACTCTCTCGCGCCAAAACGATAAAGCAGTTAGCAGCAGCCAGACCGGAAAGAATATGGCTCCCCTGGGTACCAACCGGTTCTACTACCAACATCCCGTTTTCATCACTGCGATATACACCCCGCTGGAAATCGGTACGGCCGGGCTTTTTATTCAACGGTTTTAACAGTTTTGCCTGTAAGGTCTGCGGGCCAGTCCACTGATCGCCTTTCATCACACTCAGGGCGGGGACGGCCAGCTGATAGAAAGTTACCAGGGCGGAAACTGGGTTGCCGGGTAGGCCGAAGAAGGGCGTTCCCTGTATGAAACCAAATGCAAAAGGTTTGCCGGGCTTCATCGCCACTTTCCAGAAGCCGATCTCTCCCAGCTCTTCCAACACTTCACGGGTGTAATCCGCTTCGCCAACGGAGACTCCACCGGAGGTGATAATAGCATCGGCCTCTTCGGAAGCGCGCTGCAAGGCATTGGTAATAGCCTGTTTGTTATCGGGCAATATACCCAAATCCAAAACGTCCAGGTCCAGCTGTTCCAGGGCGGATAACAGGGCAATGCGATTGCTATCGTAGATATCGCCCTTACCCAGGGCTTCGCCAGGCTGGCGCAATTCATCGCCGGTGGAGAAAAGTGCGATTACCGGTTTGCGCACTACAGTCACTGTGCCCACACCGGCAGCAGCGAGCAGGGCAATATGTGGAACGCTGATACGCTCTCCGACCTTGAGCAGGCTAGCTCCTTCAGCCACATCTTCACCGCAGCGGCGAACATGGTCGCCAGCGCGAACTTCACAATTTATTCGTATCGACTCCCCCTGGGCATCGACATTTTCCTGCATCACTACCGTATCTGCACCGGCCGGTACTGCGGCTCCTGTCATAATGCGCACGCAGGTGCCGGGGTTCACCACACCGTCAAATGGTGCACCGGCAAAAGATTTGCCGATCAGTTCCAGTGGCAAGCCACTGGCCAGGTCTTCAAAGCGCAGGGCGTAACCGTCCATTGCGGAGTTGTCGCATGGCGGTAGGTTTACTGTGGAGATAACATCCTCAGCCAATACTCGACCGGCGGCTTGTGCCAGGGGCAAAGTCTCAGTGCCACTGATTGGGCTCAGTGCCTCAAGAAGTTTTTCGCGGGCGCTTTCGATGGGCATCAGGCCCGGTTGGCTACAGCAGTCGATAGTGGGCATGGACAATATCTCTTACTTCATTCCTTTGCGGTTGGGACAAATTAGTGGCTGCGGTTTTGGGATTCCGGTCGCTTCTGATTAACCATCCACACAGCAGCTTCTACGCGGGAGCGCATGCCCAACTTTTTCAATAAGTGTTTAACGTGAACCTTGACAGTGGCATCACTGATATCCAATTCACGGGCGATTAACTTGTTACTGAGGCCATCGGCGATCAATTGCAAGATCTGGTATTCGCGACTGGTCAGCGTCGACAGGGTATCCGCACCGGAATTGTCCGGCTTGCGCAGAGCGGAGGCGAGGATCTCGGTAAGGCGCTGGCTGATAGCGAGCTTGCCGTGTGTGGCCTGGATAACCTGATCGAGAATATCTTCCGGCTCCATATCCTTGAGCAGGTAACCATCGGCACCGGCACGAATACAGGAAACTACGTCCGCATTGTTATCGGAAACAGTGAGTATCACGATGCGAGAGGCTACATCGGCTGCACGCATTGCCCGCAGGGTATCCAGCCCGTCCATACCGCGCATATTCAGGTCCAATAGAATAAGGTCCGGCTCGTGCTGTTTGGCCAGCTCCAGCGCTTCCTCCCCGCTGCTGGCCTCAGCTACCAACTCCAGGCTGGGCTCCATAGCAAACAATTGCTTGAGACCTTTACGAAACAGAGGATGGTCATCAACCATCATTACCGTGGCAGAAGAAGTCATGGGGTGTCCTGCTTCATTGCTGTAAGTTGTACTAATTCTGAACAGTGACTTTAACACAGGGCTCAGTGCCTGCGCTTACCCCCAAATGGGTAGCTATTACGCGCGGGGGCAAAGGGGTTACTTACTGTTGGTAATTGAGCAGGGATAAGCCCCGGCCCATAGTGGCCGGACGAATCATTTCGAGGAGGAGTGGCCGCCGTGTCTGACATCTACGAGTGGGCCCCAGAGGACAGCAAGTTCTGGCAGTCCAAGGGCAAAAAAATCGCAAACCGGAATTTGTGGATATCCATTCCCAGTTTGCTGTGCGGCTTCGCCGTGTGGCTCTACTGGGGCATTATTACCGTTCAAATGCTCAACCTTGGCTTCCCCATTGCCAAAGCCGATCTGTTTACCCTGATGGCAATTGCCGGCCTCACCGGCGCTACCCTTCGAATACCCAGTAGTTTCTTTATTCGATTGTTCGGTGGGCGCAACACCATTGTCTTTACCACGGCCCTATTGATGATACCTGCCCTAGGCACAGGTATCGCCTTACAAAATCCTGAGACCCCATTGTGGGTATTCCAGTTGCTGGCTCTGCTGTCAGGTATTGGCGGTGGTAACTTCGCCTCTTCCATGTCCAATATCAGCTTCTTTTTCCCCAAGGAAAAACAAGGGTTGGCGCTTGGCCTGAATGCGGGCTTGGGTAACTTCGGTGTTACCACCATGCAGATCCTGGTACCGCTGTTTATGACCTTCGGTGCCTTCGGCGCTGCCGGCGGCGATCCCATGACCCTGGTTAGCAGCTCTGGCTCCCTGATTGGCAAAGTACCAGCCGGTTCTGAAGCGTGGATTCAAAATGCTGGTTTTGTATGGCTGCTGTTCCTGATTCCACTGGCCTTTGTAGGTTGGTTCGGTATGAACAACCTGCGCACCGACGAAGTCACCCCGGATGTGGGCAGCTCTATCGGCGCGATGTTGAAGATGACCATGATGTTGGGAATCGGCCTCTTCACCGCAATCACAGGTCTGTGGCTGTTGCTTCCCGAAGCGGCTAACGGTTCAGGCTGGGGTGTGCCCAAGGAAATCGTTCTGGTACTGGTAATCGCCGCTACCGTGTTCGGCTTGAAGCTGCTGCCCGGTGAGATTAAAACCAGCTTGCAGCGTCAGTACCGTATCTTCAACAACAAGCACACCTGGGTGATGAGTGTCATTTACACCATGACCTTCGGCAGCTTTATCGGTTTCGCAGCGGCCTTCCCCCTGGCTATCAAGGTGATCTTCGGATACAGCCACGTGATGGTGGACGGGGTTATGACTCACGATACCATCAACAACAATGGCCCCAGCGCCCTGATGTACGCCTGGATGGGTCCGTTTATCGGCGCCCTGATTCGCCCGGTAGGTGGTTGGATCTCCGACCGCATCGGCGGAGCCCTGGTTACCCAAATCTGTGCTGCAATCATGGTGGGTAGTGCCCTGGGTGTGGCTTACTACATGAAGGCCGCCTACGGCTCAGCCACTCCGGAAGAGTTCTTCCTGCCCTTCTTCCTGCTGTTCCTGGTGCTGTTCGCCGCTACCGGTATCGGCAATGGCTCTACCTTCCGCACCATCGCCATGGTGTTCCCGAAAGAGCAGGCAGGCCCGGTATTGGGATGGACTTCAGCAGTTGCCGCCTACGGTGCCTTCTATATTCCCAAGGTCTTCGGCGAGCAGATCAAAGCCACCACTCCGGAGTATGCTCTGGCAGGCATTGCTATCTTCTACGCAGTTTGCCTGGTAGTTAACTACTGGTTCTACCTGCGCAAAAACGGTGAATTCTACAATCCATAATTTGGTCTCACGGGCGGGGAACCGCTTTTGCGGGGAGGTTGAACCTCCCCTTTTTTATTTCACCTGAATCAATATCGGCGTTATATCCGAACCTTCAAGCAGGCTGGAAATCAGCTGTCTATCGGTATCCCTGCGATAGTAGATCGTCACTTCATCCAAGTCTTCAACGGTTGGCATCGTCGGGCATAGATGCCTGGCAATAGCCATACACATCTGCTCATAAAAATCTAAATCGTGCAGCTTATCCAGATAGATATGGCACCCTGCGATATCCTCAGCACTAATCGTATAGTTGTAACCTATGGGCGGCTGAAAATAGTAGGCCTGCACAGTAATAGACCCATCTGCATTTTCAGTGACTTCGTATTGGACAGGTCTGCCGCAGATACTCTGTTGGTACCCAACAAGATCCTCCGCAACTGAGGCAAGACTGTCATCCGTCTCAATGGTGCTCTCAATTTCACTGTAGGCTTGATGGATAGCTTCAAAGCAGCTCAAGCAAGACATAACACCCGCTTCTTGCAGCTCTGGCAGCAGTTCTGTCGCCATATCTTCTAGCAATTGCACCAGCTTTTCTGCCGAGATAGCGTCGCGAAAATAGTAAGAGCCTTCTCTCTCAATCGCCGACGGGAAGATTTTTAGCTTGCGCTCCGGGCAATAGAAATCGAGGTGGTAGAGAGGCTGTTCTGGACCGGAAGTGTGGTTATTCAGCTCTACCTTGCCCAAATACGGGATAAAGAAGGTAAAGGACCAGTACTCCGGGCAGTGTATAAATCGCCGGCAATGCTCTTTGATATAACCGGGCAAATGTTGAAGATCGAAGAAATTGGCCAGATGGTAGTTACCACCCTGGTATTTCACTATGGAGTCGTAGTTATAGAACGGGTGCTCGCCGTGGAAATCTATCTTAACCCTCTGCCCACTGGCTGCGCGGCAAGCCAGATGAAAGTACAAGGCATCGTCTTTGTAAGTAGAGTGGATAACGATAGCGTCGCCCTTTCGGCGAAGCTGATAGCGGAAAGCATCGACCCGGTAGGGCTCACAATCCTCAAGTAGCTCGGCAATTTCCAGCTCACCCGATTCCAGGCGACTTACTCGATAGTTGTGCCCGCCTTCTTCTATGCAGCGAGTAAGTACTGGGTGTAGATCCTCAATGGTCACAGATTTCGTTACAGGTAAGCCCTCGACCTGTGCTTTTTCCCGGTAAAACTTATCGCCCTCGTTAAAGAGAGAAATTCCCAACACAACGCCCATAGGAGCACCACTAAGTTAGCTGATGTTCAAACTTAGCAAAAAAATTGCTGGGGTTTTAGGGATCGAAGAAATGCACTTTCAGAAATTGCCTTGGAACTACTTACAAACCGGCAAGACTACCGGCCTTAAACTGGGCAAAGTAGGTAGTGCCTTCACGCAGTTCTAGGCGCTCGCAGGAGAGACGGGAAATATCTGCGTAGAACACCTGATCAGCAGCGGCTAAGTGTAAACGAATGCGGCCGTCGGTAAGGTTCTGCTTAGCAACTAAAGTTACCGGCAAGCAATTGAGGATACTGGACAGGCCCGGCTTCTCTACACTGAGGCTAATATCTCCAGCTTCCAGCAGAAAAGCTGCGGTATCGCCTTTGCGATAATGGCCTGCCACCCTATCTGCAAAGATAGAAATCCCCCCTAAATCCAAAGTCAGCAGACCATCGTTTAGGGATTCCACTCGCGCTTCAATCCGGCTGCGGCAGCTATCCCCTACGCCGTGGCTATCCAGGCGCTGGGCAATTTCAGGTAAAGAAAGTGGTGCGGACAAATTGGCAGAATCCATCCATAAACAGCGCTGGGCCAGTAGCTGGATTTCATCAAAGTCGTGACTGGTCCAGATTACCAGCGCCGGATATCGAGCCCAGAAATCCCGTAGGGTCGGCAATAGGCGCCGCAGTACCTGGGCGCGGTCAACCGCTGAAAGCGGCTCATCAAATAATTGCAGCGGCGCGTTGTTATAAAGCTGGCGTAATACAGCCACTCGCTGGGCTTCTCCACCAGACAATAGCTCCACCGGCTGATGGAGTAGCGGTTCAATACCAAAAGCCTCTAGCAGCCGACCACACTCTTCCTCGGACAGTGGCCTGCGGCTGTAACGGCGGGCCAGTGCCAGGTTATCCGCCACCGACTGGCCGGCAAACAAGCGGCTATCCTGAAAGCCCAAAGAAAGCGTTCTTTTGTGGGTAGCCAGGGCGCGGCGTCCGCGCTGCCAAACCGTATTGGCAAAAGTGATATTGCCACGGCAATGGCGCTGGCCAGCCAAAGCAGCCAGTAATGTGCTCTTGCCGCTGCCGGAAGGACCGGTAAGGCCAAAAACTCCAGAGGCAGGCAGCTCTAATTGCCAGGGAGTCGTAGCGTTAAGCGGAGTCACCAGCCCTGTAACACTCAATCCGCTGGAATCAGAAGTGGTAGACGCAGTACCGAAAAGGGGTAAGGTGATTTCCATTAGCCCAGCACCCCCATTACCGGTTTAACGCGCTCGCTGTTTGATCCGCGCGGGGCCAAACTATGCCCCAGCCAACGGGCAGCGAGTAGCAGTACCGTAGTAATTCCCATCAACATCAAAGCCAGCCGGTGCGCCGCACCGTATTCCATCGCCTCCACATGTTGATAAAGAGCAATAGAAACCACCTGGGTCTCACCGGGAATAGAGCCACCAATCATCAGCACTACCCCGAACTCACCCAGGGTATGGGCAAACGTTAAAGCGCAGGCACTCACAATAGCGGCGCGACTCGCCGGCAAAAGAACTTTTAATAGTGCCGCCCAGGGCGGTATACCCAGTGCTGCGGCAGCCTGGGTCAAACGCTGACCATTGGCATTAAACGCGGCTAGCAGCGGCTGCACCATAAACGGTAGGGAATAAATTACTGACGCAAATACCAGGCCGGTAAAGGAAAACACCAAAGGGCCATCAAAAAGTTGTGACAGCCACTGCCCGGGAGCATAGTTAGGGGAAAATAAAAGCAGTAAATAAAAACCCAACACCGTGGGTGGCAGTACCAGCGGTAGGGTAATTAATACCTCTATGCAATGGCGCCAGCGGCTCTGCCATTGGCTCAATTTCCAGGCCAGGGGCACGCCGATAATAAACAGGAGCAAGGTAGTTAAGCCGGCCAATTTTAAAGTTAGCCACAGGGCCTGCCAGTCGGCAGCGGCGATATTCATAAGCCACTCCCTCCATCTCTACTTCGATATTGAGTCGGCAAAACACCGTAACCCAAGTGCTGTAGTTGCACCTGCACTTCCGCTGAACGCAAATAGTCGGCGAGGGACTGTGCCTCTTTAGGTCGGCGACTCTGGGTGGGAATCAGCAGCTGCTGTTCAATGGGTTTATACAAATGCTGCGGCAGCAACCAGTAGTTATCGCGGCCGGCTGCTTGCATCTGGCTGGCGGCGACAAAGCCCAACTGCGCATTGCCGGAATCCAACATTAAGTAGGCTTGGCCTGCATTGTGCGCTCGGGCTAATTGAGTTTGTTTTTTTTCCACAAATCCAGGCTTTGCAGCGCTTGCCGTGCGGCACTGCCGAATGGCGCTACTTTCGGATCGGCTAATACAATTTTATCGGGCCAGGTTTGCAGTAACTGCTCGATATTCGATTCCGATTTTGGGTGCCAGAGGGCCAGTAAACCCAGGGCGTAAGTCTGACGACTGTTGCCCAGTGCCCCGCCCTGCTTTTCCAACAGTTCAGGTCGCTCGCGATCCGCAGACAGGAATAAATCAAAGGGCGCGCGGTGCGCTATTTGTTGGTAGAGCACCCCGGAGCTGCCGCTACTGATTTGCACCACACAGGCATGGCGACGCTCAAATTCCGGCAGTACCTCCTCCAGTGCCGGGCGGAAACTGGCCGCTACCGCCACCCGCAAGGTGCAGTTATCCGCATTTACCGGTAGCGCGATGGCCACCAGTAAAGCGGATAGCAGCAGGCTCAGCCGGCGGACCACTTTTCCATCTCCGCAGCATCACTGGCCCGGGCTTCGACCCAGCGCTCTGAAGGCTTACCGGACTCATCCGCAACCGCTTCGCGCTTCCAGAAAGGCGCCTCAGTTTTGAGGCGATCCATGATGTATTGGCAGGCGGCAAAGGCAGCCTGGCGGTGGGGGCTGGTAACGCCGACAAAAACAATCTCGTCGTTGATCTGCATGGGGCCAACCCGGTGGACGATAGTCACGCGGCCCAGGGACCAGCGATCGCGGGCATCATTGATAATCTGTTGCAGGCTTTTTTCGGTCATGCCCGGATAGTGTTCCAGGGCCAGGCCGCAGACATCACTGCCCGCATTGAAGTCCCGCACCGAACCCACAAACAGGGCGCAGGCACCATCACCACTGTTGCCTTGCAGCGCAGTATATTCAGCCGCTACGTCGAGGGGCGTTTCACAGACTTCAATACGATCAACGGCTTTCATATTGGCACCACTAACCGCCGGTAACCGGCGGGAAAAATGCAACTTCATCCCCAGCCTTCACCTGGGCTCCGGTTTCTGCCAGCTCCTGGTTCAGGGCCATACGAATATCATCCCTTTGCAGGTGCGGGCTCCAATCCGGGTGCTGTTCACATAGGGTATTGCGCAACTCGCTGAGACTGCCGGAAAAGTCCTCCAGGGTAGTCTCGCCCATGCCCAATTGCTGGCGCAGACGGGCGAAAAACAGAACCTTTACCATCGCTTTACACCTCTGAAATTTTTACGCCTTGTCCGCAGCATCGCCGCGCCAGTGGCCGCGCTTACCGCCGGTTTTTTGCAGCAGACGGGTCGGGCCGATTTCCATCGCCGGGTCCACAGCTTTGCACATATCGTAAATGGTCAGCGCCGCTACCGAAGCTGCGGTTAACGCTTCCATCTCTACCCCAGTGCGCCCAGCCAGGCGACAGAAAGCAGTGATATGCACACTGTGTTTTTCCGGCTGCAATTCGAAATCCACCGCGACCTTGGTTAGTGCCAGTGGATGGCACAGGGGAATTAAATCCGAGGTTTTCTTTGCAGCCTGGATGCCGGCAATGCGAGCTACAGAGAGCACGTCGCCTTTTTTGTGCGCCCCTTGGCTCAGCAGTGCAAAAGCCTCTGCACTCATGCAGATGCTGCTCTCGGCCAGGGCGCTGCGGTCGGTGATGTCCTTCTCGGTAACATCCACCATGCTGGCTTCGCCGCGCTGGTTTAAATGGGTTAATTGGCTCACGAATTACCCCCGGCTCTCGCAGGGCGCGCTGGTAAAGCGCACATGGGGGATAAAGTTACAGGGCTTGTGGCGGGCATCCAGCTGCTCCAGCAATATGCCTTCCCAAGCTGTGCGACAGGCTCCGGTGGAACCGGGCATACAACATATCAGTGTGCGGTTAGCCAAGCCGGCGAGCGCGCGGGACTGCACGGTAGAGCTGCCGATATCCCCCAGGGAAATATGGCGGAACAGCTCGCCGAAGCCGTCGACGGTTTTGTCGAACAGCGGGCTCAGGGCCTCCGGCGTGGAGTCGCGATCGGTAAAACCGGTACCGCCGGTCACCAATACCACCTGCACTTTCGGATCGGCAATCCAGGAGCAGACCACCGCGCGCATCTGGTAAACATCGTCCGGGGTAATGCGCTTATCTGCGAGCTGATGGCCGGCAGTTTTGAGGGCTTCCACCAGGTACTGGCCAGAGGTATCAGTCTGCTCGTTGCGGGTATCGGATACGGTAAGTACCGCGATATTGAGCGGTACAAATTCTTTGCTAGCGTGTGCGGACATAATCAGTGGTCTCTCAAAAAACTGTTTTCTGGAGTTTTATCCGGCGTACTCAAGCCGAGATAATCTGCCGGCGTATTGATATTGCGATGCCAATCGCCAGCACTTTTTATGGGTATGGATTTAGCCCCCAGGTGACGCAGCAACGCGCCGACAGAATTGCGCGCACTGCCTTCGACGGCACGGCGCAAATAATCCAGGCAATCGCCATTTAAAGGCAGCCACAGGGGAAAAAAGAAGTTTTCAAAATAACAGGGCCGGCCACTTGCCTGCCCCTCGGCCAATAACTCTGCGAGGTGCTCCCGCCCGAGCAGGGGCATATCGACCGGAATCACCAGGGCTGCATTGGCACCGGTTGCCAGGGCTACCGAATAAAGGCCGCCCAGTGGACCCCGCTCTGGCACCAGGTCTTCAATCGCTCCGGGGCGGGCGCCGCTGGTGACGACTTTTTCCAGCGGAAGCTCACTCAACAATGCCTCTGCATGCTGCAAAAAATTGCCCTGTTGGGGGTGGGCCAGCAGGGCCTTGTCTCGGCCCATCCGGCTGGAGCGGCCACCGGCCAGCACCACGCCGATTGTCGATTTACTAACAAAAGCCCTGGCCATAACCCTAGCCCCCCAACATCGCTAGGTTGCGGGTAGCGCCGGTAAAACCTTCGTGCAACTGGTGGCCTGCGGTCTTATCCACAATCAACTCGCGGATATGAGCTGCCAGCGCCTCGCTATCACCATCGGCGATGATTTCGCGCATATCAAAGCCCTGGTCGGCGAACAGGCACAGGTGCAACTTGCCCTGGGCCGATACCCGCAGGCGGTTGCAGCTTGCACAGAAGTCCTTGCCGTAAGGGGTAATCAGGCCGATACGACCGGCGTAATCCGGGTGGAAATACTCCCGCGCCGGACCGGCATCGCGGGTGCGGATCACCTGCTCCCAGCCTTCCCGCAGCAGCAGGGTTTCTATATCGCCACCGGAGACATGGTTGCTGGCGAAGAACTCGCGGTTATCGCCGGTGCGCATCAATTCAATAAAACGCAGGGTCACCGGAGTCTCGCGAACCCAGGCGAGGAAATTATCCAGCTCGGCCAGGTTGTACTGGCGCATCAGCACTGCGTTGACCTTGGTATCGATACCCAAGGCCAGGGCGCGATCCAACCCTGCTAAGGCTTTATCCAGGCGATTGTGGCCGGTGATATGGTGGAATTGAGCTGGGTCGAGGCTGTCGATACTGACATTCACCTGATCCAAGCCCGCGCGGTGCCAGTCGTCAATCTGACTGGGCAGGCGGTAACCGTTGGTGGTGATGGCTAAGCGGCGAATCTTATCGCTAGCGCGCACGGCTTCGAGCAGCGGCACCAGGTCTTTGCGCAGGGAGGGCTCTCCGCCGGTAAGGCGTACCTTTTCCGTACCCAGTGAAGCGAAAGCGCGCACTAATGTGCCCACCTCAGCGACTGAGAGAGGATTTTCCCCTTCCAGGGAACGTCCGCAACCGATGCCCTCGGGTAGGCAATAGTTGCAGCGGTAATTGCAGATGTCCGTCACGGACAGGCGCAGGTAGTAAAACCTACGGCCAAAATTGTCTTGTAACATTAAACGCCTTTCCAATGTCGGGAGGCCGCGCAGTTTCCCGCTAGACCCTGGTGGCCGGTACGGCCACGGTCCCGACACCTTGCAACGTCAATAAAAAACGACGCGGTTTAGGTAGCGGGACTCGGTGTTTAAACTGATGTCAGTGTATCAAGCTGGTTAATTTATGCTTGGGGCAAAGGTGGTACTCCCTTGGTGCTCGAACTGATGCTCCTCGGGGAGACATCAAAATGTGGAGCTTCAGTCGATTAAAATTTTTAAATTATAAAAACAGGTTCAAGGTGCGGGGAAAACCCCGGCCGAAGCCGGGGGCCTCGCTAAGGAGTTCTTTCAGCCGCTTAGAAATTAGCGGTTACCATGATCCAAAGCTTGTCGGTGTCAGTGCTGTACTCATCAGCACGATAAGTTGCGTACTTAACGAGTGCAGAAATGTCGTCGGTGATTTTGTGGCCGTAGCTCAGGTTCCACTCATCACCGTAACTAACGGAGCCTTCGGCCGCTTCAAAGTTGTGATAGGTCAAACCCAGCTTGCCACCGGCCACTTTCATTGAACCGCCAACATACAGATCTTCGACACCGTCAGCGGGGGTTCCCAGGAATTTATCAGTGAAACCCTGGAACTTGTGCAAGGTTGCCAGCGGGGTTTTAAAACCAACGTCATTGTCGGAACCCAAAACTTCATAACCGAGTTTTGCCGCAACTGGACCCAGATCAGCGCCAAGCTCTGCCAGGTAATAATTAGCGCTGTAGTCATACTGGTTGTCACCAATATCTGACTGGTGCGCATAACTCAGGTTAGCTTTTACCGGACCAAATTTACCTTTGTAATCTACCCCATAAGTGCGGCTGGCATTATCGGTGAGATCTTCCAGATCCAGATTGTAAACAAAAGCGCTGATTTTATGGTTTTCAGCTACTGGATAAATCGCGTGTAGCAGTTGGATATCGCCGCCCATATCGGAACCAGCACTGTCTTCACCGAAAATACGATTAACGTTGTAGACATAGCTGTAATCCAGCTGGAAGCTATCGGCACTGCCATACTGATAACGAACACCATCGTAGGTCTGCTCGTTTTGTCTCCAGCCAACACCGCCGACAAATCGCTGCCCGTCCAGGTTAATGCGCTGGCGACCGGCGGTAATTATGGAGTTGTCACCATTGTAGCGAATATAGGCTTGGTTAATTTCAGTTCCTTCTGGATCAACTACAGTCGGGTAGTCAGTTTTACCATTAATGGTGGAGTTGTAGCTGTCATTGCCAACTGCCGTAACATCATCCATTTCCAGGAAGCTGGTAAAGCCACGGTAGCTGCCACTGCGCCAGTTAAGGCGGGTTCTTAAAGTGGATGCAACTGCTTCATCATCAATACCATCCTGATCAACAGTCTCTACGCGGTAACGCAGATTCAATCCGACTTCACCGGATTTCAACGCATCCACCAGAGTGGCATTTTCACTTTCCTGCGCAGCGGCCTGCAATGCAACAGTGCTGCATGCCCCCAACAGTAAGGCACCGAGAATTTTTGGGAATTTGGAAACGGTCATGACGCTTTTCCTTTGCAACAACGGAGTGAACAGTGACAAATTACAATTTTTCAGACTCGACTGAAACCATATATTTTTTCCTGCTTAATTAATCTTTACTCCCTAGCCTTTACTCAGGCGTAATCCCTTATTGGTAGTGGGCACTACCTATCCGGCAAAGCCTCGGTTTCGCTGGTTTCCTCAAGCAGGAAATTATTTTGCTGTGCGTACTGTAAACGCTGCATATAATTTTCTCTTTGAATCGCCAAATACATAACCAACATACAAATAGCGAGCACACCGTAGAGCAGCATAAAGGCCGCACTGTGGATACCTACTAAGTCCTGAGCGATACCAAAAAGAACAGGCAGGGTAAAACCACCGAGGGCACCAATAGTGGCTACGGTACCGCCAACACTCCCCATATGCGCGGGGAAATTATCGTGCAGCGCTTTGTAAACAGACGCGCGGCCAAATCCCTGGGCGATACCAATAACCAGTAGCAGTAAAGTGAACAATTCAATACCCACTTCAATATTTAAATGCACATCCCGTTCCACCCCGTGAATGGTCATACTGGTGGGCGGGTAACTGAGGAAGAAAAGGCACACCAGGCAGGTCCAGAAAACACTCCAATTGACGGTGCGCGCACCGTAGCGATCGGCAAACCACCCCCCAAAGCGCGCAGTGAACTGGAAAGAGCCACAAACAACAGGGTTAGAGCCATTGCCACCGGCGTACTGACTTGGTACACCGACAGATAGTAATTCGGCAACCACAATAAAAGTGCGAGAAAACTGCCAAAAACAAAGTAATAGTAGAGCCCATAACGCCAAACCCGGATTTGCGTTAACGGCTTTAAATGACTGCGCAGATCCGGTTTTCCCCGGCTGCGCATATAGCGGGTCTCCTCTGGTGCAAAAAATTCGAATAAAACCATCATCAGGATAATCCCGGCTCCATAAACCGGCCCTATCCACTCGCGCCCAAACCAATTTTGAATGGCAGGAGCCAATGCCAAGGTAATTGCGGCTCCGGCATTTCCTGCACCAAAAATGCCCATCGCAGTACCCTGCCGCCCTCTTTCGAACCACGGGCTGATATAGCGAATCCCCAAAACAAAAGACACCCCGGAAATACCCAGCCACAGCCCCGCCAGCAAGTGAGCCCCGTAGCTATCGATAAAGGGCAACAAAAAGAGCACAGGCAGCAACAACAGCATCTGCAATAAAATCAGCTTTTTCGCAGAAAAATATTCCACCAGTAATCCCACCGGAAAACGCAACAGCGCCCCACTCAAAATCGGCGCAGCCAGTAGAACCCCGTATTCAGTTGCAGACAGATCCAGTTGCCCGCGAATCTCTACCCCCAATACCGCATAAAGCGTCCAAACAGAGAAGTTAGCGGCGAACATGGCCGAGGCAAATATCAGCGCGCGCCCGGCGAGTTGCTGTGTATATTGCACGGCAGGCATCTCCAAAATATTGGCTGTCGAAAATTAATTGCCACCCCGGTTATTCACCGCATTGAGCCCCCGCCCCAGAAAAGTGATCACAGAATTACAGCGGGGGCGAGAAATCTACAGAGGCAAGCTATTGGCAAGATGCACAAAAAATCGGCTAGCGACAATTACTCCCAAAAACCCTTTTTAATCATTATCAATTTCCACCAACTACCCCCACAGGGGTAGAAACGCACTAAAAACCGCCCCTACCCACTCCGAGCTACTAACCCCAAGGGGTTACTCCCTTCCAACTACAAATCGATTTCCCTTCCACTTACCCCTTTTGCGCACTTTCCCTCTGGCGCTGCTCAAATACTATCGGTCATGACCCTATCCACCTCTAAAAATTTCTGAGAAGCCGGAGAAAATAGTCATGAGTCAATCCAGCGGCCTCAATTTATTTAATTGGGGCGATCCCAAAATAAAGACGCTGCACGTTACTTGGTTTGCGTTTTTCCTGACTTTCGTGGTGTGGTTCTCCCACGCTCCGCTGATGGTCTTTATCAAGGAAGCGTTCGACCTCACCAGCCAGCAAGTAAAAGCCCTGTTAATCCTCAACGTGGCACTCACCATCCCCGCCCGTATCATTATCGGTATGCTGGTGGATAAATTGGGGCCGCGCCTGGTGTACAGCGGGCTGCTGATGACCTCATCTTTAATCTGTTTGGGCTTCGCCACCGCAGACAGTTATGAATCCCTGGCCCTGTTCCGCTTCTTGCTGGGATTTGTGGGTGCCGGCTTTGTAATTGGTATCCGCATGGTGGGTGAATGGTTCCCGGCCAAACAAGTCGGCCTGGCAGAAGGTGTTTACGGCGGCTGGGGGAATTTCGGTTCTGCTGCCGGTGCCATGACCCTGCCCACCATCGCCCTGCTGTTCGGCGGTGAAGACGGCTGGCGCTATGCCCTGGGCCTCACCGGCATCATCGCCGGCCTGTACGGCATCATCTACTACCGCGTTGCCCGCAACACTCCTAAAGGTTCCACTTACTTCAAACCGAAAAAGAGCGGCGGCTTGGAAGTGACCAGCAAGCGGGATTTCTACTTCTACCTGCTGATGAATGTGCCCATGTACCTGGCACTGGCAGCGCTGGCTTACAAACTGTCTCCCAGTGGCGTAGCCCTGCTGAGCCAGAATGCCACTTACGCAATGTGGGGACTGCTGGTAGCACTGTTCGCCTTCCAGACCCGCATGATCTGGAATGTAAACAAAGACCACCTGCGCGAAGGTGTGCCCGAGCTGGAGAAATACAACTTCAAGCAGGTAGCCATCCTCGACCTGGCCTACTTCGTCACCTTCGGCTCAGAGCTGGCCGTGGTTTCTATGCTGCCCCTGTTCTTCCTGGAAACCTTTGAAGGATTGAGCCCGGTGAAGGCCGGCCTGCTCGCCTCTGGCTTCGCCTTTATGAACCTGGTGGCTCGCCCAACCGGTGGATACTTCTCTGACAAACTGGGACGCCGCCGCAGCCTGATGTTCCTGATCGGCGGCCTGGCAGTGGGTTACTTTGTGCTGAGCCAGATCAACGGCGGCTGGTGGATTCCCGCTGCGGTAGTTGCCACCATGTGCTGCTCTTTCTTCGTGCAGGCCGGTGAGGGTGCCGTATTCGCCGTCGTACCCCTGGTGAAGCGCCGCATGACCGGGCAGATCGCCGGTATGGCAGGAGCCTACGGCAACGTGGGTGCGGTTACTTTCCTTACCGCCCTGTCTTATGTCAGCTACAGCCAGTTCTTCCTGATTATCTGCGGCGCAGCAGCGGTGATCTTCTTCGCCTGCCTGTTCCTGGAGGAGCCCAAAGGCAATATCGCCGAAGTGCTACCGGATGGCACAGTGCAGCTGATCAGCGTGGAGTGATCGGAAAGCAATTATCCAGCAACAAACGCAAAGGAGGGCCAATGGCCCTTCTTTGTTTTTCGCCGTTGGTCTGAGGGGACAAAACGAGATAGGAGAAAGCTGTGAGCGAAACCAATTCCGGGGTGCAAACAGAAACCGAGGCAAACCCCGAAGCCCAGACACCGCGATTGAGCCACGGCCTTTGCACCAGTGCCGGCATCAAACCGCAGAACGAAGATGCCGCAATCTATCACTGGCCAGATAACCCGCACTTGCAGGAATACCTGGGCGCAGTCGCCGCACTGGCAGACGGCGTCAGCTCTGCCGAAGCCGGCGCCCTCGCCAGCCACACCGCCACCGAGCAGTTTGTGCGGGACTACTACAAGGTGCCGGATACCTGGTCTGTGGCCCACGCCGGACAGAAAATCCTCGCCTCCATTAACAGCAAGCTATACCGCAAGAGCCATGACTTTCCCCAACAGGAAAAGGGCTTCCTCTGCACCTTCTCAGCCCTGATTTTTAAATCCCGCACCGCCCACTACTTCCATATCGGCGACAGCCGTATCTATCACCTGCGCGGTGACAACCTTAAATGCCTCACCCGGGACCACAACATCACCCTGGCCCACCGCCAGCAGATGCTATCCCGTGCGCTGGGAATGGATACCGGCCTGCAAGTGGATTACGGCCAGCTCAGCCTCGCTAAGGACGATGTGCTGCTGATTACCAGCGACGGTGTGCACGACTTTATCAAACAGGATTTGCTGCGCGAGCTACTGGCAGAGTCCCAACTAAGCGAACAGGAAACAGCGGAAACCCTGGTGCGCCTCGCCGAGGAAAACGGCAGTGACGATAACCTCTCCGCATTAGTGGTAAAGGTAAAGGCATTGCCACAAACCACCCTGGACGACTACAGCCGCCAGCTTACCCGCCTGCCCTTCCCGCCGGAATTGGAACCGGGCATGGTATTGGATGGTTACCAGGTGGAACGGGAGCTGTTCTCCTCCCAGCGCAGCCAGCTGTACCTGGTGCGCGACAGTGCCACCGGGGAAATCCTGGTAATGAAAACCCCCTCGGTAAATTACGAGGACGATATCCACTATATCGACCGCTTTATTCAGGAGGAGTGGATAGGCCTGCGTATTCGCAGCCCCCAGGTGGTGCGCCTGCACCGCCAGACCCGCCCGCGCACCGCGCTCTATTACCTGATGGAGTATGTACAGGGCAGTACCCTGGAGCAGTGGATCACCAATAACCGCTTCCCCAAACCCGCAGAGGCGTTTCGCATCCTTAAGGAGATTGCCACCGGGCTACAGGCCTTCCACGATCAGGAAACCATTCACCAGGATTTGCGCCCGGCCAATATCATGATCGACGGCGACGGGCGGGTAAAAATTATCGACTTCGGCTCAGTTTACGTAGCCGGCAGTGCCGAGATTTTCCGCCCCCTGGAGCACCCGGAAGCGCTGGGCACCGCCAGCTACTCCGACCCCCACTATATCCTCGGGCACAACAGCGGTATTCGCGGCGATATCTATGCCCTCGCTACTATTGCGTACGAAATGTTTACCGGCGAACTGCCCTACGGCGAGGAAATAGAAAACTGCCGCTCCCACGCCGACTTCGAACGCCTACGCTACCGCACCGCCAGCCAGTTTAATCCGGTAGTCCCCATCTGGTTCGACCGCGCCCTGGAACGGGGATGCAGCATCGACCTGGAACAACGATACTCCACCCTAACGGAATTTATGCGCGACCTCGCCAATCCCAACCCGGATTACTTGCGTGAAGATCCTACTGAGAAAGGGGATGCTTCCCTTTTCTGGAAGATTCTTTGTGGGATTTGGGTGGCTACTTTATTGGCGGTGGCGGCATTGTTTTCGTCTAGTAGTTGATATAACAACCGTTAGTACAATAGTGCCTATTTTTTAATATGTGAGCACTAGCTACTCATAAAGTAGTTTGACTTGGCTGCGCGTTGAACTGATATCATATTTAGCATTTTATTTTTTAATATACAGAAAGATATTTGAACATTTTATGATGCCATCAAAATCAAAGAGCAAATGCATCTGAAACATATATACCAGACTAATTATTGGTCAAATATACTTATCATATAAAATATTCTTGCCTGAATTCCCCTTTCATTCTTCAGACTGTTATTAAGTGATATAATATCAATTCCATTAAAAACGCTATCATATATAAATGAATAATATTACGTTAACTGAGGATGAAAAAGACTTATCCAATGAGTTGGTAAAGTTTTCATTGCAATTCTGTACGGCCTGCTATTTTGGGTCACCTTCAGATAAGGAAGTGAAGGTGAATAATGGAACAGTTACACTTATAGAGTATAAAAATGTAAAGTACGGAATTACCAACTTTCATGTTATCGAAGCCTTTAGACAAAGGCTAGAAGAAGAGCCAGAATTAGAGCTTTACATTGGAAATGCTCTTATTAACTTGGAAGGATTAGTCAGGGATGAAGATGAAAAACTAGATTTATGCATATTAAATCTAGATGATTACGATGAAGAAGAATTCAGATCTAACGGGAATATCCCCACCACATTCTACCCAATTCAAGAGCTATCTAAAATAAACGTATCGAAAGGTGATTTTATACTATTTGGCGGCTACCCTGGAGTTTGGAGAGAACGACCAGAAGTTAATCATTTGATTTTTGACTCCCTAAGCACAGGAAGTATGGAGGTGTCTGAGGTTACAGAAAGAAATATAAGGTGCGAATTTTCCCTAGAAGGTTGTCATATCACTCTTTCCGAACATCATAATTCTATTCCTAACAACTTTGGTGGTTTAAGTGGCGGTCCTGTCTTTTTAAATAGGACCCTGCCATCAGGGATAAATATATTTGAGTTTGTTGGAATCATATATGAATATATGGAGCTTAGTAATTCAATTATGATTAGACCAAGCTCATTTATTGATGAGAACATGACACTAAAAAAAATTAACTTTCAATAAGCTGTCAAAGTTAATCCAGGTGAGCATACATCGTTGACCTTTCACCCATAAGTTACATGTAAGCCTAACGGGATGTTAGGTTTAGTAAAATATAGAAGCAAACTATGGATAAAATTACTAAATCACTTTTAGAGACCTTCTCAAGTCAAAATGAAATCGAATCTTCAAGTGAATCCATTAGGTTCGAACATTTTTCAAATTTCTCTATTATCTCAAAGTTATTTAGAGGTAGTTTTGAATTAGATGATATTCATTCTGGATCAGGAGGAGATTGCGGCATTGACGGACTAGCCATGATTGTAAATGGTCGTATTATTCTCGATGAAGATGAGTTACGAGATGTAGTTGAAGTAACATCTCATCTAGATGCCGATATAGCCTTTATTCAAGCTAAAACTACATCTTCGTTTGATGGCTCTGCAATAGGAAGTTTTATTCATGGTGTAAAAGATTTTTTAAGTGACGACCCCCAACTAGTTCAAAACGACAGAATTAAGAAGATGAAAGGTGTATGGGAAGCCACAATCTCTATGTCTTCATACATGGTTAATAGGCGACCTATTTGCAAACTATATTATGTTTGCACAGGAAAATGGCAAGAAGATCAAAACTTAAAAGCTGTTGTCAACTCTGGTAGATCTGAATTAGAAAATATAGGTATATTCGAAGAAGTTACCGTGGAACCACTGGGTGCATCTGAAATTCAGAGACTATTCCATGAGACTAAAAACAAATTATCTTCTACTATTAATTTCCAAAGCAGGATTACCCTTCCAGATATTGAAGGAGTAAAGGAAGCATACCTTGGCATGCTTCCTTTTAAAGAGTACGTAAAATTAATACAAGATGAAAACAGAACAATTCACAGTATATTTGATGACAATGTAAGAGATTTCCAGGGTAACAATACAGTTAATAAAAAAATCAGAGGTACATTGGAAGATAGAAAATTTGATCTTTTCTGTGTTCTCAACAATGGAGTAACAATTGTTGCATCAACTCTTACTCCAGCTGGCAATAGGTTTACCATACGAGACTACCAAGTAGTCAATGGTTGCCAGACAAGTCATGTACTTCATGACTGTCAAAATATTGAAGGTATCGAGAATGTATATGTTCCAATTAAAATTGTTGTTACTGAAAATGATGATATCAAGACAGCTATAACACTTGCTACAAACAACCAAACTGAAGTTAGAACAGAACAGCTAGAAGCACTAAATATATTCCAGAAAAAGCTTGAGCTCTATTATAAGGCTGAAGCAAAGTCTTTTCCTCTGTATTATGAAAGAAGGTCTCAGCAATATAACTCCGACACTCGTATAAAGAAAACACAGGTAATTTCAATACCTATACAAATCAAAGCTTTTGCGTCTATGTTTCTGAGCTCACCTCACCTTGTGTCTGGATACTATGGAACCATCGTGAAACGCTTCTCCGGAAAAATATTTAATGAGGAACATAAATATGCAAGCTACTATGTTAGCTCATTGGCTTACTATAGAGTTGAGCAATTTTTCAGAAGTGGTGATTTGAGAAGCCAGTATAAAAAAGCAAGATTCCATCTTTTATATATACTTAGATTGCTTGGAATAGGTGATAATTTACCCCCTTTCAATAGTAAAAAAATTGAAAATAAGTGCGAAGAATTTAAGAAATTACTTTTAGATGAGGAGCAGTCTCTAAATATATTTAGAGCTACTCAAGATATTTTTGAGACATCCGGTTTGGATCTTAATAAAAACCAGTATAAATCTGAAAGTGAAACAGAACTATTATTGAAAGCTTACAAAGCTCATAAAAATCAAATACAGCAAACTTCTAACGCATTACTTGATTGAAACATTAACTATAGTTACAAACTCAAAGATTTATAGTCATGGAAATAGAAGGTGTATCTTTGGTCTATCATTCTCTCATCGCCTATTTTTACAAAAAAAGTCATTTTTTATAGGCAGTAATTATAATAAAAATTCCTATATTAGTTTTATTAACAATCAAATTGTTATAGAAGACTTTATCTGAAAGCCGTAAAAAAGAACCTACATTTCTACCTTCAACCACTCCCCCTTTTGGCAAAAATGGGGAGTGGCTCTTAGTATCTGAATCCGACACCCCATGATTACGTCCAGATTTTCATCAATTCACATTGCTTAGTCTTCTTTCATTTCGAATACGTATAAATATTTCTTCACGGTGAACAGCTAGAGATTTAGGAGCACATATTCCTATCTTCACCTGATTACCCTTAACTTCCAATATGGTGACTGAAACATTAGCTCCAATCCTTAAGTTTTCACCTGTCCGGCGCTTTAAGATCAACATATTTATTTCCTACTCATACTCAAACCATGGGTAAACCTTCTCTGATGGAAGGGCTGAGAAAGTAACGTTGTGAGGAAATACGGGGTGGTGCGCGGGAACGGTAGGCATAGAAGAAGAAAAGGCAGGCACAACGCCTCCAGAGCTTGGGGAATCGCTCCAAGCCGCTGAATGTACTCCACTTTATTGAAGACGAGCGGGTTTCTAGCGTATGATCCATATAGCCATCTTGATAGGTCATTTATCAATTTGGTTAGCTGGCCCCTGGTGTTGCTGCACCCTGGGTCAGCGCCTTTTGCGGTCTCTTACGTCACGCTACCGTTCTCCTGTGAGAAAATGGTTCTTTAGAAAACTCTTAGATGTCTTGATTCTCTCGAATCCCTTTGGTCCTTGGTCATCGGCCTACAAAAGGCCACCCTATTCCGGCCAAAATACCAATAAATATCTATCGATTTTACGCAGCTTTGACACTAAAACAAACTGAATAAAATCCAATAAGATCATTTTTGTGCCTATATTTTTAATGGCGATGCCCTTTCCATTAAGTACCTCAGGCATGAATATCCGGTACGTAAGTCCCTTTCTACTCATAAGTAATTTTTCCAACCCGGACGATCCTATTGGTAGATAGTTTTTTCTGGATAGAAAAGCTTCCGATTTTTGGAATCAGTGGACCAAATGATATGATGCGATTTCTTTTGAGTATTCTGATTTACCTTCGGTAGGGTGTAAAAGTGTATAAGTACTTCGGGTTATTAGCGTTAATATTTGTATCTGCCTGCGCTACAAAGATACCGGTAGAAAAATTAAGTGGTTTAGAAGCAAGAACACACCTTGATCATGAATACTGGAGCGTCTCACTGCCGGGCAAGTGGAGCTATGAGGATAGTGAGGGTATGATCATCGCCACATCTCCAGAAGGTCAATATGCGCTCTATATCACGGTTTATACCGCCTCAGAATCTGCATCCAGCATAGCCTGGGGCAACGAGGAGATTAAGCATCTTAAGTCTGGAAAATATTCAAGGCCGGGGTATCTTTTTGACTTTCAAAAAGAGCAGAGTTATGAAAAAAACGGCAATGCTTATTACGAGCTTGATGGCATAGATGTAAAGAATGAAATGAGGCTATATAGCAAAGGAATACATCTGGGCAGTAAATTCTACACAGTATCATTTCATGATTACTATTATACCGACTCTCTAGAATCAGACAGTATATTGGAATTGATTCTGAACTTGTTTGAGACAAAAGCAGATGAAATTAAGTGGGAAGGTATAAAAAGCTCAGATCAAGGCAGTACAGCAAGTATAAGTTTTCAGCACAGCAACATTAACTGGCCTCAAATTTCCACCTGGTTGAAAGTAACTTTTGATGATCCCGACCAAAATGGGTTTTATGGCCAAATAAACGAGCTATGGATTAACTGTGAAAAAGATACTGGAACGGTAGTTACTACACGCTACTACGATAATCCAGTGTTTGGCATAAGCGACTGGAAAAAGTTAAGGCACCCCAACACACCTGTTCAGCCTGAATTAGTATACGAAATATGCAATTCATACAAAAAGGTTTAAACCAAACGCATACAAGACTTATAAATGGGGCGCTTCACTACCCAATCTCCCTTTCTGTAACAAGCTTCAACTGAATTGGTTGTAGGGTAAGCATGATCCTCTCGAATCGACCATAGAAGTAATTAAATGAAGAAAATCATCCCGATATCTGAACAGCAAGCAAAAGCAAGGTTAGCAGAACTTCAGGAAGCAAAGATATCTCATGCCTGGATAGGGCATGGAAGTGCGATCTTTTTAGAATTGGGAGAGCTCACACCACCGAAACGAGGGAATAACCCTTCCGGTGAACAAACAATAATGATCGAATGGTCATGGAGACTAGAAGACAAGCAATCAATAGTACTGGGGAGTTGGAGTGATCAGACTGAAATTAACCAGCTTCCAGCATTATTAGTCGGGAGAAAGATAGAAACGATTAAACTCTTTGGCCGAATACCCGAGTTAGAAATATCCTTGAGCAAAGACCTTTGGTTACTGACATTTATGACAGATAAGAAGTATCCTGAGTGGTCAATTAGGTTTATAAATGGGCAATGGCTGGATTATGATAATGGTTCGTTTAACATTGAAATCACAAAAACTTAATAAAAGTATGAAGCCAAATTTTAGCTCCAAAAACTAGTATTTACTAACACTTATTTAGCACTCTTCTATTCTAATAGAAACACCTTCAGGATAAAGCGTTAATTATAAGACTTCCCAAATTTAGGAGACTCCCTGTAACCAAAGATATTGTGGGGCTTCTTATTAGCCCCACTAGGTTATATTGCTATAAAAGAGCAACGTCGTTTTAACCCAAGTTAGAATGCTGCTACGAGATTCTCCGAGAAGTTCAACCCTTTCAGCTCAGCCTCTTCTACAAGAGACTTGAAGCGGTCTCCACAATAGAGATTCGCACAGCGGTCAAATCGAGTCTTGAAAATTAAATTTGAAGCAACATCTTCATCGGTGAAGCCGATGTTTTTAATTCCCATCCAAAGATCATCTTGAATATCAGCCTCACTTACGGACTTGTCAGCGGAAACCGCATTCAAGCAGTTAAAGATTACATAGGGCTCACCATCCAGGGTAATAGGCAGGAACTCCCCGTACGGCGCAAGCTCTTTAGAAAGCACCGAGTGGGCTTTGGATGAGAGCACCAAGTGTGCTCCATTCCAAGTAGTGATATCAGGTTTAACGCTCTGATCTAAACCTTCTACCTGGATAAAAGCCCCTCCATGATCCTCCCAAATATCCTTGATAGACTTATTGTCCCAAGGATAATTCTTAAAGGCTTTCATACCGCCCATTCGTTTACCCACGGTGAACATTAGCTTCTTGAGGTCAATACTGAGATTCAAAAAGTCTTCGTGGTTAAAACTGATCCTATAAGTCATTGCCCATTCCAATTCTTATCAGAAGGCGCTGTCACCTTCTCCGGTTGAGTACCATTCTTCAGGTGTGTACGAATAATGGTCAACTTAGCGCGTATTTCAGATTCACTATTAAGGTTATTGATTTGGCCGTAAACCCAACGTTCATAATTGTGCGTGTGGATCTTACTATGAGGAGTTGCTTTAGGCATTGCCCAATGACCGTTCTGCTCGCTTGAGCGCGGCATCCACACACCGTTATCAGGATCATTTATCCTAACATCGTGCATGAAAAGTGTCAGTCGGACATCGGCGGTAGCAGGTAGCTTGCCTTTCCCTTCAACAATATGGTGAGCTGTGTACTCTTTACTAGGCTTGGCCCTACCAACTAGACGTAGGTTTGTTTCAAGAACTTCAGTAGGGTGGTGCCTCTCCTGCTCATAGGCTTCTATACGCTCTTCATCGTCCTCTATACCCCGAAACTCATCTCGGTACTGCTGAAGCTGGCTCTGAACCGAAACCATTGACATGATGGTTCGGCGTTCATGCTTTAATTGTTCCATTTCCACCTTGAGACCTGCCAAGCGCTCCTTCCGCTGCTCTTCGGTTTCACCCGCCACTTTCAGCTTACGATAGTGATAGTTCTTACAACGATTCTCATATTGTTGAATGCAAAGGTCTAGTGGGGAGAGCTCCCAAACATGGGGAGTCACACGTCTACCGTGGTCGTATTCCATCAGTCTTCTCGGTAAGGTGGTTTTAACTATGGCTAAATTGTCGATGGACACGACAAGTGAGTCCAGGGACTTAATAGCTTAGTAAGCTCGATATGAGACCCAATTATCAAAAATATCATTATTAGAATAATGTGAAACTAGAAGTATCAGATATGTATAGAATTCGGTCAAAAAAAATCAGGCTGATTCTTGCACGCTTGTACTGCACAGATAATACACTTTCAAAATGGAGTCCTTATTTATGAGTTATTTAGTAGATAGTGATTTTGAAAACTATTATTCACTTACACTAGATGTCTCAGATCTTGCAGAGAAAATGCCATCCTATAGTCAGCGATTTCGTGCAAAACCGAGGCTAGATAAATGGGTAGCTCCCAAAGCGCACTTCTACGCTAGTGATAATTACACAGGTAAAGAAGAATCTATACCAGACATTACTACATGGGCTTTAGGAAATATAGTTCTAAGCCCTAGAGCATTTTCATCCCTAAAAGATATTCTAAATTCATCTGGTGAGTTCTTACCACTTCTAATTGGTGATGAAACATATCACATGTTTAATACACTATATGTGATTCCAGAAGAGTATGTTGACTCAACTAATGCTGTTGAAGTGGTGAACTCAGGAGTTCACATGGGGCAAGATTCTGTTAAGTTCATTGACTCAGAATTAGAGGGGCACTGTATATTTAAATCTTATACAAATAAACTGACTTTTAGTTTTGTAACTGAAGAATTTAAAACTGCATATGAGGCGAATTCTTTTACAGGTCTGAAATTTCAAGAAGTAAGTTAGCACACAGATTTGAGAGCAATCTAGTACACTCATAGATTGCTCGATTATACAAATATCTTCCAAGTATGGAAACATTACTGGACAACCATAGATCAGTAAATGCTTAGCTACATGAATACCTCTTATATTTGGTACTTGTTATCTAGTATGACAATCAATATCGCACTATTCAGGCAGCTTTTAAACTCTTGATATTTGCCAGTAAGTGATATGATATGCTTAGTTTGAATACTCTGTGA
The DNA here is from genome assembly GCA_032615215.1 of Microbulbifer sp. MKSA007. Taxonomy (NCBI): domain Bacteria; kingdom Pseudomonadati; phylum Pseudomonadota; class Gammaproteobacteria; order Cellvibrionales; family Microbulbiferaceae; genus Microbulbifer; species Microbulbifer sp. MKSA007. The sequence goes on along the minus strand of CP128433.1, from coordinate 320,801 downwards.
TCTTCAAATGAAAAAGCGTAAGAAATTACTTTGGTTCAGCCTTTTTGCCGTCTCTTTAATTGGAGTCGGATTTATACTTGGTATGTTTGGCAGTGCCCTAAAGCCTCCGGCAAATGCTGGTGAACTATCTCCTAGTATAGATATAGCTGATCTAGAGCCGGGTGAAATACTTACTCGGGATGTTCATTACGAGAGGGCGCGAGACATAAGATATATAATTTATAAAAATTATGAGTCGGAATTTATAGTTTTCAGCGTTCCCCTCAGAGATGGCATGGTAGATATGCCAGACTTAAAGTGGTGGAGGTGGGGCCCAGAATGTAGAAACTTTGGTCCGACCATGAAAAATGGTAAGGTAGTCCCACAAAGCCAGTTCAAATGTCATGATCACGAATTAAATACGTGGTTCGCCAAAGAAAATGTCTGGGATCTTGATGGAAATAACCTCGGCAAATATACAGAAGACATGGAAAGAGTAAAATTTTCAATAAAAGGTTTTGACCTTATACTACATATGTATTATTAGAAAATAAATCTACCCAGTCTGTCATAGAGCTTTTTAATGTCGGACCCACTTCATGATGCGAGAAGTGAAATTAAAAACTAATATGGGAAGAACAAATTATTTAGTATGTAGACTTAGTATCGCGATGCTATGTGGGTTCATCTCATATTTGCTGGTAGCGATATTTCCAGCTCTTATTACCCTGGAACTAGCAAATTTTTATAGAACACTAGGGTTGTATTTCCTTTATACAGCCGTTGCTCAATTAGCAGGATTGTTATTTCTGATATTTGGGAGAAGGCGATTACTGAATATCGCAAACTTGGTTTTAACCTTGATCTGTTTTATACCTGTAATAATTTACTTTATAAAAATAGCTCCAGATGGCCTAAGCTAACAAAATTGGTACCATCGAACCTTTTCTGCAGAAATACTAACACTTTTGTTTACAAAGGCCTTGCCGTAAATTTTGGCATTCCATTGGACTGATAAAGATATTATTATGCAAATAAATCCTGTTAACGGTTGTAAGTAATGAGAGCAAAATTACAAGAATTAATTAATGATAAACCCATAGAGCAAAGCCCTCATTATCTTTTGAGTCAAGAATTGGAGTTCGATTTTTTAAGTCCATTTCTACATTCGCTATGGCATTTATAGGCGGTATTGTTACTCTCAAAACTGCTCTTGGTATTGATACACCCATTAGTGAAGGATTCACTTTCTCTTTGGTCGTCGCCATGATATCAGATCTATGTGCCTTTCACGCACAACATGAATTAATTAGCGACCTACGTAATGGTCGAACCCCCAGTAAAATAAAGCAGCTATTCAGATTTTTTCCCGGACCTATCCTCCTTGGGGTGGCTATTGGGTCGGCCTTTACCTATTTCGAAAGCTCATTGCACTAACAGTATTATCTTTATAATTTGTTTAATCACTCTGGTGTAAACGAATAATTAGAATAGGAGGTGCGGAGAATCTGCTGTTTTCTCATCCCCTGAATTTGTGGTAGCTGCTATATTGGAACGAAACAATCAATTACACAACAGCCGTGAACTGATGAATTTATATGTGAGTAGGAATTTCCCCCAATGAAATGGAGCAAGCTGAAATCTCTAGTTGAAGAAAAATTTTCCCCATCCCTGGATGGCCGTATCTCTATCAACAGTACCAGTTATGGAAACTGTTCATGTGGACATGCCTGGTTGACACTTGATAAGGAAGTCATAGCAAATTTCTGTACAAAGGCCTTTTGGAATAGAGCGAGTGGCGATTACTATCGAAAGGATAATCGCTGGGTTACTGATTCCGAAGTGCCTGAGCATGTAAGTAAAAAGCAGAAAATATCCTATGGTGAGATGGAATATGGAGAGTTATCTCGGCAAGATGCCTATCAAGCCTGCTGGGAATTCGTTCATACCCTCAAAATTGATGAAGCTCTAAACTCCGAGAACCCATTGATTCAGTCCCTAGCCACACTGGATAAGCGTTTAGGTAAGCGCAGACTCAAGGAGATTGATACAGCAATTTTACATCCATTAGCAAAGAAATTATTGAGCATAAGATTGGAGTCTGAAGGTATTAAAGCCCCAGCAATCACAGAACAAACCTCTTCAACGCAACACCCGTAGATTATTTAATTATCTAAGTATCCAGCAAGCCATCAAGATAATATTACAAGGTTTAGATAGCAGGGCTGTTTACTACAACACTTAATACCAGGTATATCCGGTACGATAGTCCACTTTGCAGAAGTGTAGTTCCAAATATGGATCACGCGCTATGATTTAACAGAAAACTTTGGGCGAAGATTATCTATCACACCCCACTTTTGTATTTCTTATACTCGGTGTAATGCTTTGTTATTTCTTGCGTTAGTAGCATCAAGGTTAAAAGGCTTCCAAGTGTATACCTACTATTCACCGTACTAACTTTCTGATTCTTAATGATTTATGTCGGTGATTGATAAATATCAAAAATAGAATATGTGAAGTAGCTCCGTTTTTAGAGCGATATTATCAGCCTAAAATATACTATAACAAACTCAGCAGTACAGGATCTCTATTTTCACTTCCTTGACCCTAATTAGCTATTGTCATCTAATCAAATCGTTCTCGATAAGGAAATTCCACAATAATAACAACTGGGAAGTTAGGTATGACAAAGACATTTTCACAGCATGCTGTAGACAAGATTAATTCTATTATGAATGATCACAGCAATCATGTTGGTAGCCAGCTTAAAATTGGTAACCCCACAAAATATAAAAATCATATTTCTAGCGATTGTATAACAATGGCAATTTGGGTTCTTAAATATAGTTTTGAGAAACTTGGAAAGCTTAATTCCAGCAAGCGAGTGGGTGGACTTGGAGAAAAAGGTACCGAGTTAGCAAAATACTTGATTAATACTCATAACTGGAAAGGAGTATATTATAATCCTGATATTAACCACCCAAGCGATGGTCTGGGTGAACATATTGCAAGCTACTACAACCAGGTAAAGAAAAGCTGTACTTATAGTGTCAGTCGTGTGCCTATAAGCAATACTCTTATTAACTATAATCCGAGTAAAAATAAAGTAACTACTTACTTGAATCTAACAAAGAAAAAAGACGCAGATTACAACACGTTTGCAAATATTCCATTTGGTCTGGGAATGTCAAGTGGCGGTAGGCATGTATGGCTTTATTCAAAAGAGTTTGTGTACGAATCACACTGGGAAAAAGAAGCTGGCGATGGATTATATACTAAGACACAATTAAAAATGTTTCCCTGGCTCTCAGGAATTATCGTTGTACCGCCAGACACACACAACCTTTTAACTATTACTTCCACCAACTGTAAGTAATTATATTTATGCTAAAACCTATAAAAATCCTACTACTATTTTTAATGACATTGTCATCCTTCACCTGTGCCAGCACGGAAACGGATGATGTTAAACTAGACAAAGCTCAAGTTGATGTTGTTTTACGAGAGTGGAACAAAAAAGGATTCGGCGATAAGATTGAAACAACTACATTAACGATAATAACAGCTCCAGATTACAAGGGTGATATCGTTATTTTACGTGAAAATGAGCCAAAACGTGGTTTCACTGCGGAAGTTTATAAACCAAAGCCAAATGCACTGAACCCTGAGCTATGGGAATTTGTATCTGGTGATATTGAAAAATCCATAGTAAAACAACCTAACGGTAAATTCCATTTATCCGAGATGGTTGATAAAGGTGTAAGAATAGAAGTTATCGACCTAAGCGATGAAAATAAATAGCTGTGTAATTTAGAGTAGCAACCCAGATCCCCATAGATTTGTTGTTTGCATTACTACTTTCTATGGAATTTGGATAGCTACTCTATTTGTCATAGCCAGACTATATTCCTCCGGTTTAAGATCAGCTCTATTTCTAGACCATCACAAGTTTCTAATGGTTGGGTACATTACAAGAGATAAGACAGAATCATCAGAATCTTCTATAAATTTGATTTTAACGTAACCAGTTTTATTCATTGAGCGATAAGGTGAATATGAGAAATAAAGCACGTAGTTTTGCTATTCAGGCACATGGGGACCAGCGGTATGGTAGCTTCCCATACTCGGTTCACCTTGATGAAGTAGCTAAAATCGCTAGCGAGTATGGTGAAGAGGCTGAAGTGGTAGCATATCTTCACGATGTAATTGAGGATACCGATATAACAGCTAAAGAGATTGAAGATATATTTGGCGAGCTGGTATCCAGGTGTGTGTGCATACTCAGTGATGAGCCAGGAGAAACCAGAAAAATAAGAAAATCTTCAACATATCAAAAAATGGCCAAAGTATCGGGATCAGAAGAGCTTGCTTTACTAGTAAAGGCCGCTGACCGCCTAGCTAATATGAGAGCTTGTCTTCGATCAGGTGATAAAGATTTTCTTAATATGTATCGAGCAGAGTACAAAATCTTTCGTCGATCAGCCTATCGGCCAAACCTCTGTGACAACATTTGGTCAGAAATAGAAGAAATACAAAATTTATAACACAGTAAGTAGGAGAGATGATTTTTAAGATCACAGGGAGATGAATAAGATCATCAAAGAAATAAATTGTTAATTTACTTATAGTTTATAAATCGATAACACAATCTCAGCAAAAATACTTCTACACTATTTATGATAAAAGGGCTTCTAAATGACCCCGCCGATTCATCCTACTCAGCCTCTTTTGGAGCACAATATCATTTCTAGTTTGCTATCCAGCTTAAAACGCTAGTTCGTAGGTAGCATGCTGATCTGATATCTGACCGTTTACATTCCTGCTTGCTTTGCCCTTTTCGCTAACTTATGAGATAGTTGCTCCTTACTAGGGGCAGCCAAGTAAAAGGTCATATGTATCAATGAAAAAGCTGCTTAAAATATCAACATTTGTTAGTTGCTTTACAGTTTTGTCAGCTGGGGGGCGTTTCTCTTTTCACCCCCCATAGCCTGCAGCACAGATTACGAGTTTCAAAAGTCCCTTGTTGTAAAACATATTGGATCTAAAGGTTGGCCAATAAAACATCTGACTCCAACAGATAATCCTAATAACAGTTGCCAAGCAAGCTTTCTTTATAAATCCGATACCCAACACATAAAGTTTGTTGTTGTCGCCGGCACTAAAGTAACATGGTGGGACTTCAATGAACGCGATTAATAGAAATTCCAAAAAACTGGAACTATTGAACAGCTAGTTATGCATCAAGTAGGAAGAAATGAATGGCAATAAAATGCCCTGAGTGCAAGTCGAAAAATGTAGATGAAGTATTCCCCTTTAGTTTTTCTAAGTCGCGCTGCCCAGATTGTGGTTTTGAATACATTTTAAGTATTTGGTACCGCCTATCTGTTCATACGTTCTTGTGGTCGGTGCTGATATTCTTAGTCATTCCTTTTAACTTTATTGTGTCAGCTGATAATGTTTCTAATACAGTAGGGTTTATATTGATTGGCTTGATGATGATTTGTCCTATGGCCTACTGGTATATCACGTATTCATGCTATCGAGTAGAAACTCCCAATAGGGTTAGTAAAACCAATTTTTTGATTTTTTGGGTTCTTACAGTGGCAACATATACCCCATCAGTTATCTATATAGCAGGCTCTAATGCATAACAATGGGCTGTATGTCAAAGGCCAACTTTGTGCATTTTTACCCAGTCGCTGCGCTCCCATTATCGTGCATAAAGCGTCCAAAACTGTCCGTAGCTGAACGTGGCGATATTAATCAATTACTAACATCAGCCTTAAACTAAAGAAGAAGAAAATTGAAATATCTACTCCTGATTCTTATCTTTCTTACCATTTGCGGCTGTGCTTCTCAAGAGCCGAGAGAAATTTTATTACCGAAGATCATGAATATTGAAGGTAAAAATTTCATTTCTGCAAATGTATTTAAAGAGTATGAATTAGAAATAAACAGGCCAAAGGGTGGTGAATTCACTGTAAATATACCAGAAAAGGAAGCACCAAATTACTATGCATGCGGTGGAGTTTACTGGGACGAGTCCCTATATGCTCAAAAGATTCTAGAAGAAGCAGATTTAGTATTGGATTTTAAGGGCGTGAAAGAAGTTTGGGTCCCAATTGAAGGCGAGCCTAAAAAACTATATATTTTCGAAGTTCGGTAGCATAGCGAGTTCCTGTATCCGATTGTGTACACTCTTTTCGCCATACTGAAGCAGGACGGTTTCATTCCGATAAGGCAAGAAGGAATCAATACGTTATGAGAATAGCCACATTATTTATATTGCTTTTTTTCGCTACATTTAGCTATTCTGAAGAGATTACCAATTGCCCCCAACAACTTCAACGAATTGAAGGGTATGACCCTAGTTATCCAATCCGAGAGAGCCGTCAACCTGTAGATAGCTGGGTAGTTCTAACCGCTCGGCTTAATCCGGATGGGGGCTTAGAAGAGATCGACATTGTAGAATCAGTGCCAGATAATTTTTTTGATCGATCTGTTTTAAAAGCTGTAAGAAGTTGGAAGTTCAACTGGTCGGGTAGCTGGTGTAAGTATAAAACTAAGATTAGCTTCGCATTTAGTGGCTGACCATTTTATGATTAAGTCACTTACAAGTAAGTTATATAAATTATGAAAAGATACGGCTACAAATTCGCCAAAGATGATGGCGGGCTATCTAGATTAAGTGGGCTCCGCTTCTTTATCGGGCTATGTGCTTTTTTCAGTACAATCGCCAGCTTGATTTTCTCTGGTGAGAGCTACTTAAAGTTATATTTAGCCTCACTCTTCGCTTTTTGGCTTGCGGCCTTCTTGGCAGAAGTTATCCCCAAAGTAAGATCTTACCCAGTTATATTTTCCGCAATAACGGCAAGTATAATTTTCTGGATTGATCAGAGAAATGTTTTTATAGTCCGTCAATGTGAAAACTGGAAATGTGTTAATGTTGAAGATTTAAGCGGTAAAATAATATATTTGGGTTTTTGTGGATTAGTAATAATTGCTTCTCTGTGGTCTTTGCGAAGACAGTCACACTAATGCATATAGATATCATTCGACCCATTGTCACGAAAATACTATATGGATATAGTGCGCCAATAAACGACATAGCTTCAGCACAAAATAGTAGCTTATATTTTATTTAAAATTTAATTCCTGTGCGACATATACCATCAATAATTGCTGCAATTCTTATTCCTTCGATAGTGCTTTTGTTAATGGCCGGAACATTAGGATTTTCTAAAATAAATTCAGCCGGCCCAGCATTTATTTTTATTTTTTCAATCTCTATATCACTAGCACACATGATTATTTATGTACCACTTGCATTAATCATTGAAAGATACTTTGGGTTAAATCTATTCAAATGTATTTGTCTAGGCCTAATTGTTGGCTCACTATACCCTGGAGTTAATGCTTGGCCGTATCCTGATGGAAGTTACATTGGTAAGGTTGAAGATACTTTAATGGGCATAGATGTGATCAAAGCAATTAATGGCTATCCAACGCTTTGGGGTTGGTTAATTTACCTAAAGCATGTACTTACAGTAGGCCTCCTTTTTGGAGCCACTAGCGGTTTAGGTTACGTTCTTTTTTATAAAAGGCCAGTATCCTCTATCCATAGATAGAGAGATCTAATTGTTATAGATATCTTCATCAACACCTCTTAAATAGCCCTCAAGTACACTGAATTTTTTATGTCATACAGTTCTACAGAGCACTTGAGATAAAAGTAGAATGTATTGCTGGTACGAAAGTTAAGGTTGCAACATGGCATGACTCAGGAGCAATTAGCACAGATTACATGGCTCATGTGTGCGTACCGTTCAGCGCACCGAAAGAGGTCAACATGTTGGCTCGCAATTACCAAATAGAATAAGAATCTAATTTCTCTGGTATTGTCGCTCTTTATAAGAGCCATAGTTTAGTCAGATTAAAAGTTCTTGACCGGTAAAGCCCCTAATATTTTAGGGACTTAATAAGATTGTCAGTTAAGTAAATTTACATGGCAAATTTCTGATTATAGCTTTGCCTGCCCCCAAAAGGTTTTGCAGATTGACTTCCAGAGTTTGCCGACTAGGTCCTGATTGGAACGAGAGGCAGATTCTACAATTGCTCTATGTAGCTCCTTTTCAGATTCAGTAAATTCGCTTCTATATTTTTCTTCAATCTGTGCATAGGTCAGCCCTTTTGCCTTCATAAACCAAGACAATAGCTGCCCTAAGTAAGATATTTTTTCTCTTGTTTTTTTCAGCTCATGATTTCTCTGAAGTACAGCGCCCTCACCTAACATCTTCCAAATACCAGCTTCAATCTGTTGAGCTTGCTCTGCAGTAAGCTGCTTATCTTTAGTTGCTTCTTCAAACATTTCATCTGCAAGTGCCTGTACGTTATCTGGCATAGTTGAAAGTGGAAGGGAATATTCTCGCTCTCTGATTTTATAATCTTGAATAGTTGCCTGTAATATATAAATTACCGCAGCAATTAATGTGGTGATAAATTTCATTGTTATGCCTCTGTTGATTGAAGATTTTATATAAGTATTTTGAACTCAAGCTGATCCTCTAAGAGCTAAGAAATATCGGTATAAGTTCCTCCTAAAAAGACTGGATTAGGACCCTACTGATGGATCAAGAAAGGAAGACATGCACCAGATCTGAGCATAAAAATCACATACCTGAAAAATGCTATAAATTTAATAGATAGAATTTTTACAGAAATTTATTTGATAAGTGATATATCAAGTTCTATAGAATATATATCTAGACTCACCAAACAGAATGACATGCTTTTAATAGAATAAGCTTACCTGGAAAAATATCTGTCAGAGGGAAAACAAACGCCAGAATTTAAATTAAAAATTTTTAAATATTAGAGTTTTATGATTTTTTTGATATTTTCAACCTACTTTAGACAAGGCCATTCTCACTACTAGCATACTTATCTAGTAAGACATAGGTTTACCAAATAGTAACCACATTTAATTTCCATGCTTCTTTAACGGACAATAAGCTGAATCAAGCTAGACATTAACCTTATGATATCTATGAAAAGCTCTTTCTTTCATATTTTATACAATTCTGTTCTACGTCAACATTCTGTGAGGACTTACATTATATCTACAATGTAAATATGAGATCCTGAAGGTAATTATTTGTTGAAAAAGTTCTATTTAATATAGATACCCACCAACCATTTAGGCACGGTTTTCAACGCTCAGACTTCGATTGCGCCCAATTCTTGTGCGTTACTTAGAAAAAGTAAAATTTTTAAACTTCTATCTTCTTTTTTATCCCCCCTAATATCTTTTTTTTACGTCTTCAATCTAGTTGGGCCCCAAGGAAGGCAGTTTTGGCCTTGAAAAAAAATAATAGTGAGCATAAGAGAGAGAAACTCAGTATGATGATGCGCCTTCGTAAACAAAAAAATTTGATTGCTCAAGCAATCCCCGCCGCAAACCCAAACGACTATTCAACCCCCTGGTACAGTGTGGCAATTGCCTGTTTGGTAATAAATACTGCATCTGTGGCAGCATTTGCCCAGGATGGGCAAGGGGACAAGCCCAGTAACTATTCTGGTTCGGCTATTGAAGAAGTTACGGTTACAGCACAGAAAATTGAGGAAAGCATTCAGGATGTGCCTATTGCAGTCTCCGCGCTATCTGGGGATAACATGGATGCTTTAAAGATCGAAGGGGGCAATGAACTGTTGCGAGCCGTTCCCAATGTTAACTTCTCCAAAACAAACTTTAGCTCATACAATTTCTCTATTCGAGGAGTGGGAACTCAGTCAATTTCTGCCAGTAGTGATCCTGCCGTTGCAGTAAGTTTTAATAATGCTTCTTTAATCAGGAATCGTCTGTTTGAGCAGGAATTTTTTGATGTACAGCGGGTAGAAGTTCTGCGTGGCCCTCAGGGCACATTATATGGTCGTAACGCCACTGCTGGTGTGGTTAATATGTTACCAATCATGCCGGAAGATGAATTCGCCTCAGAGATTGAGGTTGAAGTGGGCAATTATAATAGTAAGCGTACCAAGGGTATGTTGAATATACCGCTGGGTGAAACTATGGCTTTCCGCTTTTCTGGAGCCATGACCAAGCGGGATGGCTTTGATTACAATACTTATACCAAGAATGATGTTAACGACCGGGATCTCTACTCCACGCGTGCCATTTTTGAATGGACTCCCAGTGATAAGTTTAATGCTAATTTGATTTGGCAACACTTTGATGAAGATGACAAGCGATCCCGCACCGGTAAGCAGCTTTGTACTACTGACCCCGGTGATGCAATGGTCGGTGATACAGAAACAACACAGTTTACTCAAGCAATGACAAGTCAGGGCTGTTTGCCTAGCTCGCTATATAGTAGTGATGCTTTTAGTGCACCCAATGGGGCTGGCCTTGCTTATATAGTTGCACCGACAATGCTTATCCACCCAAATCTTTTTCAAGATGGTAGTCTCACAAACCTCCCAAATCCCTACAGTGGGGTTGATCAATCACGTGATTTACGTGAAATATCCACTAGTTTTGACCCAGTATTTCGTGCAGAAAATGATTTAGTACAACTGAATTTTGAATGGGCTTTATCTGATACTCTGACATTTTATTCTCAGTCTACCTATGCTAAGGACGATTACTACTCCTCTCAGGACTATAATCGTTTTACAACTGGCGCGGTCTTTACTGACTCAGCAGAACTTGGTGATAGTTGGGCATTAGGCCCTACACCTGGAGGAATTTACACCGACCCACAACTCGGTGACTCTGATGGTATTTTGGCAGTAGATATAAGCCGCTCTGATAATGAACAGTGGAGTCAGGAGTTCCGTTTGCAAACAGCTTTTGATGGCCCCTGGAATTTCTCCGTTGGTGCAAACTACCTGAATTTTGAAACCCAGGATGATTACTTTGTTTTTAATAACATGTTCACCATGATTTCTGAATATGTTTACAGTCGGGGATACGATGAAGATGGCAATATCATTCCGATAAATTGCATTGACCCCGCCACAGATTTATCTGGGGATGACTGTATATATGTAGACCCTAATTCGTTAAACAATATTGATGAAATGGGTCATAATTATTTTCTTAGCCGTAATTTGGTAGAAACTAGTTCCTGGGCTGTATTTGGTGAGGCATATTGGCAAATTACTGACGATGTAAAACTTACCACTGGTCTACGTTATACCAATGATGAAAAGACCACAAATCCTGTACCTAGCCAGTTATTACTTGGTAATTATTATGAAGATGGTGATACTTATTCAGGTCGCAGCTCAGGTGGTTATTCCAATATGGGATATCCTGAGGGTGAGGAGTTTTCTCAGGATTGGCAAGAGTATACCGGGCGGGCAGTGCTAGACTGGCGAGCAGATACTCCCTTTAGCGATGATACTATGTTCTACGTTTCTTTTGCCCACGGTTATAAAGGAGGCGGTTCTAACCCTCCACGTGCGGTGATTGATCCAGCGCGGGTTCAATACCAAGATTTACCTAATACTTTTGAACCTGAATTTGTAAATTCCCTTGAGTTCGGTACCAAGAATGTTTTGCTTGATGGCCGTTTAAACTTAAATGCAACAGCTTTCTATTACGACTATACCGATTACCAGGTTTCCCAGATTGTTGATCGTATCGCATTAAATGAAAACTTTGATGCAGAAAGTATGGGACTGGAGTTAGAGCTGGCATGGCAAATGACAGAGAGCACCAGGATGAATATGAATGTGGGTTACTTGAGAACCCGCATAGCAGAAGGGGAGGAATCTATAGATGTTATGGACCGCACCCAGGGAAATGAAGACTGGACAGTTCTGCGGCCTAGCTTACAGGTACCTTCCAACTGTATTGCTCCGGTAGAATATGTAGAAGCTGCTATGACTGCCTTGGAAGGATTTTTTGGTGTAGTCCCCCTTTGGGCATTATGTGCGGGCTCACAGCAATGGGGCGTTTACTCTGATTCTATTGAAAATCCAAATTTCCGATGGGATCAAATGCTGGCTCTTTTCGGTTACGATCTGGGCGAATATAATCCACTTACTGATGCCCCCAATGGCGGGCGCGGTTTTTCTGCTGATCTAAGTGGCAATGAACTACCAAATGCTCCTAAGTTAACGTTTAACTTAGCAGTGGAGCATGTCATTCCCCTTTCAGATTGGGAATTAGCTTTACGTGCCGATTACTATCGACAGTCTGAGAGTTATGCGCGGGTTTATAATACCGAGTATGACCGCTTAAAAGCCTGGGATAACTTCAATGCATCAGCGACCCTTACTCATCCGGAATCAGAATTGCAAGTGCAGTTATATGTGAAAAATATCTTTGATGATACGCCTATCACAAGCGCCTTTACCAATAGTGATGACTCCGGCCTTACTACCAATGTATTCACCCTGGATCCGCGTATTATAGGCTTTAGTCTAAATAAGCGTTTCTAATTTTTATATTTCCAGTAAGACACTAATGGTTCTATAGTGTCTTACTGGTTTTTCAGACTGGCTATGCCTGAAAACACCTCTATTTCTAACCTTCTTTTCACTCATATAAATCATCGACCAATCGTGTAGCGGGCGGTTGATGATTGTTTGCTAGGACTAGCCACACACCTCCCAATTGTACTTTATTTTGGGAATAGCCTAGTCTCTCTGCATTGTCTTCTTATTAAGACCTAAAGTAACTTTGAGCCAAAAATGCAAGTTTATACAATCTATAAACAAATAGTTGGGTAAAAACTATATAGCTGTACATTTGGTACATTATTAACGTGCCGAGTTAATAAAGCGAGCGGGTCAACTAATGGCAGGCATATTAAAAAAAGAGGATAAGAATTTTTTTGCAGATAATGATTGATATTTAGAAACAGATATCTTGGTTTTTTATGAATATACAGACGGGGAAAAAGTAGAGCAGCCAGTACTTTCTGACTACTCTACTTTAGATATTGGCCTTTTAAAGGTTACTTATGGCACGAAAGATGCCTGGGGATTTGTGGAGATAGTACCGGTTATTTTGCAGTCGCTACCAATACCAACGCTTGGGAGTACCGCGGCATTAAAAGTAATTTCTCCGGTAGATTGGTTAAAACTACCGGTAATATCACCAAAACAATTGCCGGTAATAGCTGCAACAGTTACATCTTTTAGGGTAACGGTATTCCCTGCATTACCTACCAATGTATAGGGCAGATTGGTAAAGCTAACTGCTCCACAAAGGAAACCAGTATTCAGTGACAAGCTGCCCACAGAGGCGTTACCTGCTGAATTTGTTGTAGAACTACCGGATAGACCACAAGTAAGGTTTATACCCTTAGATACTTTTATATCACCGACATTGGCCAGGCCAATGGTACCTTGGGGAGACCAGGTGTCAGCGGCTGCGCCGGTGCTAACAATTGCCAGGGCGAGCGCGGTAAGGATCTTTTTCATGTTCATTATTTCCTATTTTTAGTAATTAGAATAGGTAGAAGCATGAATACGCTGAGTATTCATCCCTTACGGGTAATGCATCTACATTAATCATCGCTGGAGAAGCAAAAAATTGGGCCCACTTAAACTGCAGTAATATTCAACTTCCAAGTCCTCTTATCTCCACTCCTATAAGACGCTCTTCTTCGTCAGTTCGGAGGGATACAAATTTTGATAAACATGGTATTTGATGCCAGTTTTAGTTATATTTTTTTCATGAGGATAAATATCGGGAATATTTATTAATTTTATGAATTTATAAATTACTTAATGATTTTCATTTATTCGCGAATATATTTATTTATAATAAGTAAGCCACAATCTGGGGGCGCAAAACTCTTTATCTTTGTCTGCTTATCCTTAATTTCTTGTTACTAAATTTGAATATTTTTCAAATATTGAGTTTTCAGTAATCGAAGGTTTTAAGATAAATATTTTGTCTCCTATCGATGTTCGAAAATCAGATAGACTTCAGGCGATAAAGTGGCATAGAAAGTAGCGTTTTAGGAAAAGCAGAGTGCTACGGGGAGCAGCAAGCGCAGAATAGGAGAAAGAGAGATTTTAGCGTATAACTCACATATCCAAATTGATGTTCAAATGATCAATTTGGTTTTGTACTTCTAAAAGTTACTCAGCTCGTTCTAGGGTTTGGCCTTCAATTTTTGCTAACGGATTATCTCCTCACCAAAATCTATCTCTAGCTCTTATTACGCCAGTATCCCGCGATCTTGAGTGCATTGGCTTTATTTCGCAGCTTGGGTAATTCTGGTATTTGAGGGCCATATCAGTAATAAACCGCTATTTATTTATCATATTAGGGATTTAATCGCTGTGCCTTGCACTCAGTGCAGTATTGGGAGTTAGAAGAAATAGAGATAAGCATGAGTCGAACCTGTGATTGAGGATAACGGTATTTATGGTTACCCTCTTTGCAGTTTGGAAAGATACGGCGGTATCGCTCCGCCCCAGCTGATGCTGATAGCCGTCGGCTTTAGCAGAAGCGAAGTGGAATCAAACGCTGCATTTCTAAAAATATTTAAATGCAACTGCGCTATTTATACTTATGGTCTCAGCAGTTATAAACTCACCCCTCCTCCTGCACCTCACCATAAACATGATAAATCTCTGGCACCTGGCCGCGGTCGTCCATCCGCATTCCCAGATCTCTAATCAGGCCGTCGCGAATATCGTAGATCCAGCCGTGCAGGCTCAGGCGTTGGCCTCGGTCCCAGGCGTGTTGGACTATCTTGGTCATGGCCAGATTTTGTACCTGTGCCATTACATTCAATTCACAAAGGCGCGCTGAGCGTGATTCTTTATCGAGGGATTCCAGCTCTTGCCTGTGGCGGGCGTAGACATCCTTGATATGGCGCAGCCAATTATCCACCAGGCCACATTCGCTGTGGCCCATGGCGGCCTGTACTCCGCCGCAACCATAGTGGCCACACACCACCACGTGTTCCACCTTGAGTACTTCCACGGCGTATTGCAGTACCGAGAGGCAATTAAAGTCTGTGTGTACTACCACGTTGGCGATATTGCGGTGTACGAACAGCTCCCCCGGTGCCATGCCCACAATCTCGTTGGCGGGCACTCGGGAGTCAGAGCAGCCGATCCATAAATACTTGGGAACCTGTAGGCGGCTCAGGCGTTGGAAAAACTGCGGGTCCTGCGCCGTCCTATCCTCTGCCCAGGCGCGGTTGCGTGCGAACAGTTGGCGGATCTCTGCCACCTCAGTGAGCCTCCCCCGATAAATCGAGGCCGGAGATTTGCGCGGCCTGCACCATTTGTTGCAGGTAATCGCTGGTCATCTGGCGGCGGCGTTTTTCGGTCAGGTATTCCTCGATGCGCTCCGAGACATATTCGTATTCCAGCGGGCGGCCCGCTTCGCATTGCTCCACATAAATCAGGTGCACGCCGTAGGGAGTCTCCACGGGTTCCGCTACCAAACCGGTGCCCTGCTCGAACACTGCGCGCTCGAAGGAGGCAACGGTGTCACCGCGCCCGACCTGGCCGAGGCTACCGCCGGCCTCGGAGGAGGAGCAGGCTGAGTGGGATTGGGCTAAACGAGCGAAAGATTGCAGCGGATTGGAGTCGGCGCGAATCTGTTCCAGCATATTCTCGGCTGCGGTACGTGCCTTGGCGCAGGCCTCGGAGTCATCCGGTGCAGCCGGGATCAGGATATGGCGTACTTCTGCGAGGGGATCGGAGCGGAACTTATACGGGTGGGCTTCGAAGTACGCGCGGCACTCGGCGTCGGTTGCCGGGTTCACCTGTAGCTCACCTTTTAATAGATCTGAGACTGCGCGATCGAAAGCCTCACTGTGCAAGTCTTCGTCGGCAGCGCAGAGCCCCTGCCCTGCGGCTCGATCTCGTAAAAGCCAGCCGATAACCAGAGCGCGTGCGGCGCAGTAAATCGCCTGACGCGGAGAATCGGCAGGCTGGTATTGCATCTCTTGGTAGATCAGGTCGGCGGGGATTTCAGTTCCGTTAACGGCCACTACCTCGGCCATCTCAAATTCGCCGCCGGCAGCATCAGTGGCCAGTAATGTATTCATGACTCAACTCCACACTGGGCCCGCTCATGGCGGGCCATTTAATAGTTACAGGGATTAACGCGCGGCTTTGGCGCGAACTACCTGGTAATTGCGGCGGAAGTACTGCACTGGAACACTCCATACGTGTACCAGGCGGCTGAAGGGGAACAGCAGGAACAGGGTCATGCCGAGGAAAATATGCAGCTTGTAAATGATGTTCACTCCGCTGATTGCAGCAGCTGCACCGGCACCATCTAGCGTGACAATGGACTGAGCCCAAGCCATCAGTTTGAGCATTTCAGCACCGTCCATATGGCCGGCAGATACCACAATACTGATCAGGCCGAGGATCAATTGCGCGTAGAGCATCAGCAGTATGGCCAAGTCCATTTTGGAAGTGGTGGCGCGTACGCGCTTGTTGGTGAGGCGGCGCTTAACCAGAATAGTGAGACCGATAAAACAGATCACCCCGAAGAAACCACCGATCCCCATTGCCATCATCTGCTTGGTGGAAGCTTCAATGCCGAGGAAGTGCCACACCGCTTTGGGTGTGAGTAGGCCGACAAAGTGGCCCGCGAGAATGGCGATCACCCCGATATGGAACAGGTAACTGCCGATGCGCAATTGCTTGCGCTCCAACAACTGACTGGAGCCGGTGCGCCAAGTGTACTGGTCGCGGTCGTAGCGGATCAGGCTACCCACCAGAAATACCGTGAGGGCGACAAAGGGATAGATGGCGAAGAGCAGCGTATTCAGATAGTTCATCTTGTTACTCCTGTGGTGCGGGCTGGGCAGAATTCTGCGCGGCGTTGGCCCAGTTAAGGGGCTGGCCGTCGCGCAGCTGCGCATTGCTGGGCCGCGTTATTGACTGGTCGCAATTGTTGGCGCCGCTAAAGCTAACGGCCTCTTCCTCCCAGATCTTGTCCAGCGCCTCGGGGGTATCGTCACGTTCTTCGTTGGCGACTTCTTCCTTGAGTGCTGTCAGATCGACATATACCCCGGCCATCTGCAAGAGCGCATCCATCAGCAGGTGATAGGGACTCTCACGCTTGGACAGACGCGCGCTCAACAGGGCTATCACATGGGTAATATCGTGAACCCAGCCGTAGGCTGCTTCCCCCTGGGTGGCACAGAACTCTAAGTAGGTGGGCAGGTAATCCGGCAGTTCGCGCTCATTCAGCTCAAGGCCGGCGCTGCGATAGCGCGCGGTCAGGTCTACCATGGCTTGCCCGCGATCACGGGATTCGCCGTGGATATGCTCGAAGATATGCAGGGATACAGCGCGGCCGCGCTCGAACAGACCGTCGTATTCGCTCTGCCAATCGAGCGCATCCATACGCTCGTAATGGGAGATAAATGCCAGCAGCTTGTCGCGCAACGGAGCATCCAGATCCTCGGATTCAGCCAACCAGCTGGTCAGCTCATCCAGGTGCGCCACCAGCTCATCGGACGGGTAATCCAGCAGGCGGGCGATCAGGTTTAGTACTTTCATCGGTATTCTCCGCTCGACCTTAGTCGACTACTTTGGCGGGTATTACTTCGCGCACTGCGTGCTGCTTGCCACCGAAAATATTGGTGCTGTCGTTGCCGGTGCTACAGCCGTTGCCGAAGCTGAAACCACAGGAGGACTTCATGTCGTAGGCGTTTTCGGCGTAGGCCTTATGGCTTGAGGGCACCACGAAGCGATCCTCGTAATTGGCCAGTGCCATGTAGCGATACATCTCTTCTACCTGGGCTACGGTCAGGCCAGCCTCTTCCAGCAATTCGCGCTCCTGAATGCCGTCCACATGGATGCCACGCATATAGGCGCGCATCACAATCATGCGTTCCAGGGCACGGGCCACTGGCTTCTCGTCGCCGGCGGTGAGCAGGTTGGCCAGGTATTGCAGCGGGATACGCAGGGTGGAGAGATCGGGGATCTCGGCGCCGCGACCCACGGTAACGGTTTCCACTTGGCCGGCCTGCACTGCGTTCTGGATCGGAGACAGGGGTGGCACATACCAAACCATGGGCAGGGTGCGGTATTCCGGGTGCAGCGGCAGGGCGATCTGCCAGTCGATGGCCATCTTGTACACCGGAGATTTCTGCGCAGCTTCGAGCCAGGCTTCGGGGATACCTTCAGCGCGGGCAGCTTCCTGGACCTTGGGATCGCTGGGGTCGAGGAAGATATCGCACTGGGCCTGGTAGAGCGCTTTTTCGTCTTCTACAGAAGCGGCTTCCTCAATGCGGTCTGCGTCATAGAGCAGTACGCCCAGGTAGCGGATACGGCCTACACAGGTCTCGGAGCAGATGGTTGGCTGACCCGCCTCGATACGTGGGTAACAGAAGATACACTTCTCAGATTTACCGGTTTTCCAGTTGTAGTAGATCTTCTTGTAGGGGCAGGCGGATACGCACATGCGCCAGCCGCGACATTTGTCCTGATCGATCAGAACAATGCCGTCCTCTTCGCGCTTGTAGATGGCACCGCTGGGGCACGCAGAAACACAGGCCGGGTTGAGGCAGTGTTCGCACAGGCGCGGCAGGTACATCATGAAGGTATTTTCAAATTCACCGTAAATGTCGGCCTGCACCTGCTCGAAGTTTTTGTCCTTTTTACGCTTCTCGAATTCGGTGCCGAGAATCTCTTCCCAGTTGGGGCCCCATTCGATTTTTTCCATGCGCTCGCCAGTAATCAGCGAGCGCGGGCGGGCTACCGGTTGGTGCTTCTGCTCCGGAGCCTTGTGCAGGTTCTGGTAGTCGAAGTCGAACGGCTCGTAGTAGTCGTCGATCTCCGGCATATCCGGGTTGCCGAACAGGTTGGCTAGTACGCGGTGCTTGCCACCAATCTTCGGCTGCAATTTACCGTTCTTCTTGCGAGTCCAGCCGCCGTTCCATTTGTCCTGGTTCTCCCACTCTTTGGGGTAGCCAACACCGGGTTTGGTCTCGACGTTATTGAACCAGGCGTATTCAACCCCCTCACGGGAGGTCCACACATTTTTACAGGTCACCGAGCAGGTGTGACAGCCGATACATTTATCGAGGTTCAGCACCATGCCTATCTGGGCTCTAACTTTCATTGCTACACCTCCTCTCGCGTCGGCTCTTTGACGTCTTCACCATCCAGCCAATCGACCTTGTTCATTTTCCTGACCACCACAAATTCATCCCGGTTACAGCCCACAGTGCCGTAGTAGTTGAAGCCGTAGGACTGCTGGGCGTAGCCACCGATCATATGGGTGGGTTTCATCACCGCGCGGGTTACGGAGTTGTGGATACCGCCCCGGGTGCCGGTAGTTTCCGCTCCCGGTGTATTCACGATGCGCTCCTGGGCGTGATACATCATGGCCATACCGTCGGGCACTCGTTGAGATACCACTGCGCGGGCAGCAATGGCGCCGTTGACGTTGAAGATTTCGATCCAGTCGTTGTCTTCAATACCTGCCAACTTGGCGTCGTACTCACTCATCCAAACGATGGGTCCACCACGGGACAGGGTGAGCATCAGCAGGTTATCGGAGTAGGTGCTGTGGATGCCCCACTTTTGGTGCGGGGTGATCCAGTTCAGCAGGATCTCCTTGTTACCGTTGGGCTTCTGGTTCAACACCGGTTGCACGGTTTTCAGGTTGATCGGCGGCTTGTACACACACATGTTCTCGCCGAAGTCACGCATCCACTCGTGATCCTGGTAGAACTGCTGGCGGCCGGTGATGGTGCGCCAGGGGATCAACTCGTGCACATTGGTGTAGCCGGCGTTGTAGCTCACATGCTCATCTTCCAGGCCAGACCAGGTGGGCGAGGAGATAATCTTGCGAGGCTGCGCCACGATATCGGCGAAGCGAATTTTTTCGTCTTCCTTGGGCTTGGCCAGATGGGTGTGATCGCGACCGGTAATCTCACCGAGAGCTTCCCAGGCCTTCACGGCTACCTGGCCGTTGGTTTCAGGGGCCAGTGACAGGATCATTTCGGCAGCATCTACCGCGCTGTCGATACGGGCTCGGCCATCGCGGGCAGTTTCGTCCTTCCAAGTGCGGTTTAGCTTCTTGAGGAAGTCCACCTCTTCGTCAGTGTTCCAGCTGATGCCCTTACCGCCGTTGCCGAGTTTCTCCAGCAGCGGGCCTATAGAGGTAAAGCGGTTGTAGGTGTTGGGGTAGTCGCGTTCCACCTCAATCATGCTCGGCGCGGTAACGCCGGGGATCAGGTCGCACTCGCCTTTCCACCAAGCCTGTACACCAAACGGCTGGGCGATTTCTCCGGGGGTATCATGGTGGATCGGCAGAGTCACCAGATCCTTTTCCACCCCCAGGTGGCCATCGGTCAGGTTGGAGAATTCCTTCGCTATGCCTTTGAAAATTTCCCAGTCACTTCGCGCCTCCCAGGCCGGGTCCACCGCCTTGGTGAGCGGGTGAATAAAGGGGTGCATGTCTGAGGTGTTGAGGTCGTCCTTCTCATACCAGGTGGCCGTCGGCAATACGATGTCGGAGTAAAGACAGGTGGTAGACATACGGAAGTCCAGTGTCACCAGCAGATCCACTTTGCCCTCGCTGGGGGCGTCATGCCAGGCCACGTCTTCTGGTTTTTTGCCGCCTTCTTCACCCAGGTCTTTGCCCATCAAACCGTGCTTGGTACCAAGCAGATGACGCAGCATGTACTCGTGGCCCTTACCAGAGGAGCCGAACAGGTTGGAGCGCCAGATAAACATATTGCGCGGGAAGTTCTGCGGGTTATCCGGGTCCTGGTTGGCGAATTTGAGCGCACCGCGCTTGAGCTGCTGCACCGTGTAGTCTTTGGCAGACATACCGGCGGCGGCGGCATCTTTAGTCAGTTGCAGGGGGTTGATCCCCAGCTGCGGCGCGGAGGGCAACCAGCCCATGCGCTCGGCGCGGCTGTTGTAGTCGATGATGGAAGCCTGCCACTTGCTCTTGTCGGCCAGCGGCGAAACCACTTCATCCATCTCCAGCTTCTCATAGCGCCATTGGCTGGCGTGGTTATAGAAGAAGGAGGTACCGTTCATATGGCGTGGTGGACGCTGCCAGTCGAGACCGAAGGCGAGTGGGGTCCAGCCGGTCTGCGGACGCAGTTTTTCCTGTCCCACATAGTGAGCCCAACCACCGCCACTCTGGCCGATACAACCGCACATCATCAGCATATTGATGATCCCGCGGTAGTTCATATCCATGTGGTACCAGTGGTTGAGACCCGCCCCCAGAATTACCATGGAGCGTCCACGGGTCTTGTCGGCGGTGTTGGCAAACTCACGGGCTACCTGGATGACATTCTCACGACGACAACCGGTCACCTTTTCCTGCCAGGCGGGGGTGTAGGGCTTGTCTTCGTCGTAGCTCTGAGCACAGTTGGGGTCGTCGAGACCGTGCTCAACACCGTAGTTCGCCAGGGTCAGGTCATAGACGCTGGCTACTTTTAGAATCTCGCCATCTTTGTTTTGAACAAGCTTCACCGGCACCTTGTAGTCGATTACTTCATCGTGTTCGGTGTGCTGGAAGTAATTGTGCTCGTGGGTCTGGCCTCCGAAATAGGGGAAGGCGACCTGGGCGATTTCATCGGCGCAGTCTTTAAGGCTGAGCTTCAGCTCCAACTCTTCGCCACTGCGACCATCGCGCTGCTCAATATTCCACTTGCCACGGCCTTCTTTCGCTGAGGGCTCTCCCCAGCGATAACCCATGGAGCCCTGAGGGGAAACCAGCTGGCCATCGTGATTAACACCGATGGTTTTCCATTCCGGGTTGTTATCCTGGCCGAGGTTGTCCGCCAGGTCAGAGGCGCGCAGGAATCGGCCCTGTACCAGTTTGCCGTCGCGCTCTTCCAGGGTCACCAACATCGGCATATCGGTGGTGGTCCGCACATACTCGGTGAAGTAGGCGCTGGGCTTGTCGACGTGGAATTCTTTCAGGATCACATGGCCGAAGGCCATCGCCAGAGCCGCATCGGTACCCTGGCGCGGTGCCAGCCAGGTGTCGCCAAACTTGGAGCACTCTGAGTAGTCAGGTGTGACCACACAGGTTTTGGCGCCCTTGTAACGTACTTCACTGAGGAAATGCGCATCCGGGGTACGGGTTTGAGGCACATTGGAGCCCCATACGATCAGGTAGTTGGAGTTGTACCAGTCGGCGGACTCGGGTACGTCGGTTTGCTCACCCCAAACCTGCGGTGAGGCGGGCGGAAGGTCACAGTACCAGTCGTAGAAACTCAGGCAGTTGCCGCCGATCAGAGACAGATAACGGGCACCAGCAGCGTAGGAGACCATGGACATGGCGGGAATCGGCGAGAAGCCGGTCACCCGGTCGGGACCGTATTTCTTGGTGGTGTAGACGTTGGAAGCGGCAATCAGCTCGTTAACTTCATCCCACTTGATCCTCACAAAGCCGCCCATACCACGGCGCTCTTTGTAGGACTGCGCCTTGGCCGGGTCTTCGACAATACTGGCCCAGGCCTCCACCGGATCACTGTGTCTCAACTTGGCTTCGCGCCAGAGTTTTACCAGACGTTTGCGGATTTTCGGGTACTTGAGGCGATTAGCTGAGTACATATACCAGGAGTAGCTGGCACCACGGGGGCAGCCGCGAGGCTCGTGGTTGGGCAGGTCCGGGCGGGTGCGCGGGTAGTCGGTCTGCTGGGTTTCCCATGTGACCAGGCCGTCTTTGACGTAGATCTTCCAGCTGCAAGAGCCGGTACAGTTCACCCCGTGGGTGGAGCGCACAATCTTGTCGAACTGCCAGCGACGACGGTAGCCATCTTCCCAGCTGCGGTCGTCATTCGTCTTTTCCCCGTGTCCTCCGGAAAAGGGCTCTTTTTGTTTCTTCAGATATTTCAGTCGGTCCAGGAAATGGCTCATGCGGTACTCCCAGGGCATCGGCATGCGGTTAAAGCATCGGTTTACCGGGAATATAAAAGGGAGGGACGGCAGGATCACCTGACCAAAAAGGGGTAGAAAAGCGACGAACTACCCCCGAGTGGGTAGGGAAACGACGCCAGGGGGCCGCTATGGTGGAGCCCTATCCCAGCAATAACAGGGCCTCTGTGCAAAAAACAGGCGTCAGGTTAAATTATGTGCAAAACTGGCGATCTTTAGTGGTACCCACAACTTTGTGCGCCAATGGACGGCACAATAGAGATCAGCCATCCACAACCGCCCCAGGGCGAAGTGAATCCGATATGCTGAACCGAATTCGACAGTCCATCGTCTACCGCATCGGCACCCTGATGCTGCTCACTGTGCTGGTAGCACTGAGCTCTATGGTGGCGTCCTATATTATCTCCGATGCCGCCGAAAACGATGCCGCCGCCGTTAACCTCGCCGGATCATTGCGGGCTATGAGCTACCGACTTGCGGCCACCGCACCCTCCGGGGATGTCGAAACCACAGCTGAGTTGGCAGACGAGGTGACCGCACGCCTGACCCGGGTACTCAGCATTTCCGACTTCACCGCCAGCGATAACCTGCCCGCAGCCCGCAATTACCGCAAGGTAATCGAAAGCTGGGAGGGCGAAATCCGCCCACTGCTGGAGTCCATTGCCGCCGGGCGCACTTCTATGGACTCCTTGCAGTTAGCCAACCGTCTGGAGCCCTTTATCAGTGATGTGGACACACTGGTGTTTGATTATCAGACCATCGCCGAGGAAAAAATAAGCCTGCTGCGTTTGGTGCAGGTGGGGTCACTATTTGCCATTGTAACCCTGGTGTATCTCTCCCTGTGCATATTGCACCGCTCTGTGGAGCAGCCTCTAAAGCAGCTGACCAATCGCTCCCTGAGCATCGCCCAGGGAGACTTCAACCAAAACCGCCTGGAGATTAACAGCGAGGACGAGCTGGGGGTTTTAGCACGCACCATCAATTATATGAGCGATGAAATTCATGCGACTCACCGGGATCTTGCCCATCGCGTGGAGTTGAAAACCTCACAGTTACAGAAGAGCCATGAGGCATTGGACTTCCAGTACCGCTTGGCTCGGCGGATCAGCGAAGGCCCACTCTCGGGAGCGGAATTGGGCCAGTGGCTGGGAGAGTTCGCCAATGTCGCCAGCTTGAATAACCTCGACCTATGTCTGATGACACCGGAGGGGGAAGCGCCCTATGAACATTTGGTTCAAGGACTCGGTAATGCCCAGTGCACAGGCAGTGAATGCCATATCTGCGTAAACACCTGCGGCCCCTCTGATGAAGACCAACAGCGCGTGTACCGATTCCCACTGGAAGTGGACAAACGCAATTACGGTGTACTCACCTGCACCCTACCCCGAGGTGAGAGCCTTGATGAAGAACAGCAGCAACGCTTGGCTACCTTTGCCGACAGTGTCACTGCGGCCATCGCCATTAATGAGCGAGAGGCTCAGGAGCGCCGTGTTGCCCTACTGGACGAGCGCGCGATCATCGCCCGGGAGCTACACGATTCCCTGGCCCAATCCCTGTCCTATCTGAAAATTCAGGTTACCCGACTCAACCGCGCCAATCGCAGTGAGCAGGTGGACAAGTCCAAGGTAGAGGAGATTATTACCGAGCTGAAAGAGGGCCTGGATTCCTCTTACCGCCAGCTGCGCGAACTGCTCACCACCTTCCGACTGCAAATAGGTCCCGGCGGCCTGCGCAGTATCCTGGAGCAATCTATCCTCGCTTACCGGGAGCAGCACCCGCAGATTAACGTCCTGCTGGACTACCATCTGGACGAAGTACCACTAACTCCCCACGAGGAAATTCACCTGTTACAACTGGTGCGCGAGGCCTCGCAAAATGCTGTGTACCACTCCCAGGGCGATATGGTGCAGATCAGCCTGACCCAAGCCGACAACCACTCCCTCAATGTACGCATCCTCGACAACGGCATCGGTATCAGCAACGCGCCGGAGAAACGCAATCACTTCGGTATGTCGATCATGCAAGAGCGCGCCAGCAACCTGAATGGCAATCTGAATATCCGCCGCCGCGACGAAGGGGGCACCGAAGTGCGCTTCAACTTTATTCCCCTCTACGCCCGCGAGCGGGAATTGGTGTGGAAAGACGTGGGGTGATAACTCTCTACCTTTATGAAAGGTCACTCGGAACGAACACATTAGTGCCGCCCCTATCATTCGAAATCCGCCAGTATCTTTATTACTAAAAAGGGAGAAGGAGAGAATACACCGCGCTCGGGACCCTATGAGGCATGGATGCCGATTAGGAGCTTGCAGGGATGTATTCACTGCGTGTCTCGAGTGCGGTGTATTCTTTCCTTCCACCCTAGTAGTAACTATCTTCAACGACCTTATTACCTATCCAAGCGCTCTCCCATCCTGAAGCTTCTCCGACACCCAAGTAGCTATCGTCAAAAATACTGACTCTTAAATTGACCCCCAAGGGCCAATAGCGAGCCCATATGCTACAAGTACTTATCGCTAGCCTATCCCGTGATTCACACCGATGACATTGGTGAATATCAGCCCCCTCGATGGCCTGGCACCCAACCATTCCATCAAGCAATGACTATATCGATTTAATAGAGAGGAGAGGTTTATGAAACTGAGTTCATTGCCCAGAGCCACTTTCTTAATGTTGGCAGTATTTCTGCTGGCTTATTCTGCATTCACGATTTCCGATAGCCATAACAAAAAAGAGAAAGATCCATCAGCTGCCAAGCATGGGGCTGGTGGTGAGAAAGCCTGGTCCAAAGCGGGCAATGACAAGATGTTCACCATCTTTAAATCTGACTTAACCACCGCTAATGAGAATATGCTCGGCAAGAAGGTGAATCCGCAAACCCCCAAAGATGCCGATGGCTTCTTTATTGGCGCCTACGACAAACAGTCACATATGCTGCACTTTATGGTGGGCTACAGCGATCTATCAAAGGGCGGGGTGGCAATGTCGCACTTCCATATGCAATGTACAGGCGATGGCAAAGAGCCCCCTATTTGCAAGCCGGGTAAACCTAGTGGCCCGATTATCCAGACTATCTGCGGAATGCCCAATCACCCGGGTATGGTCCCGGACTGGCCCGAGACTAAAACTGACAAGGGCAAGCACGGCCTGGCAAAAAAATGTGCTGAAGGCACCAGTGGATATATTATGGGCAAGTGGATGGTGGAGGAGCCCTATCGCAAGGCGCTAATGGATGGGAAGGTCTTTGTTAACTTGCATACCCAGCTGGACCCCAAAGGTGAGGTTTCTGGCCTGTTAACAATGGATAAGTAGATTACAAATTTACTGACGCGTCTATAAGTCAGAGTTTACTGGTGAGACAAGAAAAAGCTGGGCTTCGTTATGTACAAGCCCAGCTTTTTTATATCTACTTGAAAATTGTTAATTAACAAAAATCAGAATTTTGCTGTAAGCATCAACCAGAGCTTATCGGTATCCTCACTATATTCATCTGCATCGTAAGCGGCATACTTTACCAACGCTGAGAAATATTCATTAAACTCGTGACCGTAACTGATATTCCACTCAGTCCCGTAATCTGCTGAACCTTCATTGGCCTCAAAACTGTGGTAAGTAATCCCCAAATCTCCCCCGGCAAGCGCCAGGCTGGCACCGAGATATAAATCTTCAACACCATCTGCTGGAGTTTCAATGAACTTATCTGTGTAGCCTTGGAATTTGTGTAGTGTAGCCAGTGGTGTGCTAAAACCCACACCGTCGTCAGAACCCAGAACTTCATAACCCAATTTGCCTTTTACCGGCCCTAATGGCGCGGCAACTTCAGCAAGGTAATAGTCGGCTGCAAAATTACTGGGATTATTGCCGATATCCTCCTGGCGGGCATAACTCAGCTGAGTTTCAAACAGGCCAAAATCTCCCCGGTAAGCGGCACCGAAAGTACGGGATGAGAAGCTCTCAGCGTTATCCAGATCCAAGTTGTAGAAGAAGGCAGTTAACTTATGCGCTTCTACCAATGGATAGCTGGCATGAAACAGTTGAATATCCCCATCCAGGTCCGATAAGTCACTGTCTTCACCAAAAATACGGTTTACATTGTAGATATAGCTGTAATCCAGCTGTAACTCCCCTTCCCCGCCAAATTGGTAACGCAGGCCGTCATATGTCTGTTCATTCTGACGCCAACCCACGCCACCGATAAAGCGCTGATCGTCCAGGTTAATTCTCTGTCGACCGGCAACCACCATGGAGTTAAAACCACTGTACTTTAAATAGGCTTGATTAACCTCAGTGCCCTGGGGGTCGACAACGACGGGGTGCTCGGTATTGCCATTCACTGTGGAATTGTAATTGTCGTTGCCAATTTCACTAATGTCATCCACTTCAAAAAACGCATCAAAACCACGGTAGTTGCCACTGGTCCAATTCAGGCGGGTTCTCAGGGTCGAGGCGATAGCAACATCGTCCATATTGTCCTGGTCAACGTTTTCTACCCGGTAACGAAGATTCACTCCCACCTCTCCTGAAGTCAGTGCATCAGTGAGTGTGGCGCTTTCATTCTCTGCTGCGATAGTCTGGTAGCTGGAAATCCCAAGGATGATGGCCGCGATTACGGTGGACAATTTCTGTTGTTTCATTCGCCGTTCCTTTGCAAAAATATTTTGGGTGGAAGGCAACTGCACAAATATGATCGAAACCATTCCCGATCACAGCAGTTATCCCAGTGCGAGTGCATTATGCAGGCGGAGTACCCAGCGATTTATTGATGTATATCAGATTGATGCCTCGCTTTTAGAAAGATTTCCTAGAGGTTTCTGAATAAAAAATTGTTTTGGAAAATAACATTGATTAAGCGAAGTTAAATAAATCAAAGATGGCGGCTACTAACAAAAAAAACCGTAAAAGTTTTCATATTTATCGGACAAATTAATGGGCTTTAAAAACTTGTGAAATTAGTGCCAGCTGCTAAAAGTTATATTCAAATTAGCTCCAGCAATAATAACCAAAAGGGAAATACAATCATGCCTGACTACACCACCTCTTTCTTAAGCCCAGTCACTCAGGAAGAAGCTTACCGGGCAGTTGCTGAAAAGATGTCCCAATGGTGGACGCCAACTAGCGGCCCTTTCCTGGCGGTGGGCGATACCGCCAAGACCGGATTTGGTGGCGAGTCCTACTGGGTGTTTCGCGCCAAAGCTTTGGTACCGCAGAAGTTAATCGAACTTGAGTGTATAGAGTCTAATATGGTTTCTGAGCAGGTTGATGATCCCCAAGAATGGCAAGGCAGTACTCTTCGCTTTGAATTTGCTAACGAACCCGGTGGTACCCGCCTCACCTTTACCCATATCGGTCTCTCACCGGAGATGAAATGCTGGAAGATGTGCAAAAGCGGATGGGATTACTATTTGCCAGGAAGCCTTCAGGATTACCTCAAAGATGGGACTGGCAAACCAAATAACTATTAGTGAGATAGGAGGACCCCGCAGGTGCGGGGAACAAAAGGTGTGAAAACAGGGCTTTTAATCGCCTTCCGGTTTACCGCTGCATCTACAGAGAACACTAAAACTCTAACCTATTGTTTTTAAACAATTTTTCGACGGCTTTGGCAATATCTCAGGGCTGGGGCAACCCAGCCCCTTGTACCTAACATCGGGCTTTCTTTTCTCTTAGCAGTTCTCAACCACTACTCGCCACTGGCCCTCTCCCACTTGGTGCAAATCGATAGCCACTCCTGTTATCTGACGCACAACTTCGATATTGGTCAAGAGGTGGAGGCTCGGCTTCAGGGTAGTGAAGCTTCCACCGGCACCCAGCACCAATGGGAGTATCAATTGGTCGGCCAGATGTTCGCCCACAGGTACGCCAGCGTGTATATAGCGCTGCATCTGCCGAATCGCGCGATCGGCAACGCGCTCAGCGCTAACACCCTGCTGCCCCATAGCCTCAAACACCTCAGTCACTTGCTGGGACTGCAGACGCAGGGAGAGTACATTGCCAGGCCCTTGGGACTTCACCTGCCTTTGATGCAGACGCTCCGATCGCCATTCGCACTTCTTTCGTACCTGCGCCAGCTCCCGCTGGGCCACATGAGCAGGAATATGGGCCGAGGTCGCCACAGCTTCAGCATTCAGAAGTTCACCCCGTTCTGTCAGCTCCAGTTTTGACCACTGCGATAGCGGCTGGATACGTGTGCGCCATGAACCACCCCCGGCAGGATAGAAACCATAATCATCCAGAGCCACCTCCACACCAGCGCCCATACGAGCCAACAGGGGTAAATATGCCTGGGCTATAAAATCAAAGCTAGGAGCCTTTTTATTGTGAGTGCCGCCTTCAAGACACAGCTCACTGACACCATCGGACAATAACAGCGGTAGCAACACGGTTTGAAACACCAAACTGGTACTTCCGGCCGAGCCAATAGGAAAGTGGTATTTACCGGGACGCACTTTTCCCGGTGCAAAAGTAATTTTCGAAGCACCCAATTGTTCGCCGCTGACTTCGGCATGGCTAATTGCTTTGGCTGCTCGCAAGCAGGCTAGGTGCTGACGCAACAAACCGGGTTTTTTACGACCTGCTCGAATATTCTTAATTCGAACCGGTACCCCTAAACAAACAGACAAGGTGAGGGAAGTCCGCAAAATCTGTCCGCCGCCCTCCCCCTGGGCGCCGTCTATCTCAATCACTGTTTAATTCCTTAAAATTTACATCTTTTTTGGTGAATGGCGCCTTTAAGCCGTAGGACGTAACTTCACCAACTCATTCATCACCCCATCGAGACCGCCATATACGGAAATTTTATCGATGCGGGTACTGACCCGTTCCAAAGCTTCCAGTTCTTTCAAGCGCAACAATACCGGGTTGTTATCCATCAGCTTGGCGGTATTGTGCAGAGATCTCATTGCTTGGGTTTCTTCTCTGCGCTTAATCAGATTTGCCTCAGATTCCTTCTGCGCTTCTACAACCTGATTAAGGATCATCTTCATATCGCCGGGCAAAATAATATCCTTAACCCCGACACTGGTAAGCTCGATACCATATTTCGCCAGCTTGTCGCGGATGCCAGTCGCAATCACAATATTCAACCTGTCCTTATCAGCCAGAAGGCTATCCAGGGTTTGAGTACCCACTGCCTCGCGCAAGTGCAGCTGCAATTCGCGATAAATAAAACCTGTACTATCGCTGAGCTTTAGCGCTACTTTTTTTGCATCGGCAATTTTGTAAGCACCAGTCAAGTTGATACGCAGGCTGACCCGATCCTTGGTCAGGATTTCCTGGCCGCTGACTTCGATGGTTTTCAACCGCAAGTCCAGTACCTTGACCTCGATAGAGCGGTTGTATTTCCAGTAGCCATAACAGCCGGGCTGTAACACCTTTTCCAACTTACCGTTGACCATTAACAGGCCCACGTGCTCATCGGGAATCTCGTTGTAGCTTACCGCCTGAAGGGCGGTGCGCATTTGTCCAGCACGTACACCTCGCCCCAGTAAGCCCAGGACTTTTTTATCGATGGCGTATTCCTCAGAGATGTCCAGGATTTCCACCCGCACGGATTCACCGCCCTTCCACACAGCACGAAAAGTACCCGGTGGCAAAATATCGACCAGGTGATTATCCCGGTAAAACAATCCCACCTGATGGTCTGACAATTCATAGGATTGCAGGTATTCACCAAGGACCTCACCATAGGTGTTTAACAAAAATTTGGCTTTGATTTCACCGAATACCACATCGGTAATATCATAAGTTTCTGCCCGTACATCACCGGACAATAGGGATATACGATGGCTGCCAGGTGGCAGCACCCCTTCAAAACGGTTGCGGCGAAATAGCAACACTCGCTCGCTATCCGCAACATCCACGTTCTTCCATATTTTGAACAGAGATATCATGGTTCTTATCTTTTATTCCGTTTCCATACTGCGCTACCGCAATGGGTGGGGCCCGTCCAGCGACAGGTGGTAAACCGTTTGTGCCGAGTGGAGCCCAGCGGCAGAGGAATTACGATTTTCTCAACTTAGCTCCCCTGAGCCTGCAGCCAAAATCCTTGGCCAGGAGACACAATCATAAATCTTGCCGCTGGATCGCACAGGGCAGACCCACGATTAACGACACAGTTGCCAGAATGCCTCCGCAGTAAATCGCTAAATCCTATTTACCGTATCGAGAGGCTATCGGGCCCCAGGTAGATTTTTAATGGGGAGTCGAACCCCAGGCTCTCGCCTCTTTCCAGGTCGTTTGGATAACGATGGGACTTTGGCAGGAATCGAACCTGCTACAAATCGATAAGTTATCGACTGCTCTACCAAATGAGCTACAAAGTAGGCGTTTGAACTTCTACCCCGTGGGTACACCTGCCGCCATAGGCGGTGGTGCCGGGCCGGGATTCAGAACCGGCTCCGTTGACGGGCTAAAGGCCTCAAACTCGGTTGCGGCAACCCGGCAAATTCGCCCGGCAACCTGCATGCTTGGCAATTGCTTTAGTTCGGCCGATCCCTGGCCTAAAACGCGTCAGCCTTTGACGCAAACCACTTGCTTGAGGGTGTAGACGATTTCCACCAGGTCTTTCTGTGCTGCCATAACCTTTTCGATAGGTTTGTAGGCCGATGGGGTTTCATCGATCACACCCTCGTCTTTTCGGCACTCCACATCGGCGGTGGCCGCGCGATGCTCTTCCAGGGAGACCAGCTTTTTGGCCTTGGTACGGGACATCACTCGTCCGGCCCCATGGCTACAGCTACAGAAGCTTTCTTCGTTACCCAGCCCCCGCACAATAAATGACTTGGCCCCCATACTACCGGGAATAATACCCATTTCGCCGGCACGCGCTCTTACAGCGCCTTTCCGGGTCACCAACACATCTTTGCCATAATGATGCTCACGGGAAACGTAATTGTGGTGACAATTCACCGCTTCCATCCGTGCCTCAAAATCCATCCCCAGGGCCTGCTTCACCGCGCTAATAGTTCGCACCATCATTACTTCGCGATTGATACGGGCAAACTCCTGCGCCCACTCCACCGCCTGCACATAGTCATCAAAGTGCTCTGTACCTTCCGGGAAATAGGCCAGGTCACTGTCCGGTAAGTGGATATGCCAGCGCTCCATATCCCGCTTGGCTTTCTCAATAAAGTAAGTACCTATTCGATTTCCCACTCCCCGAGAGCCACTATGCAACATCAACCACACGCTACCCTGTTCATCCAGGCACATCTCGATAAAGTGATTGCCTGTACCAAGTGTTCCCAAGTGATTGATATTATTAGTATTTTTTAATACCGGATGCCTCTCTTTGAGCAGTTCAAACTGGGCGGCTAGAGGCGCCCAACCGGCAAGTGCATCGTCCGGTGGATTCTCCCAGGCCCCCTTGTCCCGCCCTCTCCCCCGGTGCCGGCCAGTGCGGCCGTGGGGCACGGTGCGTTCGATGGCGCTGCGCACTCCAGCCAGGTTGTCCGGCAGTTGCGCCGCCGTCAGGCTGGTGCGAACCGCCATCATGCCGCAGCCAATATCCACCCCTACGGCAGCGGGAATTACTGCCCCCAGAGTTGGGACCACACTGCCAATAGTGGCGCCTTTGCCCAGATGTACATCAGGCATCGCCGCGACCCATTTATGGACGAATGGCATCTGCGAGATATTTTTGAGCTGCGCTTTGGCTTCATCTTCAAAAGGCACACCCAGGGTCCAGGACTTAATCGGTACCCCACCTGCCTGCATTACTTCATATGGCATTGGTTTCATCTTCCACTCCTTTTGAAACCGCGCTTGGTATTCATGTGTTTCATTTAGTTATTGATATAGCGAATTGGGTGCCAACTTTTGCAAACAGCTGAAAAATACTTGTAACTTATTGTTTTTTAACGATTTATTTTCTATCTCAGGGTTTTTTAGTAGATTTCTTGAGACAAGGGATTCATAAATATCTATCTTTTTTGATAGTTAAATCATATTTTAGATAGCATGAAGACAATCGCTATCAGTATTCTCGGTACCAGTAAGGACCGGCGCGGCAAAGGCGACAAGCGCTGGGATAAGTGGCGCCCAAACATTTCCATGTGCCAGCACGATGACCTATTGATCGATAGGCTGGAGCTCCTTTTCGACAACCACTCGAGAAGCCTGGCTGACCAGGTCACAGAAGATATTGCGCGGGTCTCTCCAGAGACCGAAGTGGTCCACCACCGGGTGAACTTCAATGACCCTTGGGATTTCGAGAGCGTGTATAGCAATCTGCTGGATTTCGCCCGCGCCTATAGCTTCAAGCCGGATGACGAGCAGTACCTGGTGCATATCACCACCGGTACCCATGTAGCTCAGATCTGCTTGTACCTGTTAACAGAGGCGGGGTATTTCCCCGGGCGTCTGCTGCAAACTTCCCCGGCGCGAAAGAACAGTAGCTTGCCGGGCGAATACCAAATCATCGATTTGGACCTGTCCAAATACGACCAGATTGCCTCGCGCTTCCAGAGGGAACACCAGGAGGGCACCACCTATCTGAAGGGGGAATCGAGACCAACAATCTCGCTTTTAACCAGATGATCGAGCAGCTGGAGCAGGTATCGATTCGCTCCGACGCCCCCATACTAATTACCGGTCCCACAGGGGCAGGTAAATCCCAGCTGGCCCAGCGTGTCTTTGAACTACGCAAGCAGCGGGGCAAGCTGGAAGGTGGCCTGGTAGCCGTTAACTGCGCCACCCTGCGCGGCGAAAATGCCATGTCCGCCCTGTTCGGCCATCGTAAAGGCGCCTATACCGGTGCCACCACCCACCGTCCAGGCTTGCTAATGGAAGCAGATAAGGGCCTGCTGTTTCTCGATGAAATCGGTGAGTTGGGACTGGACGAGCAGGCCATGTTATTGCGTGCGATTGAGCATAAACGCTTTATGCCTTTCGGCTCTGATAAGGAAGTAAGCAGTCACTTCCAGCTGATCACCGGTACCAACCGGGATCTGGTACAGCTCTGCCAAGAAGGTAAATTTCGTGCGGACCTGCTCGCCCGTATCGATCTGTGGACCTACCGACTTCCTTCTCTACGAGAGCGTATTGAAGACCTGGAACCCAATATAGATTTTGAGCTGGAGGCTTTCTCCAGGAAATCCGGGCATCTTGTCAGCTTTAATAGAGCAGCACGGGAAAAGTACCTGAGTTTTGGGCGCTCCCGCGAGGCCAGCTGGTCTGCGAACTTTCGCGACCTTAACGCCAGTATCCTGCGTATGGGTACCCTCGCCGACGGTGGGCGTATCACGACTCAGGTAGTGGAAGAGGAAATCCATAGGTTGCGAATTAAATGGCAAAACCCACTCACAGATTCATCGCTACCCCTTGCCCGTATCGAAACACTGCTGGGGCGTGACCACATCGAGCAGATGGATTACTACGAGCAAATCAAACTAGCTGGGCTAATTCAGGTTTGTGCAGATTCCAATTCGATGGCAGAGGCCGGACGCAAATTATTTCAAGTGAGCCGCACCTCAAAAAAATCCAACAACGACTCACACCGGGTACGCCAACTTTTAGATAAATACGGTCTTAAATTCGACCAGTTGAATAAAACATAGAGGCCCTCTGGCATCTTTTTTTGTTAGTCTGATTCCAAAAGCCGGACGCTGGATCATGGAATGAGATACACCTATTTGACTCCGTTTATTTTCTTACTCAGCGCCTGTGAGCCAACCCAGTTCGCAGGTGGTACCGCCTTGCCAGATGGCTCTGTTTACAAAGGCGAGATGCTTAACGGTCTGTTTCATGGGCAGGGTCAGCTCGAATGGCCCAATGGCAGCCATTATCGTGGCGACTTTCGAGAAGGTCGCATGACAGGTGAAGGTGAGTTAACTGGAAGTGATGGCTGTAGCTATGAAGGGGAGTTCCTAAACGGAGAATTCCATGGCAAAGGCCGCTATAACTGTGATGAAACCGAATGGGCGGGAGAATTCCATGAAGGGGAGCTGCAAAGCGGTACTTTAAATTGGGATGAAGATGGGAGCTATCATGGTGAATTTTTAGACTTTGATCCCCACGGTGAAGGCAAACTCACTGCAGAAGATGGCAGCTTTTATCAGGGCAGCTTTGAAAACGGTTTTTTAATACAAGGTAGCTATTCGGATAGCGATGGTCATCGTTATACCGGCAATTTCGAATACGGCTCCTATTCCGGCGAAGGTGAACTCACACAGCCCGACGGTACGATTATCCGTGCTACTTTCCGCTATGGAGAAGCAGAAGGTGAAGGTATGCGAATTATTGCCGATGCTGAAGGTAACAAAATTGAAGAGCCTGGTTATTTCTCCGATGGCACTTATTACCCCAGCGAAGACGCCTGGCGCGCACAGACGGATATTCCCGGTGCCCAAGCAGAAGCCAGGCTCTACAGTGAGAGTGAGCGCTTACATAATGCTATAGAAGCCCTCCCCTCACAGAGACCTGGCGTACGCGATACTTACACCCTACTGATAGGTGGTGACGGTACCTCTCCAGTATTTGCCAGGGAGCTGGACTGGGTGGCAGAGCGCCTCGATGAAGCCTTTAGCATTGACCAACGTATGCTACGCCTCAGTAACGGCGGCGGATACGGTTTCCCCTGGCTACCCGCACCAGTATCCAGGAAAGCCTTAATGCAATTGATCAGTTAATGGACCCCAAAGAAGATTTACTTCTCATACACCTGGTCAGCCATGGTGCTCGAAATGGAGATTTCAAAATTGCCGAGGGGGAGATTCCCCTAAATGATTTCTCACTGAAAGATGGGCAACGATTGCTGGACAATATTAACGCCCAGTACCAGTGGATCGTTGTTTCAGCCTGCTTTTCCGGTCAATGGGTAGAAGCCCTACATAGCCCCAATCGGGTCATCTTTACTTCGGCCGCTGCGGATCGCAGCTCCTTTGGATGTAGCGATGATTCCGAGCGCACCTGGTTTAGTTCCGCGCTTTACGGTGAAGCCCTCAATCAGGGAGTGAATAATCCTGAGGCATGGTTTGAAGCCGCCAAGTTAAAAGTAACCGAGATGGAACAGGAACAGGGGATTAAAAGAAGCCGCCACTCCCTGCCCCAATATTCAGTGGGAGAGAATTTCCTAATGTGGTGGCATGGAAAAAAATCGATTTATTAATTTTGGAATTCCGGTGCAAACCGACTAAAAAATTATTTTTGGTACTATTCACTATCTACCATAATACCAAGCGAAAGGAGATACCTTCTTGGAGTTCGCTAGCCTCTCTGTAGAGTTATTGTTTATATTGTTTTTCGTCGCTGTTATTGCGGGCCTACTTGATACACTAGCAGGTGGGGGCGGCCTGATAACTGTACCGGCCCTTATTCTTAGTGGCGTCCCGCCACTAGCTGCCTTGGGCACCAATAAATTACAAGGCAGTATTGGTACTGCAACTGCTACCTACATGATGCTTAAAAACAACAAGATCAGTTGGGATGGAATTAAAAATCTAATGCTATTTGCCTTTATTGGCGCAGCCATGGGCACAATAGCAGTACAGTTCATTAATACTGATGTTTTGTCATTTATTATCCCTGCTGTTCTTTTATTTATCGCTATTTATTTTATAGTTTCTCCATCCCTTACTCATAGTAGTACTAAACCCAAGGTCTCAAGAAAGAAATACCAATATGGCGTAATCCCATTTATTGGTTACTATGATGGTATGTTTGGCCCCGGAACTGGATCATTTTTTGCCTTATCAGGCGTTGCCTGTAGAGGACAGGATTTACTAACCTCCACGGCCAATGCAAAACCTCTCAATTTTTCCACTAATATCGCATCTTTAATCGTATTCTTATTTGCCGGTCAAATTTTATGGGTTGCGGGAATCTTAATGATGATTGGACAAGTTATAGGTGCCTGGCTGGGATCTCATTTTCTATTTAAAATTAATCCTGGTTATTTACGGGGAATGGTAGTTCTTATGTGTGGTGGAATGTTAATAAAATATATCCACTCTATGGGATGGATAGATTATATCTTCTGAAGGGTATGGAGGTGGCTGGAACTCAGAAAAATCAGATTAAACATTGAGACTTTGGATTGTTTTATGGAGCATCTAAAAAGATCTTTAATGAACTTCTTTTTAAGCTCCATCAACTCCTTCTTGATCTCGGTGATTTGATTCGATAGCTTGCTCTCAAAATCCTCATTGATTATCGACATATACTGCTCAAACCGGCTCTGTTTTATTAGATATTCTAATCTCTCTAGCAATTCATCATTGGAAACTCTTCTCCTGGCTCGTTTCCTGGTTAATTTTATCAGTGGCTTTACCCAGTCAGGCAGTCGATAATAAGTATTTTGAAACCCTCTGCTCATGGAGTATCTAAAACCATTTTTCCGTATATAGCTAGATAGCTTTGATGGTAGCAACCTATAAAATAGATTTAAATATTTATCCATCTTATTGCAGTCAGAATACCACTCTTTCACCAAACTCTGCTTATCTCTGTCCAACTTCAGATTGCCCAAAGCTTCATTAAATTCTCTTTTTGTATATTTTTCGACTAATTTTGATTTGGTTAATAGAGAAATTACTTTTTTATCACCATAAAGCGGTCGTAATTCTATCAAATACAGCAACCAACATCCCAGAAGATCATTCTTATAATCCGCATCTCTAGCATTTTTTGTTAAGTAGTCAAATACATAGTGGTATTGATTCACCAATCGCTGAACCATTAGATCACTTTTCTTTTCATCTATGTTGACTAAACTATACGACCCAATATCTGGTAAAACTAATATTGATTTAGCCTTGACGGTTGTTATCCAATGTAGAGAGTGACCATTAACGCAGGAACCCAAAATAAATTCGAATAGTTTATTTCCACAAACAAAGTCCCTGCGATAAAACCTCCTGACATTTATAGAATTTATTTTTAAAACAAACCTGGATTTATCATCAATGGATTCTGAGAATTTTTGTAGGGGTTTATTATGGCTAAAAAATACTACATCAGGATTCTCACTATTGACTATATCCTGTAATTTAGGAATCAATGTAGGGTACCAACAATCTCCCTCATCGATAAATCCAACATACTCTCCTAAAGTATTTTTTACTCCAAATTCAAAAATTAGCTGGTCATCAATCTGTGAAGTACTCGGAATATGAATACTTCGAATTCTGGGCATTGAACCTGTAAAGTTATTAATCCGGCTTCGCTCATCATTTTCGCAAAAATGAAGAACAAGTATCTCTATGCCCTTGTACTGCTGTCGAATAATACTCTGTAGACAGGTATTGAGATAGACACCGCTAGACTTTGAAATAACGACAATCGAAATCATGCGTATACCACTGAAGTTCGGTAATCTAATACAGAATTAGCAATATCTGGATCTTTGTCAAAGAGCATTCTCAAATCCGCATTACTCAATGATAGAAAAGATCTTGTAAACTGAGATTTAAAGCTCCCCCTATACTCTTCGTCAAGATTACGCCAGCACCAGTTAAACAATGCTAACTTGCTTTTGACATACAAGTGGTAAAATCTATCTCTAAGATTAATATTCTTATTAAAGAAGTCTTCAATCTCATCAAAAACCTGTAATACAGATATACGCCGTGCATCTGAAATATTTGACAGCCTATTTCCTGTGGAATCTACATTATGAGTACAAAAAGGGGATTCAAATAATGCAATATCTTTAGCATTTGTAAGCAAATTCCAATGTGCTAACACATCATTATGTACAGGCGTTTGTGAAAATCTAAGGGAAACCCTTTTTGCATAACTGGTTTTAATCAATCTATTCCAAGGGAAGGGTGTTAAACATAGAATGCTATCATGATCAAAAGTGGAAAAAGTCCTGTTACCAAAGGTTCTAATCGCCCTATAGAAAATGAAATTGTCATCACCTGCCATACCGAGATTAATAGTGCTTCCCGGAAATCTACACTGATAGGCCATCAACAATACATCACTGTTAACTTTTGTAGCCATTGAAACAGCTCGATCCAACATATTTGGGAGGATTAGATCATCGGCATCAAAAAATAAAGTCAGCGGTTCAGCTATTTCATCGAGAGCACTATTCCTACAGTAGCCTGCCCCATTGTTTCCATCGTTTAAAATAATTTTATATGGGATTCTATTTTTCTGAAGAAAATCAGCGGCCAACCCAACCGTGGTATCTGAGGAATTATCGTCAGATAAGTAAATTTTTACATCAGTCGTATTATTATGAACAATAGAGTTCAACGTATTAACAATATTATTTTTTTCATTGTATGTTGGTATCACCACCCCAACTTTACTGTTAGGCATACAAACTCTCTTTATAATTCTCTCAATTATCCCAAAGCAGCAGAATTAAATGTAAATTCAATAAGTAAATTAATTTGAATATAATCAAGTCTGATAAAGGCTGTACCACTTAAAGTAGACAGCTATACACCTTTTTTCAAACTTATTGATCGATGATTTGCTTAAGCTAGATGATTTCGGGAAGGCTAAGGTATACAGCAAAAGAATTAGACGCCTACTCAAGGCGCCTAGATTTACCAGAACCAATTCTTAGAGTTTTGATTAGGTGCTATATGGCAAGAATAATGTCTTCAATCGGCTTATCAAATTTTATTAAATCTTTATTTTTCTCATCCTTATAAAGCTTGATATAAGCTTTAAACATAGCTGAAGGTGATTCCTGCAAAAGTGAAATCAGATAATCCCTACCCTTTAACTCTTCGATTCTATTGCCGATATAGAAACCTACAAAATACAACGGGCTATCCCATACTGCAGAAAAACCCAAATGATAGATTTTGTTGAAGTCTAAACTTGAGTCACGGCATGCACGAAAAAGCACTGTTTCAAATAAAACAAAGTTACTATCTATTCGCTGTAAATTTCTTTTAAATTTTTTCTTAAACCATTCTGTGTACTCTTTTCCGTCTGTAACACTTAATGGAGAACCCACAATAGAGGCTATCCCCTCCAGGCGGGTTTGATTTAAGATTTTCTCACAATT
The DNA here is from genome assembly GCA_032615215.1 of Microbulbifer sp. MKSA007. Classification (NCBI taxonomy): domain Bacteria; kingdom Pseudomonadati; phylum Pseudomonadota; class Gammaproteobacteria; order Cellvibrionales; family Microbulbiferaceae; genus Microbulbifer; species Microbulbifer sp. MKSA007. The sequence continues at coordinate 280,990 of CP128433.1, read as the reverse complement.
AGAGTCTGGATTTTTTTCCTTCCCATAAAAATTTGACTGCGCAACGTGATATAACTCATGTGTTGAAAGTGTCAGTAAACCTTCATAATCGCCTTTAAAATACTGCAGCGCAATATAAAAGTTATCATCATGGGCCCAACCGTCAGAAGTTCCCCCAACTACTATAAAAATATTAGTATCAAAGAAAATATCTTTAGGAGAATAATCACCAACGCCCCTCTTTACACTGTTTAAGTATTGCTGAGGATTGCGCTTTATTATCTTGAGTATATCTTCAACTTCGGACAACCGTTCATTTAACTGTTGAAACCTAAAGGGATCATTTTTAACTGGATTACCTTCAACAACATCGATCAAACTAGACCGAAATGACTCTGCATTGGCTTTATTGTCAAATCTTGAGGTTTGATGGATCGTTGCTCGTATCCCCTGCAAACTCATTAGCTGATCTAATTGATCATCAGATACTTTGTCTCCAGATAAAATATCAACTAATCTATCAGCACTCTCAAAATCAATTGTTATATTATCGGTTACTTTCGCTGAGGAAAAAGCCGTAAGGCTTATCAGTGACAAGCCTAAAAAAATCACGCACTTAAAGATATTCATTTTACCTCTCGTAAAAATGTAAAGAAAAGAATAACCAGGTATTTAATCTAAAAAGAATGCTTATTGTGTGATTATTAGACCTTTATTGCCTACACAACCTCCACTCCGAATATGAGACAAAAATATTGCATTTTACGCCACTAAAGGAGCTTGTGTTTTCAGCTATCTAAAAGAAAGTTTTGCTTACGACAGAGGACATCTTGACAAGATTGAATCCCACCCGCAGATTGTGAATGGGATTCAGGGTAGGCTTAGGCAGACTTCTGCTCTTCAATAAAGCGCTGCATCCGCTCTTCCAGCATCGAAAGAGGCAAAGCACCATTACTTAGCAGTGCATCGTGAAATGATCGCAAATCAAACTTATCGCCAAGCTCTTTTTCCGCAAGAGCTCGCAGCTGTCGAATTTTAATTTCCCCCATCTTGTAAGATAGCGCCTGACCCGGCCAGGATATATAGCGATCTACTTCTGCACGTACATTAGCCGGAGAGAGGGATGTATTATTGGAAAGAAAGTTTAATGCCTGCTGTCGTGACCACCCCTGAGAATGAATGCCAGTATCAATTACAAGGCGTGCGGCACGCCACATTTCATAGCTGAGTCGCCCAAAGTGCTCATAGGGAGTGGTGTACAGTCCCATCTCTTTACCCAGTCGCTCTGAATAAAGGGCCCAACCTTCTCCATAAGCACTCAGATAAAGGTTGCGACGAAAGTCCGGTACATTCTCAAGCTCTTGCGAGAGAGCATTTTGTAAATGATGCCCCGGTACTGCTTCATGCAAGGTAAGAGCAGGTAGCTCATACAAGGGACGCTGGTCCAGCCCGTGAGTATTCAACCAGTAGGCACCACCGCGAGTACCGCCAATGGCGGCTGGATTATAGGAGGCCGTAGTGTAGTTAGGTGCTATTTCACTGGGAACTGGTACCACGCCATAGGGAGTACGCGGCAATAAATTAAAGAACTCCGGCAATACATAGTCAATCCGCTTGGATATATAGGCCGTTTCCTTGAGCAGCTGTTCCGGCGTTTTAGCGTAAAACTGGGGGCTGTGCGCAGGAATTGGGTGAATTCTGTAAAGCTGCCCTTAAAGCCTGACTCCTTGATCAGGGCTTTCATTTCCGCACGGATTCTCTTCACTTCGGCGAGGCCCGTGCGATGAATCTCCGCAGGGTCCAGATCCAGGGTCACGTAGTAGCGGATGTTGTGGCGATAGTAGTCGCTACCACCAGGCATCTGTTCAGCACCCAAAGTCTTTGTGGCCGCCTTCAGGTAGTCGCCCTCAAGGAAATCCGCTACTCGTCCAAATGCGGGAATAGCTACTTGCTTAATCACAGCTAAACCCTGCTCTCGCAGACGCTTCTGCTCATCGGGCGCGATGGTTTGCGGCATCTCAGCAAAAGGCTTATACAAGCTGCTTTTACTGGGATCTTTATATACTTGAGCGCGTACCGTTGGCGCAATACCTTCTACAACGATTTTGGGCAACACAAAGCCAGAGCGAATACCTTCGCGCATATTGGCAATGTTCTCATCGAAATAGCGACCAAATTCACCGATACGGGCAATATAGTCCTCGTAATCGGCGATATCCCTCATCGCCAAACCACTATTTGCCTCAAGCGCACTTGCGTAAAAACTTGAGAAGGTGTTTAGGGGAATTCGGTCGAGAAACAGTTCCTCTTCCTCAACTGAGCTGGCAAGAACCCAAGAGAGAAGCTCACTATTGACGCGGTCTGAAGCACTTAACTTACTTTGATCGATAGCCTCAAGGCGCCGGATAAAGGCCTGCTCAGCCTCTATACGACGTTGACGATCCTCTGCAGTTACCCCGGGCAGTTCTCGATTGTAATCGGAAACGCCAACTCGCCCGGCAGTAATCGGGTCTTCCCTCAGCGTGTATTGCCAGTGATCGTTAAGAACACTTTGAAGCTCTTCTGTAGCAGTTGCTGCCCAGGCTGAGGGCATCAATAGGCTAGTGGCAATAAGCGGTCCTGTTAAGGACGTGAGGTAGTAGGTAAGTGATCTCTTGAATTTCACCCTTGGCTCCGTAGTGCTGTTGGTATCTAAAAAGAACAACAGAGCTTGCTCTTTTAGTTACCCTACAGAGTAGGCGTGGCAAGCTTGTACCAGCACTATACACGAAGGATGGATAATAGTGACTCAGCGGAATAGACATACCGCCACAAGCAGGGTGGAGGAGTATAATTTCCTCCACCAAGCGGTCAATCAGCTGGCTTGCGACTCAGGTGGCATGCGCATAACAGCGCACGTCATAGCTCCCACTCAGACCAATGGCATACATAGATGTATTCCAGAAAGAGTTTACAAACCAGTTGCGGAATGCGTTCTTGGTTGGGAACCAGAATTCTCCAAAATTTGGGTCGAAAAACAACACATCTTCCGCAACCCAAGCTGCCATGGCGTGGGCCCCCACCTTACCTGAAATACCGATTTTCTTGTAAGAGCCAGCGCTTCTCGTCGGCTCCCTAATAATTTCATCAGCAAGCGCTGCAGAGTTGCGCATAGTAGTTTGCCCACGATCTAACCGAGGGCCTGTGACCACGTGAATTTGGCGCTGACCATTTGGCCCAGCAATACCCACACCGCCATTATTCTGAAGAGGCAGAATATTGTGAGATTGCAGCCACGTCTCTGAGACCTGATCCTGGTTTGGTGCATTTCCACCAATCTGGTGCAAGGTCATCACATGGAAAAGATGCTGCTCACTCAATGTATTATTGGGGAAGAGCCAATTCCAAAGGCTTCCATCCTCTGCGTGAAATTTGATCCAGTGGGCACTCAGGGATTCACAGACTCCGCCAGCAGTATCCTGGTGTATGGTGATCTGTGCCTTCACCGGATCCAAACATTGACTGAAATTATATTGAAGTGTGCCACCGTGCTGGGCCACAGATCGCTGAACAGGACCAACCCTTGTCCCGGTAAGTGCAAGTACTGTTTTATCAAACCAAATCGGCATGTCCATCTCCCCTATATTCACAATGTAGAAACACTTATTCAGCGATTAGTTAACTGCTTCTGAGAAGTGCTTTCCGGTATATGCATTAGATTGAAACAGAAAATTTACAGGGCAGATAGATGTCCATTTTTTTTTAAAATCGACTCTGGCACTCTTTTATCAGGCCATAGATAGCAACTCGAAATAGATTGAGGCGCAAGTATTTATTTGACTCTGGCACTATTTTTTATGGGTAGAAATATCATGACTATTTCCTATTAATTCCATGTTAGAACAGACCCAACTACGCTTGCCAGTCAGATTACACGGGCCCTTTAATTCGACTCTGGTACTATTTTTGGTGCAAAAAATTGACCTATGACATGGAAACTATCTAAATGGAAATGTTTTTTTGTAGTTGGCGACAATTGGTTTTATCTTTCCAGAGATAGAGCTTATTACCTCCAGATAATTGCGACTTGAAAATGAGTCAATGATAAGAAGTGAAATAGGTAGAAGTGGTGACAACTAAAAAAGGCAGCCGGGTGAACCCGGCTGCCGAGCGCCCATGGGGGAGGGCTAAGAGGAAAAAATTGGTAGTGGATTGCTAACCACTAAAAACAGCTACTGCCAATTTATGTGCGGCGAGCGTAAGAGCGAACTTCATAGCCACCGCTTAGCCCTACTGAATACATAGAGTTATGCCAAAATGATTGGGTAAACCAATTAAAGAAGGAATTTCTGGATTCAAACCAGAATTCACCAAAGTTGGGGTCAAAGAAAGTAATGTCCTGCGCAACCCAGGCAGCCATTGCATGACCAGCGAAAGTGCCATCAAGGCCTATCTTCTTATAGCAACCAGCACCGCCAGTTTGATCCAAAATAATCTCCCTGGCCAAAGCATTGGGAGAGAAAACGCCACTCTGCCCTTGCGCTCTACGAGGATTGTGAATGCCTCGAATAGTATTTCCTCCCCGGCCATTCGGGAAAGCGCCACCAAATACATTTTGGCTGGTGGGGAAGATGTTTTGTGTGCTCAGCCAGGCTTCTGTAGTTCTGTCTTGGTTGTCCTGAGTGCCCGCTTGTTGCAGGGTCATTACATGAAATAAGTGTTGTTCATCCAGTGCGCCCGCCGGCATTAACCAATCCCACAAGCTCCCGCCATCAGAGTGATGCTTGATCCAAAAAGCGGAAAGCGCTTCACAAACACCACCGGAAGTATCTTCATGAATAGTGATTTGTGCTTTTACCGGATCTTTACACTGGCTGAAGTTGTATGTCAGTTGACCCCGATGATTGGCTACAGATTGTTGTACGGGGTTTACGCGTGTTCCAGTTACAGCGAGAACGGTTTTATCGACCCAAATAGGCATATTCGATCCCTCATTTTATGAGATAAAAACGCTGCACAAATCCTTTTTTAAAAACTGAAAATTTGTAGCGCCTGTGAATTGGGCGGGCATTGAACCAGAAAAGTTCCAGGGCCAACAGAGTATAAAAGCGCTTTTTAAATCGACTCTGGCACTATTTTTTTATCTAGCGTTAATCTTGCCTGAATCCTACTTTGTTGAAATCTATTAGCCGAAAATAATCTGGCAACAAACAATATTTATCCGTTTCCAACTGCGAAGACAAAATAAAGATAAGAAGATATTTTTACTTATAAATATTTATCATTCTTAATCTCAAATAGGACGCATAGCAATTTATAGAAAGTACACTTTTACAAAACTCATCAGTTTAAAAAGGTGGCTTGTAACAGCAAACTGCTAGAGTAGGTGTGCAAGTAAAAAGCTATGCAATAAATTGCATAAAAAACTAAGCAACAACGTCTGTGCCGGTCTCGTTGCCAGCACACTTTTAGCCACTCAATACAGCACTATAAGTTAGTTGTGAAAAATTTAGGCAGGAATGATTCAACAGCAAAGTGGTAGGTAAGATGCCTCGACCAAATTCTGTCCCTAGGTCGTTAACTCCAGGGGATGAAATCCGGTCGAGGTTTGGCTAAGCGGTGTTAAACCTGCTCTACAGTCTGCTCAATACGTCCAAAGATAGATTGCCCTTGATCATCGAGCATTTCGATGGAAATGGTATTTCCAAAGTCCATAAATGGCGTGCTTGCAGAGCCATTCTGGATGGTCTCAATCATGCGAATCTCGGCAATACAACTGTAACCAACACCACCTTCTGCTACAGGCTTACCGGGGCCGCCATCCAACTTATTGGACACCGTTCCAGAGCCAATAATGGTGCCTGCGCAAAGTGGACGAGTTCTGGCCGCGTGGGCGACCAGTTGCCCGAAGTGGAAGGTCATATCCACACCGGCATTGGGCTCGCCAAACTTCTCACCATTCAGATGGGAAACCAGTGGCAGATGCAATTTACCCTCGCTCCAGTTTTCACCCAGCTGTTCAGGGGTTACGCAAACAGGGGAGAAAGCACTAGAGGGTTTGGACTGGTAGAAACCAAATCCTTTGGCCAGTTCCGCAGGTATCAATCCGCGCAGGGATACATCGTTGACCAACATTACCAACTTGATATGGGACAGTGCATCCTCAGCGGACACCCCCATAGGAACATCGTCGGTGATCACGGCAATTTCTGCCTCGAAGTCGATGCCAAAGCCATTGCTTTGCGGCATCTTTACCGGCTCGCGTGGATCCAGGAAGGTATCGGAACCACCTTGATACATGAGCGGATCGCTGTAGAAGCTCTCCGGCACCTCAGCACCGCGGGCTTTGCGCACCAGCTCAACATGATTCACGTAAGCACTACCGTCGGCCCAGTGATATGCGCGCGGTAAAGGCGAAGCACACAGAGTTTGGTCAAAGGCTTCCCCTTGAATCTCACCATTTTGCAGGCGCTCGTGTAACTTCTCCAACTCGCTGCTGACAGATACCCAATTGTCCAACGCACTCTGCATGGTGGGGGCAATATCCCCAGCTGGCACCATACGGGTAAGATCGTCGCTAACAACAACCAATTGGCCATCGCGGCCGGATTTAAGGCTGGCTAACTTCACTGTGCCTCCCCTTCAGTTTTTTCCACAAATTCTTCTTCCCCATGCATCCAGGCGGCGTGCCTTGGGGCTTTTTTAGTACGTGACCACTCTTCCAACATATCCTCAGCAACCCGCTTCAGCTCTTTATGCATTCCGGGCTTGGCGGTATTGGCGGCCAGCTCGATACGATGGCCGTTGGGGTCGAAGAAGTAGATCGACTGGAAGATAGTGTGATTGGTAGGGCCGAGTACGTCGACTCCGGCCGCTTCCAGTCGCGCTTTGGTCTCAAGCATTTCTTCCATGGACTCTACTTCGAAAGCGATATGCTGCACCCATTTGGGTGTGTTCTCATCGCGCCCCATCTCCGGGGAGTTGGGGATTTCGAAGAAGGCAAGCACATTCCCCATACCCGCATCCATAAAGACGTGCATGTAAGGGTCCGGCTCACCGGTTGAGGGTACCTCGTTTTCGGCAATGGCCAGCTGGAAGTCCATGCCGAGAAGATCGCGGTAGAATTCCACTGTCTCCTTGGCGTCCCTACAGCGATACGCCACGTGGTGAATGCGCTTAATGCCCATTGAAGCCTCCGTTATTATTCCTTTTCTTTAATGACGCCACGCTTGAGCTGGTCGCGCTCAATGGATTCGAACAGGGCCTTAAAGTTACCCTCACCAAACCCTTCATCTTCCTTGCGCTGGATAAACTCAAAGAATACCGGGCCGAGCATATTAGCGGAGAAAATCTGTAGCAGCAGGCGTGGTTGGCCGCCCTCAGTGGTGCCATCCAGCAGGATGCCACGGCTCTGGAATTCTTCAGTAGGTTCACCGTGCCCAGGCAGGCGCTCTTCCAGCATTTCGTAGTAGGTGTCCGGCGGCGGGGTCATAAACTCCATGCCGCGCTCTTTCAGGCGATCCCAACAGGCAATTAAGTCATCACAAGCAAAGGCGATATGCTGGATACCTTCGCCGTTGTACTTCATCAGGAACTCTTCGATCTGGCCGCCGCCACCAGCTGCTTCTTCGTTCAGCGGAATACGGATCTTGCCATCCGGTGCAGTCATCGCCTTGGACAGCAGGCCGGTGTATTCGCCTTTGATATCGAAGTAACGAATCTCGCGGAAGTTGAACAGGTCTTCGTAATACTTGGCCCAGTAATCCATACGGCCGCGATACACGTTGTGGGTAAGGTGATCCAGGGTGTGGAAACCACAACCTTCGGGGCGGCGCTCTACGCCCTCTTCCCAGATAAAGTCGATATCGTAGATGGACTCACCATCTTCGTAGCGGTCAATCATGTACAGGGTCGCACCGCCAATACCTTTGATTGCCGGCAGGTGCAGTTCCATCGGGCCAGTATTCACATGAACAGGCTGTGCACCTTTACGCAGGGCCTCTTCGTAGGCGAACTTGGCATCTTTTACGCGGAAGGCAAGGCCACAAGCGGAGGGACCGTGCTCTTGGGCGTAGTAATAGGCGTGGCTGTTGGGCTCGTAGTTAGTGATGAAGTTGATATCACCCTGGCGCCACAACTCCACTGCCTTGGAGCGATGACGGGCGATTTTCTCAAAGCCCATGGCGGTAAAAACGGTTTCAAGGATGCCTTTTTCCGGCGCTGTAAACTCTACGAATTCGAAGCCGTTAAGTCCCATCGGGTTTTCAAATAAGTCGGCCATGCGGTCCTCCATTTCTTATCATCGCAGCACTTCAAAGCCGGGCTGCGGATTGTGGATTTAAAGCGCAAACGAAGTTAGTTGCAGATGTAACTAATGTCAAGAAACTCTGGATCAGCTAACAAATGAGTACTAAAAGAGTATTTTTAGTCACCAGCCTCCAAAGCTAGCGCCTGGGAGAATAACCAGCTGGCAACGGGTCCTTGGACAGGATCGGAAGAGTAATCGGGAGCCGGGTGCGACACATTGGCTGCGCCACACCCGTGCACAGCCGACCTTATTTACGCGTGCATTTTCCGGTATCGGTACGACACATATGATCCTTGTGAAACTTGCCGGTCATCTGGTCGCACTGGGATTTGCTCACATCTCCGGCACAGGCATTTTCGGCATGCTGGCAGCAACCAGTTTCAGCGGTACCCATTCCCTTACCGCCTTCCATACCTTCATCTTTCTTGCGCTGTTCGCAGGCAGATAGGGTCAATACCATCGCTGCGGCCAGTATCCCAATTGAAGCTTTGAGTCTCATTAAGGCCTCCTAAATACCCGGCTTAGCGGCCGGTGACATGGATATCGCGGAATCTGCCGCGCATTGCTTTGTGCGACCCGCGTAGATTTACCCGACATCTCCACCAGCTCAGGGATTTTGCGATTAGGCGCGCCATCCCATTGTCACCCTGCAGATTTACCGGGCCATGCATTGACTGTAGCCCACACTGGCAGCGAAACCATCTGACTGACGGGACATTTACGTTAATTTGCCCCTGACAGCCCATCCAGATAGCTGAATACCTTTTTGTATTTGCCAGAGCCGGTACAATCGGCCCCCGTTTGTCGGGTAAAAAGCCCCGACAGGAATGTATTTATTGAGGACCCCCTATGCTTCTCGCCGCTGCTGCCATCATTGCCGGCTTTATTGTGCTAGTCTGGAGTGCCGACCGCTTTGTGGATGGAGCTGCCGCCACGGCCAAACATTGCGGCATGCCCACATTATTAATTGGTATGGTGATCGTCGGCTTTGGCACTTCTGCCCCTGAGATGGTGGTCTCAGCCATTGCCGCATTAAACGGCAACCCAGGCCTGGCCCTGGGTAATGCCTATGGCTCCAATATTGCCAATACCGGTCTGATTCTCGGCTTCAGTGCCCTACTGATCCCCCTCTCGGTCCACTCAAAGATTGTGCGTAAAGAGCTGCCACTGCTGCTGGCAATCACCCTGCTCAGTGGTGCCTTCCTGTGGAATGACCGCTTGGAGCGCTGGGAGGGCATTGTTCTGTTATTCGGTTTCTTCGCCTTGATCGGCTGGAGTATCTTTTCTGCCATGCGCAATAAAGGTGACCAGCTTGAGGGAGAAGTAGAAACTGAGCTGGAAGACAACCCTATGCCACTCGGAACTGCCATATTTTGGTTGGTAGCGGGACTGGTGCTATTGATTGTCAGCTCCCGAATTCTCGTATGGGGAGCAGTCACCATTGCTGAATCTTTGGGGGTTAGTGACCTGGTAATAGGCCTGACTATTGTTGCCCTGGGAACCTCACTGCCGGAACTGGCCGCAACCTTAGTGGCCGCACGAAAAGGTGAGCACGATATCGCCATCGGTAACGTTGTCGGCTCCAATATGTTCAATCTTCTGGCGGTGGTTGGCATTGCTGGCACCATTGCTCCCATGAACAACGTACCCCACGAGGTGCTATCCCGGGACTGGCCGATGGTTCTGGGCCTCACAATCGCCCTGTTTATTTTTGCCTACGGCTTCAAAGGCCAGGGCCGGATCAATCGCTGGGAAGGCTCCGCGCTGCTTATGGCATACCTCGTATATACCGGCTACCTAGTGGGAACCATTACCAAAGCTGCACTCTGATAATATTTGGGGTGGTGCCGCACCACCCCATAGTTACCGCCTGAATTCACCGTAATTCACCACCTCTGCGCCCATTTCTCTTCCCAAAAACTGACTAATATCTGCAAGTACTTTCCAAGGAAAAGTGCTGAGCAGCTTGATGAAGAGAAGCACCATTGGCAAAACCGTCGCGCTAACGGCCCTATTTGGACTCGGTGCAATTTACCTTCCCAATGCCTCTTGGCTGGCGACAGCCCAGCAAGGAAAACCGATCCTGATTGCCCATCGCGGTGTCTACCAAACTTACAACCGGGATAATTTAGCCCGTGACGAGTGCACCGCCGTCCGTATCCATACCCCGCAACACCACTACCTGGAAAACACGATTCCCTCTATGGAAGCTGCCTTTTCCCATGGCGCGGACATTGTCGAAATCGACGTCCATCCCACCATTGATGGCGACTTCGCAGTATTTCACGACTGGACCATAGACTGCCGCACGGATGGAACAGGTGTGACCCGGGAACAGTCCATAAAGGACTTAAAGAAGCTGGATATTGGTTACGGCTATACCTTTGATGGCGGCAAGACATTTCCCTTTCGTGGCCAAGGGGTGGGCTTACTTCCCACTTTAAAAGAAGTCTTACTGCACTTTCCCAGCAAGCAGTTTCTGATCAATATTAAGAGTAATGATCCGACAGAAGCAGACCGATTGGATAACTATCTTCGGCTACACCAATTGCCTATTAATTCCCGGCTTATGATCTACGGCGGCGATCGCCCAATTAAAAGGATACGGCAGCTGCGGCCAAATGCATTGGCCTTCAGCAAGACAAGCGCCAAACAATGTGCTTTGCAATATGCACTGTTCGGTTGGAGTGGCTACTTTCCCGAGTCTTGCCGGAACAGTATTGTTGTTGCACCCAATACCTGGCGATGGGCTTTGTGGGGCTGGCCCAATCGCTACTCTGAACGAGTGGCCAAAGCCAATAGCTTGGTGATGGCAGTGGACCATAAAAATGGCAAGCGGGGCTTGCCCGGTATTTACACACTGGAAGAGCTCAGTTTTCTACCCGAAGGATATAGCGGAGCTATTTGGATTGAGAAGATCGAGCTGATTGGCCCATATCTAAAATCAAGACAATAGATAACCTTAGCGTTTTCGACCTTTCTCCAGCCGTGCCAGATGCGCCTGAAGACGCTCTATTTCTTCCAGCAGCTCTATCGCTAATGCAGCGCCGGCAAGATTTACCCCCAGATCTCGCTCCAGGCTGTAAACCCGGCGCACACGGCGCACACAAATTCCGCTAAAGCGCCACTGCACTTCCCTGCTACGCGGCTCAATAATTCCCTCCTCAACCAAGGCAATAATGCGCTCCGCCGGTACACCACAAGCCCGACACAGTTCACTCAAAGTTAACTCACTCTCTTCATCCAGGAGAACACCGCTAAGCTGCTCAACCTTTTTAGGCATCACAATTATCCTCCCATGGACTGGCGGGGATTGAAGTTGAATGCGTCGCCAAACTGACGGTATGCCTCGCGTTCATTATCAGTAGTGGCTGGCGGCGTAACAGTTTGCATCACTATATACATATCCCCCGGCTGCTTTGCCGGGATACCGCGGCCCTTGAGGCGCAGTTTTTTACCATTGGTGCTGTTTGCTGGAATGGTCACTTTAATGGGACCATCGGGAGTGGGTACCTGAACCTTGGCTCCAAGCGTTATCTCCCAGGGAGCCAAAGGCAAATCCAGGTAAACCGTTTTACCTTCTGTATGGAAAAGGGGATGAGAGTTGAAAGCAATTTCCAGGTAGAGATCACCAGGCTTACCTTCTCCAATGCCAGGCTCACCCTGTCCAGCCAAGCGAATCTGTTGCCCTTCAGTGATCCCCTTGGGAATTTTTATATTAAGAGTGCGCTCACGCAGTTGCGGTCGCCCATCTGCACCCAATACCGAGTGCTTTAAGGTTACTTGGCGTGTACCGCCACGATAACTATCTTCGAGATCTACTGTGATGCGGGCATAGGTATTTTCACCCTGGGCACTGTAAGAGCGGCGCTGCCCTTGCCCATAAGCCTGACGAAACCCGCCGCGGCCAAACAAGCTTTCAAAGAAGTCACTAAAAGCTTCAGGATCAGCTTCGGTATATCCACCACCGTGAAACTCAAAACCCTGGTCCCAATTGGGGGTGGTCGGAAATCCTGGCCAGACTGAAAACCACTGCCGAGCTGATCGTAAGCAGCTCGCTTCTCTGGGTCCTTCAATACTTCATAGGCCTCATTTACTTCCTTAAAGTGTTCTTCGGCGCCCTCCTCTTTGCTGACATCCGGATGATATTTACGTGCTAATTTTCGATAGGCACGCTTAATCTGTGCCTGATCCGCACTCCGATCCAGGCCGAGTATTTTGTAATAGTCCTTGTATTCCATGGCTTTAATAAAAGCCAAAGATGGTCCATTTTGCCATGCATAATTTAATTAACTAGCAGAAGAATATGTCAGTGATGAGTAAATCTGCCAACCTAATTTAAGAGTCATTAGGATGCGGAACAAACAGCATTAGGGTGAAGACACTGAGGATAATTATTAAACTTCAATATGGCGCATTTATACTTTAAGTCCAGCAGGCATACCGCAATACATATATTATATTTGACGCCGAATTAAATTCGGCGCCAAATACCACAGGTTAATGACCTGTTTCATACCACATATCAGCACTCACATACTCAATACTGCCATCAACATAGTGAATATATGCTTGGCCTTGATTTGTTGAATAGGCTCTTACTGTCACACTGCATGAGAGGCCTGAACTACAACCTTTTATCCAATTTATTCGATCAATAGACTTGGTTATATTCGTAATAGTCCATTTACCAGAGGTGGAATTTCCAAAACTAAAGTCTATCCCCGTGCAGCTAGAGGTGCCATTGCCAAAAACTTGACCTCCAGACTTTACATTGAGCTGACACACAAGATTAGCAGATAGCGCAGGCAACGAAATAGATGCACCCACTAATAGTAAACTTGCCAGTAATAATTTTTTGATATCCATATACCTAACCTTAAATTTAAATGTCTCTATTATTTTTTTAAGTAAACAACGAAATTGAGGTTATCATTGAACAGTTGCGCTTCCTATACGACTCCAAAAATACGCCATAAAAATAAGCTAACCAGTTATCAAATCAAGACAATTAAATTCCATTAATTCAAAAAAACAATGTAACCAAATTAAATCTGTAATTTTTCCGGATATGATCGATTGAAAATAAATCTGTTTTTACATGAGAGTACAATGGAGCTAATATTTCAGGGAAGCCACGTTAGTCAGCCTCCCTGGAACAGGACATATTGATTAGGCGTTAACGTTCAGCAGAGTAAGGATCTTCCGCATTTAAATAGGCCAAAACATCTGCTTTCTGTTCGGTTGAATTAAGCCACTTGCGAACTTCTTTAGCTTTATCATATAAGTCATCGCCAAATTTACTCCGATACATTTCAGAAAAAGTCTCTTGGGCCTTGTTCTCCCTGATCTTTTTCTGCCATTCATGAGTAACTAAAAAGTTAAGTGAGCCAGCAAGTCCTTCAGCTTTTAGTAAATCCCACTCGCCTTTATCTAACCAAACTCCACCGACAACAGTGCTGTAATCAATACGGTGCTCACTACTAGCAATAATTTTTATCTTTTGCATTATGGAGCCAGACACCGGGCACAAGATAGCTCGTTTAGTATCTTCGGCGACCACATCATTCAGATTACTAATATCTTCTGGAAATTTGTATTCAGGATTTTGTATTTTCCAGCTTAAGTAATCTTCAATAAGAATCCAGTTACCCTCACAGGAAGAACAAGTATATCCACGAAATAACTCTTCGATAGATCCTGGTTTAAGAACACCATCTTTACAGCTGGTACAGCGCTTCATATTTTGTACCTTAATAAAAAATAACCCGGATCTACCTATTTAGAACCGGGCTATAAGAATCATTTATTTCTAAAAACAATAGTTAATTTTGTACTATATAATTTAAAAAATGTACGTTGTTTTAACTATCAATCTCAGTAGTCTTATTGAGGTCGCCAACTCCAGCTTCTTTTAAGAGCGAGTCTACCAGCGGCGCCATAGCTCGGTGTTTTAGAGCACTACCCACCAGAGCCTCAGGCAAGCTTTGTCCTTTGGATTCAGCCTCGCCATCTAAAATGCCGCTGCTTGCTCTACCATCAACACCATTTAAGCCTTCAACAGAGATAATTTTCATTCCCTCAATACTTTCCATCGGCTTAACGCTTTCACGGATAATATTGGGAAGATTTTCGTGCAGACTGAGCACCTTCTTAAGTGCGATCTGGGCCTCATTAAGGCTATTGAAAGCTTCATTCATCAGGCGCTGCCCCTCAGCATCCACCGCATATTTTTCACGATCAGCTTCAACTTTAATACGAATAGCCTCAGCTTCAGCTGCAGCCTGCAAGCGCAATGCTTCAGCCTTATCCTCTGCAGCTGCTTTCTCTGCATCGGCCATTACCTTAATACCCGTGGCCTGACGCTCCGCTACTTTTTGAGCTTCGATAATTTCAATGCGCTTATCACGCTCTGCAACTTCAACATCCTGAGCCGTGCGAACTTGCTCTTCGGCTTTTACTGCTTCAGCTCGAGCTACGTTGGCCTGTTGGTCCGCAAGGGATTGCTCTTTGGACTTTTCTGCAACAGCAATTGCACGTTCCTGCTTGGCAATTTCCACTGATTTCTCTTTGGAAATACGCTGCTCATCAAGAATACGCTCACCTTCAATCTCTTGTTCTTTCAAGCGACGCTCTTTCTCGATTTCCAGCAACTTAGTTGCCTGTTCCGCAGCAATTTGGGATTGACTCACTTCACGCTGGGCTTCAATTTCAGCCTTGCGTGCTGCGCGTTCCTGCTCTGCTTGTTCACGGGCAATATCCGCCTTCTGAGCAGCTTCACGATTTTCCAGCTCGCGCTGCTGCTCCAGGTGTGCGTAACGTTTTTCTTTATCAATTTCTAACTTTTGGCGTTCAGCTTCGAGGTTTTTCTTCTCGATCTGTACCATAGTTTCTTGCTCGACATCATTGACCTCTTTACGACGCGTCTCAATAGAGCGGGTCATGCTGGCGAGGCCCTCAGCATCAAACACGTTATCCTGATTGAAGAATTCTTTATGGGTTTGATCCAAACCGGTCAAAGATACAGCCTCGAGTTCCAATCCATTTTTTAATAGATCTTCGGAAACTACCTGCTGAACTTTTTGTACAAACTGGCTGCGCTGCTCATGCAATTCAGCCATTTCCATTTCAGCTGCTACAGAGCGTAACGCATCAACAAATTTACCCTCGATCATTTCTTTTAATGCTTCGGGGTCTAAAGTACGCAGCCCCAAAGTCTGTGCAGCATTGGCTATCGCATCTACATCCGGTTTTACACGCAGATAAAATTCAGCAAGTACATCAACACGCATACGATCCTTGGTAATAAGTGCTTGGTGCTCTTTACGGGAAACCGCCAGGCGCAAAGTATTCATGTTTACAGGAATAATTTCATGTAGAACCGGTAGTACCAATGCACCTCCATTCATTATGACTTTTTGACCACCCATACCAGTACGCACAAATGAGCGCTCTTTTGAGGCTCTTGTATACAGGCGCGCAAAAATAGTTCCAATAACAATTAAGGCCACTAATACAGCCCCGGCAATAAATACCATAACCGGTAGGTTTCCTATCACTTCTAGATTCTCCATTTAGTTATTCTCCATAAGATGTATACTGCTGGGGCGTGTTACTCGAAAATGTGCTCCCAGCTCTTCAACCAGTAACACCTTATCCCCCTGATTAAATGTTTCACTTTCATCCGGTTCCACCATCACATAATGTGTAGTTCCGTATTCATCACTAAAACGTGCTTCTGCTGGTGAACCGATTTCTGCTTTACCGATCGTAATAATAGCTACACGGCCAATAAAGGAATTTCTCTCAACTGCCTCGGATTCATCACCCACAGCAAAGCGCCGCATAATGTTGCCAACAAAACGTACCTGAGGTAGCGCAAGAAAAAAGACTGCCACAGCAAGTAAACCGCCTGGCAATAAATATCCAACAAGAGACTCTATGAGCATTTGGGCTACTAGGCCGGTCACTCCAAAGCTAACCAGAAAAGTTACTAACAGTATAAGTGCAGGAACTTCACCGAAACGCAACCACCCAAGCAGCTTAGTCATCCCCCCAGACAACCCTGTATCTGGCACGTCAACATCAAAATCTGGTAATAAATTATCCAGTAAATCTGAAATACCAACACCAATCAATGTCATGATGCCTTCAAGAAGCGCTATCATAAACAATAAAATCAGCGCACCGGTAAAGATCAGGTTTTGGTCTTGCAATAAAAATATCATCAGCCCCCGATTTAATCTTGGCTAAACGTTCTTTCACACGATTATTTCGCGCGAACTCCTCAAGTTCTGCTAATTTGCTGGCATCTATCCCAGAGTCAAATGTCGATATAGCTGTATTACCTACTGCTCGATTAAATGCATCGGTAGCTTGTTCTACCTGGGCTTTTGGCTTTCTATCCCTGCCATATTCATCCGCAGTAACTCTACTACTTACCTTTTTATTGACTGCAATAAAATCTTGTAACTGCTCACGCATTTCACGTTTCTTACCTTGCAGGGCAAGAATATAGGAACCTAGTTCCTTTATTTCTATCTCATTTTCATTGATCGCTTTTTCTAAAATTGGAAGTTGCGCCTCAATATCCATTTGTTTGGCAATGGCGACTTCAGCCAAATCATCACGACCTTCATTTATAGCAATATCAATTTGTTCAGCTAAACGCTTATGACGAGCATTTTCATCGCTTAACGCTCTACTGTTTAGATACTTGGATGCCTCCACCTTCCCTAGCTGATCTCGCACATCTGCAATTGCATCATCCACCTCCCGAATTGCCTGCTCCATCACTGACTCTGGTGCAGCGGCTTCAACCGAGTCCACGACGGCATTGGCGGACACAGAGATTAAACGTGATATGCGCTTTATAAACCCTTCACTCATAACTTATCTCCTGCTCCCAAATAGAAAAATCCACCTTATTATTGGCTACAAACTTCAAATGATGTCGAAACAGTGTCCAATCTCTCACCAAAGATACTGTTTATGCTTTCCTGCTATGACGGCAAGACAATTTTTCCGCAAAGTATTACGAGTCTGCAGCAGAGTTTTTATAAGTAGCGCAATAGGATTGGAATCAATACTAAATTATATCAATGCCGTATTCTCTACGAGCAATTCCAATATCATTCAAATTAGTAAACTGCGATGACTTTTTCCCAAACAATAAGTCATTAATGGAAGGAACGCTTCTACACAGGAAAGTTATGACCGGGCAGATTTTTTTGCTCTGCCGAACCTCTCTCTACAGCAACCAATTTACGCATTTTTTACTTTGTGTGACAGCGCTACTGTGATCGATCGACACCATGGTAGGCATAGTCATCCGCCGGTAAACACGCCGAAATTTACTGGAGTTCATTGAGCATGACGTTCCTTTGCCTCACATGCATATAAATGTACACATACCAATAGAGTAGGTCAATCAATAGGAGGTAAAATGAGTGGATGACAAGTTTTTAAACGTGGGTCGCTTGCTTTTATGCTTTGCTTAAGTAGCAGCTATTAGCGCTGTAAAACTGAACATTGTGGTTGGTATACAATTCAAAAATCAATTACACGCTATAACAGCAGGAAAATAGTGACATAAAATCAACGCCAACTTATGGTTTTGAAAATATGAACGCGCCCGGCTCTAATTCATCCTTTGAGTGCTTGGGAAATCCTATTCTCAATGTCGATAGCTATAAAACTAGTCATTATCTGCAGTACCCCCCAGGAACATCACATATTAGTAGTTATGTAGAGTGTCGTGGCGGTGAATTTGCGTCGACGGTATTCTTTGGCTTGCAGGCGTTTATCAAGCAATACCTAAGCACCCCCATCAGTTTTCATCAAATTAATGAAGCTGAAAATATTTTAAAACCCCATGGACTGCCATTTAACCGTGATGGATGGAATCATATTTTAAACGACCACAATGGTTTAATGCCCCTTGAAATTACAGCGATAGAAGAAGGACAAGTTATTCCAGTAACCAATGTTTTAGCTCAGGTTGTTAATACCTGCCCCTCCTGCTTTTGGCTCACCACTTATATTGAAACTGCACTTTTACGGAGCATCTGGTATCCATCAACCGTAGCTACCCAGAGCCGCGAAATAAAGAAAATTATCTCACAGTATTTATTTGAAACAGCGGAAAATCTGGATACGCTGGAATTTCGTTTACATGATTTCGGGGCTCGGGGAGCCAGCAGTCTCGAAACAGCGATGCTGGGAGGTATGGCTCACTTAGTTAATTTTAAGGGGACTGATACGATATCTGGAATATTAGCCGCAAAAAGATTTTACAACGCCGCTGTACCTGGAGCTTCCATTCCCGCCGCTGAACACAGCACAATTATCGCTTGGGGACAACAGCATGAGGAAGATGCTTACCGTAATATACTTGAGCAATTTTCTGGGGAAGGAAAAACTGTGGCTGTTGTCAGCGATAGCTACGATTTATGGAATGCTATAGAGAATATCTGGGGAAAAAAATTAAAGGATAGAGTTACTCATAGTGGCGGCACATTAGTAATAAGGCCTGACTCCGGCAACCCAGAAGAAGTCGTGATAGAAGCAATAGAAAGGTTGATGCGGATATTTGGCTCGCAGAAGAATAAAAAAGGGTATCGATTACTCCCCCTTTATTCGCGTCATACAAGGAGACGGTATCACTCGCTTTGTAATCCCGAAAATTCTCCAAGCAATGAAAGAAAACAATCAAAGCACTGAAAATCTGACCTTTGGTATGGGCGGAGGATTACTACAAAAAGTTGACCGCGATATGATGGGATTTGCTATGAAAGCTAGCGCTATCTGTATCAATGGCCGTTGGTACGATATTTTTAAGAATCCGAGAACCGGACCCGAGAAAAGGTCCAAGGGTGGCCGCCTTGCCTTGATTCGCGGCGATGATGGTGCACTTCGAACTATTGCGCAGAGCGATCTAAAATCAGGGGCTAGCCTGCTAAGGCCCGTTTACCGCAACGGTCTCCTGCTTAAGGACATTACTTTCGACAAAGTTCGAAGAAATGCTGCCCTCTGATTCCCGTTCCACCCTCACAACGTCTTATCCCTACGAAACTTCACTTTACCGAGCGAGTACTTTACAACTTTAGGTTGGTCCTGTTAGTTGTGCGTATCCAAAGTCTGACCTCCGTGCACACAAGGCCTCCAGCGTCAGTCGTAATAACAATAAGTACCCGCAGAGAGTGCTCGTGCTCTCGTGGGGTAAAGGTAGCCAATGGAAAGAAGAAAATTCCTCAAGATCGCCGGCGTCGGCTCCAGTGGTATTTTGTTGCCTCTACAGGGCATTCAGGTCAGCGCGGAGCAGCTGCTCAATGAGGGCATGCACAGCTCCCATAAAAGACACCTGGCTGATGTAGTCCTGAATACCGCGCGCAAAGCCGGGGCCAGTTATACCGATGTGCGTATCGGCCGCTATCTGAACCAGTATGTTATGACCCGCGAAACCAACGTGGAGAATATCGTCAACACAGAATCCCTTGGCGCTGGTATTCGTGTGATCGCCAATGGTACCTGGGGCTTCGCCGCCACCAACGACCTTACAGCGGATGGCGTCGCCCTTGCCGCGCGCCAAGCAGTTGCCGTAGCTAAGGCCAATGCCAAATACCAAACTGAGCCCGTGCGTTTGGCACCGGTAAAAGGGGTGGGCGAGGTTTCCTGGCAGACACCTATCGAACAAAATGCCCTGCAGGTCCCCATCAGTGAAAAAGTCGATTTCCTGATGGATGTTAACAATGGGGCACTCAAAGCTGGGGCCAGCTATATCCGCTCTTCCCTGTATTTGGTGAATGAGCAAAAGTACTTTGCTTCTAGCGACGGCTCCTATATTGACCAGGATGTCCATCGCCTATGGGCACCTATGCAGGTGACCGCTGTTGATAAGCAGAGCGGTGCTTTCAAGACTCGCAACGGTCTCAGTGACCCAGTGGGAAGAGGCTATGAATACCTGGCCGGTCACGACAAAGACAAGATTCCTGGTCAGACCACGCTCTATAGAGCTTCCTATGATATGGCCGAGGATGCAGTGCTTGCAGCCGAGCAAGCCCAGGCCAAGCTATCAGCCAAGTCCATCGATCCGGGCAAGTACGATTTGGTACTGGAACCCTCGCATCTGTGCCTGACCATCCATGAATCTGTGGGTCACCCATTAGAGCTGGACCGCGTGCTGGGTTACGAGGCCAACTATGCGGGAACTTCCTTCGCCACCCTGGATAAGTGGCGCAGCGGTAAATTCCAGTACGGCAGCGATAAGGTCACCCTGTTTGCCGACAAGGTGCAACCGGGCTCCCTCGGCGCCGTCGCCTATGACGACGAGGGGGTAAAAACCAAGCGTTGGGACTTGGTAAAAGACGGCATCCTGGTGAACTACCAGGCTACCCGCGATCAGGTGCATATGATCGACCAAAAGGAATCCCACGGCTGCAGCTATGGCGATAGCTGGTCCAGCGTGCAATTCCAGCGCATGCCCAATGTCTCCCTGGCTCCGGGCGAGAAGAAGTACTCAGCCAAAGACATGATCCGCGATGTGGAAAAAGGCATTTACATCGTCGGACGCGGCTCTTATTCCATCGACCAGCAGCGCTACAACTTCCAATTCGGCGGGCAGCTTTTCTATGAGATCAAAAACGGCGAGATCGTCGGCCAGGTTGAGGACGTCGCCTACCAGTCCAATACCCAGGAATTCTGGAATTCCTGCTCGGCGATATGCGACAGCAGCGATTACCGCTTGGGTGGAACCTTCTTCGATGGCAAGGGCCAGCCGAGCCAGGTGAGTGCGGTCTCCCACGGCTGTTCCACCACTCGTTTTGACCAAATTAATGTAATCAATACCAAGCGCAAGATTTCCTGAGCGGCGCACAAGAATAAGTAATTGGAGAAAAGGCAATGGCCATTCTGAGTAGAAGTGAAGCGAAGCGCATTCTCGACAAGGTTTTAAAATACAGCCGCGCCGATGAAGCCAGCGCGCAGCTGGCCGGCAGCGAAACCGGCAATATTCGCTACGCGCGCAACAGCGTTTCCACCAGTGGTATCGTCAATGATATCGAGCTGGCCGTAGAGGCCCGTTTCGGCAAGAAATCCGGTGTGGCCACTATCAATGAATTCAGTGATGCCTCCCTGGAAAAAGTGATGCGTCGCGCCGAAGAGTTGGCCAAGCTATCTCCGGAAAACCCGGAAGCCATGCCGATGCTGGGACCGCAGAAATATGTCAGCGTAGACGGCTTCGCCAAGTCCACTGCAGATATCACTCCAGACCAGCGCGCCAAGGCTGCGGCAGATTCCATTATTGCAGCCAAGGAAAAGAAAGTGGTTGCCGCAGGTTACCTGGAAGACCAGCGTTCTTTTGCTGCAGTCGCCACCAGTAAAGGCTTGTTCGGCTACCACGCTTCTACCTCTGCCAATTTCACTGTAACTATGCGCACCGAGAATGGCCTGGGTTCTGGTTGGGCCGAAAGTGACGTTACCGATTTCGGTGCAATGAATACCGGCAGCACCTCCTCTGTCGCCATCGACAAAGCGGTCCTGTCCCAGGAAGCCCGTGCCCTGGAACCGGGCAAGTACACCGTGATCCTGGAGCCCAATGCGGTGTCCGGCCTGGTGGGTTACATGATGAGCGGCTTCGATGCGCGCAGTGCCGACGAGGGCCGCAGCTTTATGAGCAAAAAGGGCGGCGGCAACCGTACCGGCGAGAAGATGTTCGACAAGCGAGTAAATTTCTACTCCGACCCCACCAGCCTCGATGTGCCGGCTCAACCCTGGACCGGCGGTGATTTTATGCAGCTGGGACGCACCGAATGGGTGAAAGATGGGGTAGTGAAAAACCTGGCGCGCAGTCGCTACTGGGCCGAGCAAAGCAAAGGCGAAGTGGTCCCTGAGCCCAACAACCTAATTATGGTCGGCGGTGATAAATCCACCGAAGAACTGATCAAAAATACCCACCGAGGCATTTTAGTAAGTCGCACCTGGTATATCCGTATGGTCGATCCGCAGTCCATGCTCCTGACCGGCCTCACCCGCGACGGCACCTTCTATATCGAAAACGGCAAGATCAAATACCCGGTGAAGAACTTCCGCTTCAACGAGAGCCCGGTAATCATGCTCAACAATATCGAAGATATGGGTGTACCCCAGCGAGTGGGTATGTGGGGCATGTCCGCCATGATTCCCGCGTTGAAAGTGCGCGACTTCACCTTCAGCAGCCTTTCCGACGCCGTATAACAGCCAGCACCCATCGAGGATAACGAAATGGAAAGAAGAAAATTTCTCCAGCTCAGCGGTGCCGGCCTGGGTGTTTCCATGTTGCCGCTGTCCGGCAATCTGGTCGCCGAGAGCAAACTGACGCAAAGCGGTATTGATCTCTCGGTAAAAAAAGAATTTGCCGATGTCGCCCTGAATACCGCCACTAAACTCGGCGCCACTTATGCCGATGTGCGTATTGGTCGCTACCTGAACCAATATGTGATCACCCGCGAGATGAAAGTGCAGGACGTGGTGAACACCGAATCTATCGGCATGGGGATTCGGGTTATTGCCAACGGCACCTGGGGCTTTGCTGCCACCAATGACCTGACAGCCGATGGCGTCGCTCGCGCCACCCGCCAGGCAGTAGCTACCGCCAAGGCCAACTCCAAGTACCAGCAGGAGCCCGTACAGTTGGCTCCGGTAAAAGGCCACGGCGAGGTGAGCTGGCAGACACCCATCCAGAAAAACGCTATGCAGATCCCCCTGGCCGACAAGGTGGACCTGTTAATGGACGTGAACAAGTCCGCTATGGATGCCGGCGCCAGCTATATCAACTCCATGTTGTACCTGGTGAATGAACAAAAGTATTTTGCCTCTACCGACGGCTCCTATATCGACCAGGACGTTCACCGTTTGTGGGCGCCCTTCTCGGTCACCGCAGTGGACAAGAAAACCGGCGGTTTCCGTACCCGCCAGGGCCTCAGCCAGCCGGTAGGACGCGGCTTTGAATACCTGGATGGCCGCGCCGAAGACAAGATCCAAGCACAGACGGTGCTCTATCGCGATTCCTACGATATGGCCGAAGACGCACGCCTGGCGGCGCAACAAGCCAAGGAAAAGCTCACGGCTAAATCGGTCAAACCGGGCAAGTACGACCTGGTGTTGGACCCAAGCCACCTCTGGCTCACCATCCATGAATCCGTCGGCCACCCACTGGAGCTAGACCGCGTGCTCGGCTACGAGGCCAACTTTGCCGGAACCTCTTTCGCCACTATCGATAAATGGCGCAGCGGCAAATTCCAATACGGCAGCGACAAGGTCAACCTGTTTGCCGATAAGGTACAGCCCGGCTCTCTCGGCGCCGTCGGCTACGACGATGAAGGCGTGAAGACCCGCAACTGGGATCTGGTAAAAGACGGTGTGCTGGTGAACTACCAGGCCACTCGCGATCAGGTACATATGCTGGGGCAAAAGAAATCCCACGGCTGCTGCTACGCAGACAGCTGGTCCAGCGTGCAATTCCAGCGCATGTCCAACGTTTCGCTGTTGCCCGGCAAGGAGGAGCTGAGCGTCGACGATATGATCAAGGATGTGGAGAAAGGCATTTATATTGTGGGTGCCGGTTCCTTCTCCATCGATCAGCAGCGCTACAACTTCCAGTTTGGTGGACAGCTGTTCTACGAGATTGAAGACGGCAAGATTACCGGCATGGTGGAGGACGTCGCCTACCAGTCCAACACCCAGGAATTCTGGAATGCCTGTTCGCAGGTCTGCGACAAAGATGATTACCGCCTGGGTGGTTCCTTCTTTGACGGTAAGGGACAACCGATGCAAACCAGTGCGGTATCCCACGGTAGTTCCACTGCACGCTTCGACGGTATCAATGTGATTAACACCAAGCGCAAGCTGGGCTAGCCATTGATCCAGGCGGGAGCTGGCCAGCAAACCAGTCAGTTCCCAGCATTGAAAATAAATGGGTAGAAGGAAAGAAGGTGCTCCGTTCGAGACCGTATGAGGCATGGATGCCGATTACGAGCGTACAGGGATGTATTTACAGCGAGTCTCGAACGAAGCACCTTCTTTCCTTTGCTCTCAACAATAAAAACCAACGCAGTAACAGAGTTATCCCGTGTCCCTCACCCGCAAGGCTTTTCTCCAGCGCCTGATCCTGGGTAGCTGCGCCGCAGCGCTGCCGCTGGGCACACGCGCACAAAATACCGCACCGGGTAGTGCGCAGGAGCACTACGATTTTTATTTCACCCGCTTAATGTACGAGTCCGGTGACTGGGATGTAGATCAGCGCATGCCCTCCAACGTGCTCAATTCGCTGGTGGAATACACCAACCTCAGAGTCGACCCCAAAGAGCACATAGTGCCGCTGGCCGATAAGAAAATGCTGCTGGCGCCTTTCTGCTACCTGGCCGGACACAAGCTGGTGCAATTCACCACGGAAGAGGCAAAGAATTTTCGCGATTACGTCAATCGCGGCGGCTTTGTATTTGTCGACGACTGCAACCACGATATCGACGGTCTCTTTGCCAAATCCTTCGAAGCGCAAATGGCCGAGCTGTTTGGCGAAGACTGCCTGCAAAAGCTCCCGGATGATCACGACCTCTACCGCTGCTTCTTCCAATTCGACGAATTGCCAGTAACCAGCTTTGAATTAAATGGCTGGGGTGATGATCTGGTACACGACTACCTGAAAGCCATAGTTGTTAACGGCCGTATCGCCGTGCTCTATAGCAACAAGGATTTCGGCTGCGAATGGGACTACGACTACCGCAACAAACGCTGGCTCGCCATCGATAACACAAAATTTGCGGTGAACATTGTTATTTACGCACTGACGAGCTGATTATGCTGACCACCCTGGAAAATAGTATCGAAGAACAACTGCACAGCCTCGACAATCTTCAACAGGAAATTGCACGGGTGATTGTCGGCCAGAAACCTGTGGTGGAGCAGATGTTGATCTGCCTGTTGGCCGGCGGCCACGC
This sequence comes from Microbulbifer sp. MKSA007, assembly GCA_032615215.1. NCBI lineage: Bacteria > Pseudomonadati > Pseudomonadota > Gammaproteobacteria > Cellvibrionales > Microbulbiferaceae > Microbulbifer > Microbulbifer sp. MKSA007. Next base: position 255,751 of record CP128433.1, on the reverse strand, counting down.
CCTACTCGAAGGGGTGCCGGGGCTGGGTAAAACCCTGCTGGTAAAAACCCTCGCCGATGCCAGTGCGCTGGATTTTAAGCGGGTACAGTTCACCCCGGATTTAATGCCCGGAGATATTCTCGGCAGTGAGATCCTCGAAGAGGATCACAGCACCGGCAAGCGCTTTTTTAAATTCCAGCAGGGCCCGGTTTTCACCAATATCCTGCTCGCCGATGAAATTAACCGCACACCGCCGAAAACCCAGGCAGCCCTATTGGAGTCCATGCAGGAAGGCTCAGTAACCGTGGGCGGTAAAACACTGAAATTGCCCGATCCTTATTTCGTACTGGCCACACAAAACCCCATAGAGCAGGCCGGCACCTATCCGCTGCCGGAAGCTCAGCTGGACCGCTTCCTGTTAAATATTCATATCGACTATCCCGATGAGAAGGATGAAGTTGAAATCCTGCGCTCCACCACCGGTGTCAGCAGGGGCAAACCCAGTCCCAGCCTGGATGCGGAGCAATTGCGCGAAATGCAGCAACTGGTGCGGGAAATTCATGTTAGCGACGATTTGTACCGCTACGTGGCGACACTGGTGCGCGCTACCCGTATGGAAACCAGCGGCAGCGATACCCTGCAACAGTGGATCAAGTGGGGCGCCGGCCCCCGCGCGGGGCAGGCTCTGATTCTCGCCGCCAAGGCCCGCGCCCTTTTGCAACGACGCCTCGCCGTCACCCGCGAGGATATCCGCAGCCTGTTACTGCCAGTGCTGCGCCACCGGGTGCTGCTCAGCTTCCAAGCCCAGGCCGATGGCGTGCAGATGCCACAGCTGATTGACGAATTACTGACGGCGGTGCCGGAACCGGGCAGGGACTGATCAGCGTGGAATACCTGTCCCCCAAAACCTTGGCCAGTTGTCGCGATCTGGTGTGGCTGTCGCGGCATATCGCCGAGGGCGTGATGCTCGGTGTGCAACACAGCCAGCGCCGTGGCACCGGCCTGGAATTTCATCAATACCGAGGCTATCAAGCGGGTGATTCCATCCGCCATATCGACTGGAAACTGTTTGCCCGCAGTGATCGCTACTATGTGCGCGAGACCGAGCAGGAGAGCCGTATGCACGTGTGCTTTGTGCTCGATAGCAGCGCCTCCCTGGGCCAGGCAAGCTTTGTCGAGCCCAGCCTGAATAAATTGCATTACGCCAAGTGCTGGATTGCCAGCCTCTGCTGGCTGCTCAACGCCCAAGGAGACAGCTATTCCCTATTGGCATTTAACAGCAGCCGGACGGTTTATGTGCCCGAAGGCCAGGGCGAGGGCCACCAGCGCCAAATCGCCCTTCAGCTACAACAACTCGACGCCAGCGACCACTGGCCAGATCACACTCAACTGGCGCCGCTGTGGCAATACTTTGAGCGGCCCTGTCAGGTGGTGTTACTGAGTGATTTTTTTCAACAGGGTAATGAGATCGGCGATTTTGCCGCACGCCTGCATGCCGCCGGCCGCCCCTGCCTGCCACTGCAATTGTTAATTGAGGCAGAACAGACTTTTCCTTTTGTCGGAGAGCTAAAGCTGCTCAATCCAGAAGTAAGCGCCAGTACTCCCGCAACTTTAGAAGTGGACGCCGAGCGGCAACGCCAGTCTTACCTGGATGCTTTTGCTCAAGCGCAGAGCGAGTTAAAAGCACGCTTTGCCACACAGGAGTGTTCACTGCAGACCGACCTTATCGAGCAGCCTGTGGAAAAGTCACTGCGCCAATTTATTCAACTGCACGGCAGGTTGTGCTGAGATGTTGTGGATAAATAACTTATTTCAATCCCCACAGTGGCTATGGCTATTCACAGCCCTGATTATCCCTATCGCCATTCATTTGCTGCGCCGAAGTAATCCACAGCAGATCTCCTTTGCTGCGCTGCAATGGGTACAAAGATATTCACAGAGTCGCGCGCGCCGCCCTATTGTGGATAACAAGTGGTTGCTGCTATTGCGCCTGCTAATCGTCGCCCTGCTGGCAGGTTTATTGGCACAGCCGCTGATTAAACGGGAAATTTATCCCCAAGAGGGCGTGATACTGGTAGACCCCAGAATTGGGGCGGGCGAAGCGAATACATTTATCCACAATTCACTGCCACAGCTTGTCGGGGAAGGTTATAAAGTGCTGTGGTTATCCCCAGAAACACCCTCAGTAACCTCACCTCCACCACAAAATGTGGACCTGTGGAAAACTCTATCAGCACTATCACGCCGGGCGGATTTGCGCAGGGCTCATATCCTGTTGATAAACAACGGAGTTCCAGCATCCCACCAGGCACTAAGAGTCAGTCCCCATTGGCAGTGGCACGGCCTCAACAAAGCATCCACAGCTCCGAGCCCGGTATTACCGAGTATCGCTTTAATGGGCAAACCGCCCAGCTGGTGGGCGCCAGTGCTGGAAGACTGGCACAGCAATATGCCGGGACTACCGGTGCATATTCAGGAACAAGAAGAGACCCCCAATGCCGAGCAGGCAGATTGGTTGATCTACACGGGCCCCGCTCCCCTGCCACAAGCCGTGCTGGAATTTGTTTCAGATGGCAGCCTGTTAATCACCGACAACAGCATCCCCCCTGCCGATAATCTCAACTTCGTTGCTGTGGATAACAGCCAGTCAGCTCAAGCGGCCTCAGTGGGACGGGGAAGTTGGCTGCGCTACGAAAGTGACTGGTACAGCGAGGCCTTTTATCGCCGCGCAGATTTACCTGAACGTTTATGGCAGCACTGGTCTGGGCAAGACTGGGCTCTGCAACACCAAAATCGTGGCCACTGGTCTGCCAATAAAGTAGTGGCAGGCCTTCCTGTAGAAGACAGCGAGGTAGAAAACCGCCGTATTGAACAACTGCAACCCTGGTTAATAGCCGCCCTACTGTTACTTCTGGCTTTTGAACGCCTAATTGTCCTATCGCGACCCGCAGTCATCATGGCAACCGATAGTAACGGGGAGGCCGACCATGGATAAGCGGGAGTCCACCCTTAACGCTGTGCGCAGGCGCTGGCAACTGACAGCCCTGCGGCCCTATCTCTGGCTTGCCACTGGCCTCAGCCTTCTGGCTGGCTTGGGCATTTTTGTACTCGGCTGGCCACAGTGGCTATTGCTCGCCTGGCTCGGAATTACTGTTGTAGCAATTCTATTGGATCGCAGCTGGCGCCCTAGCCCTGAAAGCCTATGTCGACAGTTGGATGGACAATATCCACAGCTGCAAGACAGCAGCCAGTTGCTTAGCCAACAGAAAACCAACCTAAGTCCATTGCAGCAATTACAGCGCACGCGTATCGAAACAGAGCTGCAACAACTGCTGGAAAGTGGCGACCGGTCGTCTTTCGGTCCAAAAAACTCCGCAGTACCCTGACAAATGCCTTCGGTGCCTGCCTGGGACTGTTGTTATTTGTGCTGAGCAATTCTCACTTCACTGGGGATAAAACCGAGACCACGCAACAAAATACAGCTATTCCCGTTGCCGAAAAGCTCGCCATAACACGCGCGGCAACCCATATCCAGCCGCCCGCCTACACTGGGCTCACAGCCAACAACCAATCCCTACAAGTCGATGTGCCGGAGCAGTCTGCGGTCGAGTGGCTACTTGAATTGAATCAACCGGTGCAAGGGCTGGAAATGCTGGCCGAAACTGAGTGCTTCGCCTTTTCTCCACTAGGTGATCTACCCAGTAAAAAATGGCAATTACAACGCACAATCGCTAAAGCAGACTTTTACCAGCTCTCAGTGCAACTCGCGGAGAGCCAAATGCTATTGCCGGAAATTCATAATATTCGGGTGCAAAAAGACAATGCTCCGGAGTTTACCTTTGAGGCACCCAGCCTGCGCGTCGATACCATTCAAGGAAGCACCCAGGGTATTCCCGTAAAAGTAATCATTAATGATGATTACCAGGTGAGCTCTGCAGATTTATTGGTCACCCTCGCCAGCGGCACCGGGGAAAATTTACGTTTTCGCGAAGAGCGTATTGCACTCACCAGTTTGCAATCCACTGCTTTATCAACAAACTCCTCGGAAGATAAGAAAGCAGCTCGCTACGATTTCCTCCTGCCCATCCACCAGTTTTCCATGGAAGCGGGAGATGAACTCTACTGGTATCTGGAGGCCAGGGATAACCGCGAGCCCAGCGCCAACGTTGCCAAAAGCCAACACTTTATCTTGCGCTGGCCGCAAGAAGAGATTTTCGGGCTGAGTGACAGCGAGGGGATGGCGATTAAGATATTACCGGAGTACTTCCGCAGCCAACGCCAGCTGATTATTGACACCGAGGCCTTGCTAGCCGAGCGAGAGCAGCTGCATCCACAGGAGTTTCGCAAGCGCTCCGAGGGTTTAGCCTATGAACAGAATTTGCTGCGCATGCGCTACGGCCGCTTTCTCGGCGAAGAGGATTCGGAAGCGGAGCATTCTGGCGCAGATAGCGAGAAGCACGATGATAAAGAAGAAGCCGAACACGGCCATGGCCACGATCATACAGAACAAGGTGAGCACCAGGCACATGGCGAAGAAAATACCACTCCCTTTGCACAGCGAGACTCCCATTTCCAACAGGCAGAGCGCATAGCTGCTTCTGCCGGGCATCAGCATGACAGCTCTGAGCATGCCACCCTGTTTGATCCCCAAACCAAGGAGCTACTGCGCAATGCACTGAATGCCATGTGGAGTTCCTGGCGCGACCTGTCGGTTATAGAGCCCCAAGCCTCCCTGCCCCATCAGCACCGGGCTCTGCGCTTTATCAAAGAAGTACAGCAGGCTTCGCGTATTTACTTACAGAGAGTCGGCTTCGAGGCGCCGCCCATAGACGAAAGCCGTCGGCTTAGCGGTGAACGGGAAGAAGTAGCGCCAGAAACTGTCGACAGTGCCTTTGAACAAAAACAAAGAGCACAGGTGCTCGTCCTAATGGCCCAAGTAGACTCTGGCGCCGAACTCGATACCGATCTGCTGGTGCAGATAAATGAGCTAGCCACAGAGCAATCATTAGATCTCGGCCTGGAACTGTCCAAACAGCTGCGTTTATACCAGCAGCGCCACCAGCAACCGAATTGCATTGATTGCACAAACTCCCTGAATCAGCTGCTCTATCAGCTACTGCCAGCACCGGAATCTGCGCCTTCACTGCCTTTGCAAACTGAGGCCGACGGCCATTTCAGCCGTTGGCTACACCAGCAAGGGGAGAAATCATTGTGATTGATTTCTTGATACCCGGCCTGTGCCTGTTGGCCTGCTTAGCATCACTCGTACTATTGCGCCGCCGAGGTGCCAAGCCGTTCGACTATGGCCTGCAACTGACCATTTGGTTGAGTGCCTGGATGCTCTGGCAGCCGCCGGCAATCATTCCCGCCGAGCGCAATATCTCTATCGACAGCAAACAGCTGGCGAGCTCACATCCAATAAATCTCAATGGTGTGGAATATATCTCTCTCAATGGGGAGCCACTCGGCCGCGACAAACTTCGGGACCTGGCACCGGTGCGCCTGGAGCTATCGAATATCCAGGAATCTGATGGCCGCTGGGAATTCGACTGGCAGCGGCGAATTACCCTGGGTGATTCTTTAAAATTAAAGGTTCACAACAACCAGCCACTGACTGAAAACGTAAAAATTAGTCTGCTCAATCCCTACGGCCATATTGAAGACAGTCTTGAGCTGAAAGTGGGAGAAGCAATTCAGGCACAACTCACTGCCACTCCAAAACTCGCAGGCCCCCAGCTATACCGAGTACGGACGGAAAGCGAAGCCGGCGAAACCCATACAGATCCTTTACCCATCCTGGTGCGAGAACCGCTCCAACCCAAATTGTTACTGTGGCTGGCACGCCCCTCTTTTGAGACGGCAGCCCTCTCTCGCTGGCTGCGCCAATCCGGTGTAACAGCACAAGTGATGACCCAGTTGGCACCTGAAATCATAAGAAAAGAAACTCTCAACGGCCTTCGACTTACCGGGTCTGCGGATTTATTCACGAATGAAAGTCCCTTCGATTTAGTGATACTCGACAGCAGTTTGTGGCCACAATTTTCCGCTCTGCAAAAGCGTCAGCTCAACGAGCTGGCCACTACAAAGTCACTGTTGTGGTTAGTCACTAGCGATAGCTCTGAAGAGTTTCTCCAGTACGCTGCTGCCCAATCCATGCCTCTACAAAAGGAAGAAGCCACCCACTTACATTCCGGCTTTGGCTACCAAAAAGCGGACAATTCGGAGATTCCCCCACTTCGCAATCTAGGCCTTTTAGCCGTGCAGCCCAGCTCCAGCGACTTATTACTGGGTGACAGAGAAAATCCGCTTTTCTGGGGGCGTTCGACTGAGACACAACACCTGGGATTTATCCTATTTAGTGACAGCCATCGCTGGCTAACCAGTGGCTTTACTACTGAATTCGCCAGCCTGTGGAAGTCCATTATTGATTACCAACTCAAGCATTTGGGTAGTCAGCAGCCAGTAATCCTCTCCAATGAGTTACCGCGTACACAAGAACGCATCACCCTATGCAGCCCACTTTTTTCTGATCAGAGTCCATTCTTATCAGAGTTTCAAGATAGCTCCCGCTCTACCAAAGGAATCGCCGCAAGCAGAAGTTCCCAGGGTCAGTGCTACAGCTTCTGGCCCCAAAATTCAGGTTGGCACCAGCTTTGGACTAAATTGGAAGGGGAGTCGGTACTAGACTTCTATATCTTTGCCAAAGAGGACTGGCCTCTATGGCAGCAGTCCCTGAATGCCAGGGAAACCCAACTAATGGCTGCCGCACGTTTGGGGCCAGAAGCAAATAATCAGGCAAACAGGGTTTTGTTGGGGCGCCAATGGCCGGCCCTTATATTGCTGTTACTAGTGTGTATAAGCTGGTGGTGGGAACGCAGGTTTTTGAACAGATCACGACCCTGAGGGCTGCACCGAGGGCTTATTTCCGGGCTTAGCCTCTTGCTTGGGAAATATCATCTGGTCGACGGGATACCCCAAAGCTTTGGCCTTCTGTAAAAACTGCTCCAACACACCCTTGGGCATGGTTGGGGTGCGGGACAATATCCACAGATAGGATTTATCGTAGCCAGATACCATCGCGTATTGGTAGTCATCCGATAGAGCAATCACGATATAGGATGAGTAAAAGGGGCCAAGAAAAGAGACTTTCAAATGGCCCACATTTTTCGGGCCGACAAACTCGGCCCTCCCCTCCGCCATTTGCCAGGCATCACGCGCTTTTGAATAGCCGGTATTGATCACCGCGACAGAACCATCATGGTTGAGACTGTAGTCGGCAGTTACCTGGGTCAGGCCGCGCTCGAATGAGTGATCCAATCGAGCAATCTCATACCAGTGACCTAAATATCGCTGTAGCTGGAAGTTTTGGACAGGCTCAACCCCCTCCGGCACCCGGGTACAGGCACCCAGCCAGAAAAAGGAAATCAGTAATACACCCAGTGAAAACAGCTTCATCTAGCCACTCCCAGCAAGCTCCCCTCAAGTCAGAATAGAAGGCAGGGGTTTCACAAGATCAGGATAGTTTCGGGAATCTGTATTTCACCCATAAAAAAACCACCGCGAGGGTGGTTTTTTTATGGGTGGACTGACCAACTTATTTTTCGACGAAAGCGCGCTCAATCACATACTCGTGAGGTACACCTGCGCGGGTCTCCTTGAATCCCCAGTCATCGAGGATATTGGTGAGATCCTTCAGCATTGCCGGGCTGCCGCACAGCATAAAGCGATCTTCCTCAACACTCGGCTTGGGCACACCCAGATCGGTGAAAAGCTTTCCGGACAGCATGAGATCAGTCAGGCGGCCAGTATTCCGATAGGGCTCACGGGTCACGGTTGGGTAGTAAAGCAGTTGCTCGCGTACCATCTCGCCAAAGTACTCGTGTTCCGGCAATTCGTTCTCGATCTGCTCTTGGTAAGCCAGCTCAGAAACATAGCGAACACCGTGAGTAAGGATTACCTGGTCAAAACGCTCGTAGACCGTGGGATCTTTGATGATGCTCATGAAAGGTGCCAAGCCAGTACCCGTGGACAGCAACCACAGGCGCTTGCCCGGCAGCAGGTGGTCCGCCACCAGAGTACCGGTGGGTTTTTGGCTCACGTAGATCTCATCGCCCGGCTTAATCTTCTGCAGGCGGGAGGTCAGGGGGCCATCGGGAACCTTGATACTGAAGAATTCCAACTCATCTTCGTAGTTGGCACTAGCAATAGAGTAGGCGCGCAGCAGTGGACGGCCATTGTCCTGCTGCAAACCGATCATCGTGAAATGTCCGTTCTCGAAGCGAAAACCCGAATCCCGGGTGGTCTTGAAGCTAAACAGTGTGTCGTTCCAGTGATGGACTTCCAACACCTTCTCTATATTCAATTTGGACATAAACTTAAAACCGGTTATTCCACGAGTCTCTTGATAGTTGAATTTTAGCCCTAGAAGATCTATTGGCAAAGTGGGATATTTCGATATTCCTTATCTATTTTAACGATCAACTGGAGATATCCCTTTGCGCTACACGCTCCGCCAGTTAGAGGTGTTCCTTGCCTGTGCCCATCACGAGAATGTCAGTCGTGCTGCGGAGAGCCTGAGTATGTCCCAGTCCGCAGCCTCCACAGCGCTGAAAGAGTTTGAACAGCAGTTTGAATTGCGCCTGTTCGAGCGCACCGGTAAGCGATTGCGTCTCAATGAACTGGGACGGCAATTGTGGCCAAGGGCGGAAGAACTCCTGGAACGAGCCCAGGAACTTGAGCAGACACTGGCCACTCACCGGGAACTGGGAAGCCTGAAGATCGGAGCCACCCTAACTATTGGCAACTACCTGACAGCCAGCGTGATGGCTCGTTATATGGAAGAGCAGCCCGGTACTCAAGTACAACTGGAAGTTGCCAATACCGCAGCGATTGCCGAGAGGGTGCTCAATTTTGAATTGGACCTGGGATTAATTGAAGGAGAGATCAATCACCCGGATCTGGAAATCATTCCCTGGCGCCATGATGAGCTGGTTGTTTTCTGTGCACCCAACCACCCTCTGGCAAGCCGCAAGCGCCTCGCCGATAAAGACCTGATCGGTGCGACCTGGATCACCCGGGAGTCGGGCTCTGGAACGCGACAGACTTTTGAGAGAGCCATGGCAGGGCTATTGCCACAACTACATATCCTATTGGAATTACAACATACAGAAGCGATCAAGCGAGCCGTAGAAGCGGGGCTGGGAATCAGTTGCCTTTCCCGTGTTTCATTAACTGATGCTTTAAAGCGCGGATCGCTTATTGAGCTACCCGTACCACATAGAGACTTTCATCGAGAGTTCTATTTTGTCCTGCATCGACAAAAATACAGAAGCGCCGGAATTAAACGATGGATGGAATTATGTGACTCAGCAGGATAAAAAAAGATTAATTATTTGAGAAAATTTGCATTTAAATCATAGGGTTATCTAGTTTGCTTGAAATCAGTAAAGTTACATCATTTCAGTCTTTAAGCCGTATGGGCTAACCCTGCTTTTTGCGTATGATGAATTCTTATCCACCTCTACCATCAATCCAGGATCTACTACCTATCTACTTATTTTGGTAAATTACGCAACCTAAGACGACCTCCCCAACTTATAGTTTTATCTATTTTTATTTAAGTGGTCTGCTCCTTACTTACAAAGAGATTATATGAAGATTAAAGGAATTTTATTGTTTGGTGCTGTTTTCAGCCTCTCACTATCCGCTTATGGAGATGGCCTGATTTCCATCAATAAAAAAGCCGAATATCACGATGAAGGATTAATTGCATCCAATATAGTTAATGAGTGTAACAACCTTGGTTATCAATTTGCTAGCTCAACCAAGAAATTTCTTGGTAAGCATGGATTTGCCAGTTCACTAGACCCAGAGTTGGATATTCAATCAGAGGGATACAGTCTTAAATTAACAATTCTCAATGCATATAGCGGAAGATATATTTCAGGTAGCCATCAAAAATCAGTCTCAATTGAGGCTGAACTCTACAAAAACGGCGACTTGATAGATACTCTCAAGACCACCAGAAATTCAAGTGGAGGTTTATTTTATAAATTCAAAAGCTCCTGCAGTGTTCTCGAACGTTGTGTTCACACCCTTGGTAATGACGTAGCTAAGTGGATCTCTAGAAACCATAAAATTTAGCTTCACCCCAATAAGGAAATTTCATGAATTATATTATTAAATCTATATCTATTGCAGCCTTTGCATTAATAGTCTCTGGCTGTACAAGTAATCCGGTTATGAATATTGAAAGTAGACTAATTCCCGATCGTCTTGACGGGTCAGCTCAAACTCAAGATTCAATTAAAACATCAATTATTGCAGGGTGTATCGCGAGAAACTGGACTTGTCAACAAGTTGCTCCTGGGAAAATATTAGCCACCATTAACGTTCGCAAGCATCATGCTGAAGCAGATATTATATATAGCCTTAGTAGTTATAGTATCACCTATAAAGACAGCGATATGCTTGACTATAGTGAAAAATATTACACCATTCACAGAAACTACAATCGCTGGGTTAGAAATTTGAATGATGCAATTATAAAAGAACTGTCCATTTGATAGCTTTTATATCCCCAGTAGCTGTGACTACTGGGGAGCTATCTTAACTGGAAATCAGATTTTCATGCCCAAATTAATAACAAACGGAACATCTATTCCATCATTGTCACTGAACAGGTTGGCGTTGGAGAAGTGTTTCCAGGAAACCATTAGCACCAGATCTTCTTTCCCTCTCCAGTTAATTCGCGCAGCATATCCAACCTGTGCCTGGAAAGAAAAGTTATTATCCTGACGACGGTTTCCCAATTGGTTGCTGGAAATATAGCTAGGACCCAACGCTCTAACAAAGAAATAAGGTTGCCCCCAACTTCTTTGCCTGGGATATAAATTTAATTGAGGATAGATGGAAAACGCTCTTATACGTTTATTTTCATCGGCATCAGTAGTTAGCTCTGTATAGCTAACACCTATATCAATATGCTGACGGTAACTCTTTTCAAAAGTTTTAAAGGAGTAATCTATCCCGTAGGTTTTATTATTCTGACTTGATTCAGGCTGCGGGCCACCGCCAAAACTCACTAGGAGTTCATCAGCAGTAACTGGCTGAGCCAAAAGAATTGTCGAAACTACAGCCAGTACCCACTTCATATGCTATCCCTAGATTAAAGCTCTCTAAGAGGAAAATTAAATACGTCTTTTAAATATTAAAGATGTATTGATTCCGCCAAAGGCAAAATTATTACTCATCACATACTCAGTATCGATGTGCTTTCCACTGCCCTGGATATAATCCAATTCCGCACAGTCAGAATCAATCTCAGCCAAATTAATCGTGGGATGGAACCAACCATTACGCATCATCTGAATGCTTGCCCAAGCCTCCAGTGCGCCACAAGCACCCAACGTATGACCGGTATAGCTCTTAAGAGAACTTATGGGTACTGCACGCCCAAATGCATTACGGGTTGCGTGGCTTTCCGCAATATCGCCTCGGTCCGTAGCTGTGCCATGCGCACTGACATAACCTATTTCGCTAGTCTCTACCCCAGCCTGTGCTATTGCCTGCTGCAATGCCACCTGCATAGTTGCCGATTGAGGTTGGGTAACGTGGCTGCCATCAGAGTTGGTTCCAAACCCTACGACCTCTGCATAAATCCTGGCTCCACGGGCAATCGCGTGCTCATACTCTTCCAAGATAAGTGTACCGGCGCCCTCGCCGATAACTAATCCATCCCGGTTGCGGTCGAAGGGACGAGGAGACAATTCAGGGGTGTCGTTCTTTGTTGAAGTCGCATATAAGGTGTCAAAGACCGCAGCCTCAGTTGCACACAACTCCTCTGCACCACCGGCCACCATAATGGTTTGGCTACCATTGCGAATTGCCTCATAGGCATACCCAATCCCCTGGCTTCCAGAGGTACAAGCGGAACTTGTGGTATAAACCCGTCCACACAAACCGAAAAATACCCCAATATTGACCGCCGCCGTATGGGACATCATTTTTATATAACTGGTCGCATTGAGGCCGTCGGTGCGGTGATTTATCAACATATTGCCGAAATCAGCCACTGCTGACGGAGTGCCTGCTGACGAGCCATAGGAGACTCCGACAGCACCACTTTTGAGAATGGGGTCATCCAACAATCCCGCATCCTCAAGCGCAATCTCACTGGCGCGAACCGCCATTAATGAAACGCGCCCCATGCTACGCACACGTTTACGGTTGTAGTGAGCCGGTTTTTCGAAGTCCTTTACCGGCGCGCCCAGTCGGGTTTCAAGCCCCTCATACTTATCCCAGTCTTCCATGTAGGAAATGCCTGAAAGACCGCTCTGTAAAGCCTGACTAACCGAGTCCCAACCCTGGCCGATAGGGGATATTCCGGCCATTCCTGTAACAACCACGCGCTTCATTAGCAGAGACCACCATTTACTGAGATAACTTGACGGGTGATGTAAGCGGCACGTTCGTGCATCAGGAACGCTACAGTTGCCGCCACTTCTTCTGGTTTACCCATTCTGCGGGCAGGCACCATTTTTAAAATTTCTTCAACGGGCAAGTCTTCATCCAACATATCGGTGTCAATGAGGCCCGGAGCAACACAATTCACGGTAATCTTTCGCTTGGCTAACTCCAACGCCAATGCCTTACTCGCACCGATCAAACCCGCTTTGGATGCGGAGTAATTTACCTGGCCGCGATTTCCAGCAATGCCGGATACAGAAGTCATCACGACAATACGGCCGGGCGCACGGCGCCTGACCATTGGCATGGTTAAGGGGTGTAAAACATTGTAGAAACCATCCAGATTGGTGTGTACAACAGAATCCCAATCTTCTGCAGGCATCGCAGGGAAAGCATTGTCAGCAGTAACACCAGCATTGCACACAATGCCGTAGTAGCAGCCATTACTCTCGACATCTTCCAATAAGACATCCCGTGCTTGCTCCCGGTCGGCAATATCAAACTGCAAAATTCTGCTTTTTCGCCCTAACTTAGCAATCTCTTCTGCTGTTTCCTCTGCTTGATCACGGCGGCTGCGGCAATGTAAAACAATATCGTAGCCATCTTCAGCTAACTGAAGTGCAATCGCCCGGCCAATACCACGACTGGAACCGGTAACTAAAACCCACTCTGACATTTAGTTTCTTTCCTTCAAATACTGTTCTACGTTATCCGGCTGATAAACATTAAGCCGCGCGCTCTGCTCGATAGATGAGCCGGTTATCACACACTCAAATGTCGCCATGCCATTTTCAGCCTGGAGAATGCGCTGGACATCAATTGTTAATTCTTCCCCGCAGCGATAACTCTCGATATTTGACAGGAACTTGCGAGTACCCAGTAAAAAACCCAGGCGAACGTCTTTACCCTGTTCTTTTGCATGATATCCGGAGAAGGCTGCGATGGATTGGGCCATATATTCAATGCCCACGTAAGCGGGAACACGACCGTTGCGGGAAAATATTCCATCATCACGAACTCGCAACTTTGCCTGTAGCTGCTCCTCGCCTACAGAGATCACTTCATCGAGGAGTGACATATTTCCACTGTGTGGAACCAGTTCTTCAGCAGTATATTTGTGCATCTATTTTACCTCTGACTGCCCAAGATTACCGAGCAATTACTCCCACCAAAGGCAAAAGAGTTACTCATTACATAGCGCAATTTTCCAGGAGCCTCGTGGCCTTGATACAGGTTCAGTCGCACTATCTCCGGATCATAGTGGCCATCATACTGATGGCGGGGAAATTGATCATATTGTAAGGCAAGCCAACAAAAAGCCGCTTCAAGAGCGCCTGCAGCACCGAGTGTGTGCCCGGTGAGAGGTTTTGTGGAAGAACACGGTAGCTTGCTTCCAAACACTCTTTCAACGGCTAGAGCCTCCATAGAGTCGTTATGTGGCGTTCCCGTACCATGAAGATTCAGGTAATCAATGTCGGCGGTATCCAAGCCAGCATTCTCCAGAGCCCCGCGCATACAGGCTTCCGCACCACGTCCTTCTGGGTCTGGGGCCGACATATGGTGGGCATCAGACGTGGCAGCAACACCGGATAGAACCACAGGACCAGGCTCTTTGCTAAGCACAAACATTGCTCCAGCTTCACCGAGGTTAATACCATCCCGATTAACGCTGAAAGGATTGGTCTGGCCGGCACTAAGTGCCCCCAGGCTATGAAAACCCCGGACTGTCATGCCACAGAGGGAGTCCACACCGCCAACAACAACGGCATCACAAGTACCGGTTGAGATAAGGCGCCGGGCACAGGCAAAAGCATTGGCACTGGACGAGCAAGCTGTGGAGACGGTGAGCTGAACGCCTTGGATTCCCAGGTACTTCGCAACAAAGGTACTTAAACCAGCCATTTGCTGTTGAAGCCGATAATTATATCCGGTCTCTTTCTCACCACTTAAGTAGGCCTCACCTGAGTCTATTCCCGAGGTTGAGGTTCCCATCACAACGCCAATTCGGCCCGCACCATGTTTTTCTATTAGTTCAGCGACTGCACTTTCAATTTGAGTCAGCACAGCCATAGCCAGCTGGTTATTGCGGCAGTGGTAATCTTGCAACGAACTCGGTAAATCAGGCAGCTTCCCCTGTACAATACCCAGATTCCCTCTGTATTGTGGCAAATAGGTTTCATCGACCTGCATATGAGAACTCTCATCACCGAACAAGGAATTAGCTACTGCCTCAGCAGTATTTCCCAGAGTGCAGATGATCCCCATATGATTAAGATAGAAATTTTTCATACTTAGAAATTCCTAATGCTTAACCTATAACCCAGTAGTTTGTGCTCCAGCTCAATTTGGGCCCTCCAAATATCTTTACTGCTATAGCGAGCCACTGAATTCACTTCACCATTGCGTGAGAGTTTTCGCGTGTAAATTCCCTCGACAATAGCCTCGTCCAAATTCCAGCCTACGGGCAATACTTCACGAAGCTGGGCAATTGGCCAGTATACAAACTGGATATCTGCCAGCAATTTCTCTGGTGGCACTCTCTCTGCTCTACTCATGTGGTAATGGGTGCTGACCTCATTACCATCGTATGTAACATCCAGCAGGCTTATCCCTTCAGGGCTGAGAAGAGATAGCTTTAAACTCTCCATAGTGTGGAAAGTAGCCGCCATCAATTCATACTCATCGCCTTGATAGACAATGCGTAAATGTTGATTGAGCTGGCGCGGTCCCTCGCTCAATAACGGGGCCAAAGGCCAACTTTGCAGCTCTTCTTTCCTCCCCCTGTGGACATACACCCCACCAGAGTAAGAAAGCTCAAAAACAGTATTACTTGGCGGAACATATTTCTACCAGCGTATTCAATCGACGCTCAGCAGCGGCAACAAACGGATTTTTTTATCCCATGCATAACCAGCCAAGATTGAGCAAATCATGCCTTTTATTTCTTTTTGGTCGGTTTGATAAAAAATTACATCCTGGAAACGACCGTCATACCAAGCTTTGACATAGGTTTTAAAAACTTCCACACCGTGCTTCAGGGGTTCAATAAACTCTTCATCCCAATCAACCGCTTCCCCTGAGAGCTGGCGATGCAGGCACTCAACTGCTAACTCTGAAGATTTCATTGCAATGGTAACACCGGATGAAAATACCGGGTCTAGAAATTCACCGGCATTCCCCAAAAGCGCAAAACCAGGGCCGGCCAGTTTGGTCACATCACTGGAATATCCGCGAATACGTTGTATTTCTGTATCGAATTTGGCATTGCGCAGAGTTTTTGCCAACTCGGGGGCGGAGGCAATAGCCCCTTTCAATATCTGTTCCGGATCCTGCCCCCAGGTCGAAATCTTTTCTTTCTCACCTACAACCCCAATAGAAGCTCTTCCATCTGCAAAGGGAATCAACCAGTACCAAATATCCCGCTCACTGGGATGCACAGTGATTAAGATTTTATCCCGGTCAAAATGGCTATCATCAATATTGTCTTCAACATGTGTAAATACGGATTCTCGAACAGGAAACTCTGACGGACGATCGAGATCAAGTAATCGCGGTAAAACTCTGCCAAAGCCACTGGCATCCAATACAAAGCGCGCCTGGAAAACCAGGTTTTCGCCGTCATTCTCGGCAATTAACTTTACGTTATTCTCGGAAATATCAACTGACACTACAGAATGGCGATAATAGACCTTAACACCTTGGCGCTGCGCTTCATCAGCCAGGATTTTATCAAACTTAGCTCGCTGTACCTGGAAGGTGGTGCCATGCCCAGGGGAGAACTTCTCCCGGAAATCAAATGACGTACGAGCACCATCCCACTCAAAAGCAGCACCATTTTTATATTGAAAGCCCGCTGATTTCACAGCTTCTAACATATCTGCTTTTTCAAGATACTCGATACATTGAGCCAGTAGGCTTTCGCCAATAGAAAAGCGAGGAAATTCTTCCCGCTCAACTATCGAAACTTGCCAACCTTTTTTAGCCAATAACGCACCTGCGATAGCTCCGGCAGGACCGGCACCAATAATAACAACGTCAGACTTAATTTCTTTCATTGGCTAATATCCCTTACCCCGTGTACAAAAAATAAAAATGCCAACAACAAAGTTAATACTGTGCCCACAGCCAGGACTAACCCAAAATTTGCTATCGCCGGTGTGCCAGACAATGCTAACAAACCAAACCCTAAAAAAGTTGTTAACCCAGCCATAGCTATCGCCAGCAGGGTATAATGCTGCTCTGCCTTTCTGCTTGTATGGCTAAATATTGCGTAATCTATACCAATACCAAAGACAAGTAATAAAGCCGCAACATGAAATAAATTAATTGCTGATTCCTGTAAAATCACTATCGCCAGGGTGCCTAGTACTGCGCTGGATGGAAGTGAAACTATACTTAAGGCTTGCTTTATTCCTGTTTTAGTTGCAGTTACCAGAAATACAACAATGAATATTAATGGCAGTAATTGCAGCAACAGATCACGCTGTTGTGACATAACATTAGAGATACTTCTGGTAGTATCAACATAGGTTACTCCAGGCAGTAGCTCTAAAGATGACAAATCTTCTTTTAAGCCATAAATACGTACCACAGAATAACAGTGATTATTTTCACAACCCAGCCATAATCCTTTATATTGCCGACCTGCAACTGGCAACCATTCAGAGAAATTAAAGGTATTGAATGGCTGTATTTTAGAACTTAACTGCTGGTTAATATCTTGTTCAGAATAACCCAATTGCTGATAAAAAGACCTGACAGCATCCCCACTGTAAAACTTCGACAATAACTTCCAATCAGCTTCTTGAACCTCTTTTGGAGGTATCCGGTTAGTTACCCCCTGAAAACCACTAATAATTTCCTTTTCTACTAAATAGCCCAGTTGATTTCTAAGTTCCCATTCTCGTGTTAATACTTGTTGTTCATCTTCACCAAAAACCAAAAAGTAACGGGAGTCTGGCCGGGATTTAATCAAAGAATTTAGATCTATTTCATCTTGTGTAAGAAATTCTGGAGGCTGGTAAAACAGTTTTAGGTCATCATTAAATTGAATTTTCTGAAGTGCCGCAGATCCAAAAATCAACAGCCCAACCAATGGAAACAGGTAGTACCTAATATTGAGTTTAGGAAACTGACTGGAAAACGATAAAGGCCTATGCTTAATATTAATCCAGCCTGGGAATAGCAGGATTACAGTCAACCAAGCCCCTATTAAACCACAGCCGACAAAAACCCCTATTTGTTGTAAAAGCGGAAAAGGTGTTAATGCAAGAGAGAAAAATGCCAAGCAGCTTGATATCAAGCCCAGCAATAGCCCAGGTAATATATCCTTATCTTTTGGCTTGCCCAGCCTCAATCTATTACAAATAAAGTGAAATGCGTAGTCAATCGCCAATCCAGAAACCGTTGTACCAAATACAAAAGCCAGTATATGAATTTGGCCCAAAATAATAATAACACCAGATATACCACTGGCCACGCCACATAGAATTGCGAATGTACAGGCTAGTAGAGGTTTTAATGAGCGAAAGACAACAATACATAGACAGCAAATAGCAAGGATCGAAAGGGAGCCAATCAGGCGTATTTCATCCTGTGCCATAGCAGCAGCATACTCTGTATGCAGGGGGGCTCCAGCTACCAGCAGCGAATAACCATTTTTTTGAGCCCATTGCTTTAATTCTGACTGTAAAGAAAGAAGTGATATATCGCTCTCTCCAGTCAAATCAACTGGTGCGGCCAGCGTATAAAGCAGGGTAAAAACTTTATGTCCTTCTGTATGTACCGGAATTCCATCAAAGACTTGTGGAGTAATTCCAATATCTGCGGTAAAGTAATTGCGAAAAGTTGAGAAAGTATCTTTCTCCAAATCAATTCCAGCGCCGTCAGGCCCGTATAATTTACTCAATTGACGCTGTATAAGTTCCTCTGGCGTAACGTCTAATAACGCCCTATCTTCAGGGCTGAGTAGCTGTTGGCGCAGAGGAAAGAGCAGCTCCCACTCCTCTTTATAGCTTTCAGAATCGGCCCAACGATATTCAACAGACTCTAAAGATTTTGCGGCCTTTAGTTTCTGCGCCAACTCTTGGGTATGCCTGGCCAGACGATGTGATTCTTTTCCTTCAGAAACTAAAACCCAAATTAAACTTCCCTGTAATTGCTGACTGACTTTTTTCTGGATGCCAGCACTACTTACCGAGTCGGAGTTATTATCAGTTAATAACAAAATATCTGTTTGTAGCCAGCTGGATTGATAGCGTAATACAGTTATCCCAATAATTACACTAACAAAGGAAAGCCAAATAACAACTCGACGTGACATGAGATTATTTCTGGTTATCTTCTGAGAATTCACTCAGTAGTTGACTGTTATTAGCTTCAACTGAATGTAAATTAAAAATATCTATTTCAGTAATTGCCATGTTGGCTTCAGCTAGTACTATTTTCCGAATCTTTTTGTCTCCCACGACTTCTATCGATTCAATAACCTTTCTAAAAGCCTCTTGCTTGGGAATTAAGTTAATTCGCCATTGCTCTTCTGCGATCTGTGGTCCCACCGTAAAAGTCTGATCCAACTCGCTAAAATCACCACTGATTATCTTTAATAGAGGATCAGCCACATGATTTCCTACAATATTGCTATTGACCCGATTTCCGGAATCAGCATCATCTAGTTTAAATATTCGATGGGATTCTATTGGATTCTCTATTCGCCAGCTTAACCCTAACTCTTCGGAAATAGCCAGGACGCCTGAAGAAACCAGAGGCCTGGGCAACTGGGGCAGCCTCTTTGTCTGGGAAAAAGTGCCAAGCATCTGTGGAGATGACACAATATTTTTCTCTATCTCCCGCAAAACCGCCTGCTGCTCTGAAGTCAAAGCAGAAGTTACTGTGGGAAATAGAAAGCAAATAAAAAATAAAACCAAGCGCTTGGCAGTCATCACTAATTTACCCCCAATTTTTCCAGCAAAATTGGAGGCGATGCAAACAGCATTTCGGCACTGCTTATTTCGACAGCTACCTGTACGGTATGTCCTTTTGTTAAGCGTACACCGGTATCTCTATCTGTTATCGTATAATTGATCTTAAATCGATTTTCATATTCAGAAACCTCAGCGCGAACAACAATCCACTGCTGAAATCGTAAAGGCTTTGCATATCGTACGCGCAAATCTATGACCGGCCAGGCAAAACCTGATTCCTTCATCTGTTGGTAGTTATATTCCAACTGATCAAACAATGCACATCGGGCTATTTCAAAGTACTTTGCATAATGCCCATGCCAAGCTATCTCCATCATATCCACATCGTGGAAAGGAATTTGTAGTTCAACTTGTGCCGTCCATTTTTCAGGGCGCATAGGTTTATTAGTTTTCATATAAGCGCCAATGTCTTTGCTGAATTAACGAAACGAATTTTCTCAATGGCTGTTCAAGCTCTCTATCTTCCTCCAGAAAAGAAAATTCATCTCCTATCTGCCTGATTGTGGTATTAAGAGCGGTAGATAATTTTTCCAAATCCACTCCTCCACTACGAACTCGAAGCTGAATGCCCTGCCAAGCAACCATCAGTGCCGCTGCGGTTGTTTGCTCCGTTAACTGTAATACCCTGATACAGTCCCTGGCAGCAATGGTGCCCATACTGACCTTATCCTGGTTATGACACTCCGTTGATCTGGAAAAAACGCTTGCGGGCATGGTCTGCTTTAGTGCTTCAGCAGTCCAGGCACTCACACCAATTTGAACAGCCTTAAAGCCATGGTTAATCGATCTTCGAGGCCCGGTTACACCTGATAGGTTTGCCGGGAGTCCATTATTGAACTTAACGTCTACCAGTTGGGCTATTTGTCGATCCAGTAAGTCAGAGAGGTTTGCTACCGCATTCTTCAGGCTATCCATGGCGAAGGCTATATGCCCACCATAGAAGTGCCCACCATGAAGCACCCTCTCGTTTTCACCATCGATGATCGGGTTATCATTGGCACTGTTTAGTTCGTTATGAATAAACTGCTGGAGCCAGGGCAGAGAGTCCTGTAATACACCCACTACATGGGGAGCGCACCGAAGTGAATAGCGATCCTGCAATCGGCTATTTTGTCTTGGAGCGGCACCAACATTGAGATCGTCATGAATCCACTTTGCAATTTGGTTTTGACCGGGGTGAGGCTTCACTGCAAAAAGCGCGCTATCGAAATGATAGGCATTGCCATCCAACGCAACGCTCATCATGGCGGTAATACGAGCACTCAGCTGTGCTAGATACTCTGCCCGTTTGTAGGCTAAGCACGCCAAGCCAGTCATTGCGGCGGTGCCATTCATTATCGCCAAACCCTCTTTTGGGTATAGCTTCAATGGCTCAATCTGTAATTCATCGAATACCTCAGCAGTATCTCTCTGGTGGCCTCGGTACCAAACTTTGCGCTCCCCGCACAAAACCGCAGCAACATAAGACAGTGGGGTCAAGTCGCCACTGGCTCCCACAGAACCCTCTTGGGGAATTACCGGAATAATGTCTTTCTGAAGTAACAAAACCAATTGCTGCAACAGCCGATATCGGACCCCTGAACTGCCCTTTGCAAGGCTGGCAATCCGGGCAGCAACAATCGCTCTACTCTGCTCAAGAGTAAAGACTTCCCCCATTCCACAACCATGGAAGGTAAATAACCGATGAGGTAACTCTTCCACCAGGTCTGCTGGAATACTTTCGGTACAGGAATCACCATATCCAGTGGTTACTCCGTAGATCACACCTTCCTTCTGCCAAAGGCTATCCAGGAACTCGGCACCGCGATTTATCCTTGCGACAAAGCCCTCTTCATCAGATAGAGAGATATCGCCACGGCCAGCTGCAATGGTGTTTACCTGATCAATAGATAGATCTGTACCATCAAAGACTATTTGGGTTCGTTGTAGTACTGCTGAATTCATTTTTGCTGATCCCAGAACGGGTAAAAGTTATACCATTGCAAAGGTGCTATATGACAATAGCGTTCCAACCGTCGTGCAAACTCCTCGACAAGAGAGCGAATATGCCCCTCTCTGTCACCGCGTTTCATCACAACGCGATCGCAGAGTTTTTCCATATAAATATCGTATCCGGAAGTACTGCGCAGACAGAAAAGCGTGTACACCGGGCATTTGAGCAGCGCAGCAAGAATATATGGCCCCTGGGGAAAAGGCGCTTTTCGCCCTAGGAATTCTGCCTCGCAGGTGCGCCCCATAGAGTTAATAGGTGTTCTATCACCGACAATAACAACCAGCTCCCCGGCTTCAACAGCCTCGGAGAGTCGCATCGCTAGAGCGGGAGTGACTTCTGTCACCTGGATAAGCCGTACTTGACTCAGGGGATTGAGCATTTTCATCATGCGATTAAATTTCACCGCATGCTTTGTATGCACCAACACGTTTACCCGTACCTTTGTCAGGCTGCCAAGCGCTCTGCAAACCTCCAGGTTCCCGAGATGAGAGCCAATTATTAATCCACCTTGGCCACTAGCCGCCAACTGGTGAAGACCCGCTCTTTTTGGAAAATTTACCTGACTATCCGGGATACCCACAAACCAGGCTTCAAGCTTTTCTCTAGCGCTGTTAGCAAAATTAAGAAAAATTCTAAATCCGGTTTTCCAATTCGGTTCTATACCGCAAGATGGGTAGCGTTTGGCGAATAATTCCAAGTATTCACGGATCGAACTGCGGCCACTCTGATTTTTTAGGTAATAGCATAAAACTACCGGGTATACCGCAACTTTAAAGGCAATCGGACCCAACCAGTGATGCAACCAGAATAAAAACTTGATGCCCAGGAAAAAGCCTTGTTCCCGGTATTTTGACCAGTGTAAATTACTCACGCTTTTCGCCCTACTGTCGAAATACGCAGAGTTCTGGCCAACATGCCAAAAAATAGACGGGTGTGCATTGCCGATATAAGGAAGTTATCCTCAAATCCCCGGAAATGGGAAACGCCATCTATTGGGTAGCTCACATTAACAGGTACCTGGCAGAGACCGCCTTTGCTCCAATACCACCGTACTAAGATCTCTGGATCAAAATCCATTCGATCACCGGTATACTCATTATCTAACAAATCTACAGTTCGAGATAAGGGATAACAACGCAGCCCACACATGGAATCCTTAATCTCCAGAGAAAGAGTATTAATCCAGATCCATACATGAGTTAGATAGCGTCCCCACAAACGAACTTTAGGTACTGATTTATCGTATTGCGGATAGCCACAAATCAGTGAATCAGGGCACTTTCTGCTTTTCTCTAGGAATTGAGGTATATCAGCTGGGCTGTGTTGACCATCGGCATCGACTTGAATTCCATGACTATATCCAAGCTCTTTCGCAGCTCGCAGACCACTTTTTACCGCAGCACCTTTTCCACCATTAGCCTGGCGAACAACCAAGTGAACCCGGGGACCATAGCTCTGCTCTAAGCGTTGTAGTTCAATTCTACAGGGTTTATCACAGCCATCATCTACCAGAATGTAAGGCAGGTCAAAGCCATCCAGAGATGCCAGCGTCTGTGCGATCGCCCCCTCATGATTATAAACGGGTATTACAAAACAAAAGTTAGACATGGCTGAAGCACAACCTACCACTGCTATATTCTATATTGCCATCTTGAGTGTTTCGAAAAGAATAATTTAATTTGTTCTTTTCCTGGCTGAACTCCAAAGATAAAGTGACAGCATCACCGGGCATCATTAACTGCTTAAATTTAATCACTTCCATTTGGGTAGACGTACTGCCGGCTTTTACAAGTGGGCGGCCAAAATGCATAGCCCAATCCAGCTGTACCACTCCCGGCACTACCGGTGAGCCTTCAAAATGACCATCCAAGCAAGGCAAATCGTCATTAACCGTAAAATTAACTTGACGAGTATTATCTAATATTTCGCTGCTAATAATCTGTGGCACCATTGCTGCCGGAATTTCATCAAAAAGTTGCATTAGCAGGTCTCTCGTTATTTTTCCCTGTAAGTTAGTGGGAATTTCATCAACAAAACGCCAAGAACGTGGCACAGCCACGCCATCAAGATCCTTGGCCAGGGTTTCTCTAAGTTTACGAACAAGAGAAGCCTTTCCTTTCTTTTGCAATAGTTCTTTCCCGGATTCCGTAAGTGTGGCAACAGCGGCAACTACTTTTCTTTTACGCTCCAGGACAAGTACATTGGCTTTTACAATATATGAGCTACCAACTAGTAGGGACTCAACCTGTGTAAGAGAAATTCTTTTCTCTTCAATCTTAATAATGCGATCAGCCCGCCCCTTAAGTTCGAACATACCGTCTGTACTTATTTGTACTTTGTCCTGACAAATAAACTCCTTGGGTAACCACGGAGAAGAGACTTTGAGTAACCCATCGCTATTTTTTGCAATGTTCACTCCTTTTAGTGGACTCCAACTTTTCTGACGCAATTGATTACGCCAGGCAATCCCCCCGGTTTCAGTGCTTCCATAGACCTCTATGGGCTGGATTCCACACAACTGATCAATCGCCTTTGCATCTACTTCCAGTAAAGGCCCCCCAGAAGAAAAGATATCCACTAAGGACTTTCCTAACTCCCATGGCCAGGAAGAAATACGGCGGCTTAATTGTGCAGGGCTTGCAACCCACACGGCAGGCCCCCATTTCTGGGCGTCTTGGAGTAATCCCACAACATCCACATAAGTCTTACTAACAAATCGACGCCCGCTGGCTAGCGGCCACAGTAATTTAAACAGTAAGCCATATATATGCTGGTGGCTTACTGTTGCCAAAGTAGTTGTATTAACCACCCGGGATGACCACTTCAGATTATGGGCCTGAACCTCATTGAGCAATTGATATAAGGTTTTATCAACGATTTGTGGTTCACCACTGGTTCCTGATGTGAATAATTGAATACCAGCATCAAAATAACTGGGAACAAAAAGCTCTTCGCTATATTGATCCGGAATATTTATACTAAATGCCGAGCTGTCTTCCCAGCTGCCCAGTAATAGGGTTTGCTCACCCAGTTTTTGCTGGGTAAATCGCTTGTTATTTGCCGGAATAACAACGACTTCACAACAAGACATAGCGGCAAAAAAAGTAAACTAAACTCGTAACTATCTTTACAGAAAATGGCAGCTTTTTTGATCCCAGCTTCGTTTAGGGATTTTTTTAGCTTTCGCTCAACAAATGCCAATTCACGCTTAAATTGTGCGAATGAAATTTCCCCACGACTTGAATAGCTAACTACTGCTTGGTCATTCGAGTAACCAAACACCTGTTCAAACTGTACTTTGTCCACGACCTTAACTCACACCTTATTTTGGACGCGACGACGCAGTAGCCATTCACCACCCATCATAATTCCCATTAGCACATATGAAACAAGGCCATTGTAAAGAGTCCAGACTTTCATATCGCCGTTTAAAACACTTGCCAGTGCGAGGCTTCCATTAATTAAAAAGAATAGACACCATGCCTTGGTAACCTTTCGTGTATATAGGACACCTTCAGGTGGTAAATCTGGAGTCGTAAGGCGAGCAAGCCGTTCTACTAATGTTTGCGGTTGACTCAAACTGTAAAAAAACAGTGAAAATAGAATCAGATTACAAAGAACTGGATACCAAAGAAGTCCGTTTGAGTCGCCCCTTAACCAGGAAACCCCAACAACAAAAGCCAAGGCCACAGCCATTAACTTAGTGCCAATCGCCTTATTCGCGCCGCCAAACAATACCCTTAAAACCGCAACTATCAACAGCAGTAACAGAATACTACTTAAAGACAAGTATTCTATGCCAAAGTAAATTGCCATAGGGTACAGTGTCAGAATAATGACCAATATTAGCTGCGCGAATCGACTCACTTCTCTGCCATTACCTTTTCAATTGCACCAACTACATCTCCAACAGTTCTTACACTTTTGAACTCTTCAGGTGCAATTTTCTTTCCTGTTACTTCTTTCAAGCGAACAATTAGGTCCACAGCATCAATACTATCTATATCAAGATCATCAGAGAGGTGGGCTTCTTCTGTTATATCTGCCTCATCGACCTCAAACATCTCAACCAGAATTTCGGTCAACTTTGGTAAAATTTCTTCTCTGCTATTCAACATAAATACCTCTATTATGCGCGGCTGCTGCTGACAAAATTTGCCAGGCTATTCACATTAGCAAAATGCGATTTTGTATCTTCGCTTTCTGCATCTATTGATATGTTGTATTTTTTTTGCAGAGCAAGACCTAACTCTAGTGCATCAATAGAATCCAGCCCCAAGCCCTCTCCAAAAAGGGGCTCATCTGCTACGATTTCTTCTGGAGTAATATCTTCCAGATTTAATACATCAATAATCAGAACTTTAAGCTCTTCAACTAACTCTTTCACGCAGCACACTCCTCGGTAAAAAATGCTTTTAATTCTTGAGTAACCTCTCGGGCTACTTGTGGTGTTTCATCTTTTTCTTTTACTTGAATAAAACTCTCTGATTCATTCACATCGAATTGAAAATGTGGTCGACTCAGAGGAATACTGTACCAAGGAATATTTTTCATCAGCATCGGTGGATTACACCGTATTGTTACCAGAGTTGGGGTCACCCCGGAGCGTAACGCCATGTAGGCTGCCCCACGCTGAAACCTAAACGGTTGTCCTGGTACAGAGCGAGTTCCCTCTGGAAAGAGAACTACTGATTCCCCTTTTTGTAGTGATTTCGAAGCCAGTTCGATAATCTGTTCCGGGTCATCATTAGGTATATAGCCTGCAGTCACTACTGCGCCGCGCATAAACGGGTTTCTAAATAAACTGGCTTTTACAATACAGTTGGCATTCGGTATTCGGGATATTAGAAATACCACATCAATAAGCGATGGATGATTTGCCAATATCAATTGGCCTGGTTTAGCTAACTTTTGTTCATCACGAAATTGATAGGTGTAGATTCCCGTGATATGCATAAAGCCAATAAACAATCGAAAAGCGTTGTGGATACACAAACGAGCCTTGCATTTTCGAACTTCTGTGTCCCGATAGATCACCTTTAATGGTGGGAACAGAACAAACCGCAGTATCAATCCACCGATACCGAACAGGCTAAATGCTATCGCCGTAGCGACCAACCTTAGCCAATACTTGTCTTTTTTCTTTGCCGGCAATAAGTTAACTGGCATTGATCTGTAGCTCCCATCTCTCTGAAACAGGTATACGCCCCTCGCGATCAATCAAAGATCTAATCAACGGAAGCTGGTAATCAGGCTCTGCAAATACTGACTCAGCTCCAGCACATTCACTGGCAGTTAACGATAGTTTTATATCTGTATCACTAGATTTATGTTTCGCCAAGCGCATAGCCGTTGCGCAAATATATGTTGAGCTCTCAGCGCTGGGATAGTACATCTCAGGTAGTGTTTCTTCACAGAACACTAAAAGCAATTCCTCAGCACCCTCTTGGAGTAGTCCAGCAGCCTCTATAAAACCCGACTGCATAGGAAAATCTCCCCCAGCTAACGCAAGTGCTGGAGACCTGGTTTTACAGGCAATAGAGAACTGTCCTGCAATTGCGTTGTGTACAGAAAGTCCAAATGCAGTTGGCGATAGGTCTTCACTTGCTGCAACGCCTTGTAACAAGGAATAAGTCCTCATTGCTTCGCCATGCACTGAGCAAAGCAGTAAAGGAATATCTTCCTGCTCTAATAGCGGAAAAGCGGTATTAAAAACGGCTTTAGCCAGCGGACTCAAACGACGGCGCTGCATTGCAGGAAGAAAAGACACATCCGCCTGGCTATTTCCACCAAGCTGCTTTTCTCCTCTACGCCAACCCTGCCAATCCGATTGATCTGATATTCCCGAGCACCATGCTCGCCAATTACTGACAACAAATTCCATAACCAAACATTAATTCTGAAGCAGAGCTCCATCCCCCAAAATCAAAAAGCTGAAGCTGGCCTTTCCCACCATTATTTTTAGTTGGCTAATAGGTATTGCGCGACCAGAGACAGGGCGGGAATGGTACACAAAATGACCAATAGCCGCCAGTAAAAGCGCTGAATTATAGGTCGATGCGCGGCCTTAGATTACAGTGAAATACACGGGCTTTTCCGGCCACTTATTCTCTCGTACTATGGTACACATTTGCCATGGGAAACTTGTATTGCACAGCCCCCCAGCCGTTAAAGTGAAGGTTTTTTAAGTCGACCAGATTCCATCGCTTCCAAAGGGAACAAATTCTTAGGGGTTATCAAATGCCTTACTTTACCTGCTCTTCCTTCAATAGCTGGTCAGGAAACTGGCAGGGAGATTCCATTCACCTGCTGGGAAGCACTGAGCTCTCACGGCTGGAGAAAATACACAGTATTAAACGCCGAGCCCAGTTCCTGGCCGGGCGAATATTACTGCGCACTTTAATTGCGGAGCAATACGAGTATTCACCTTGGGAAATTACAGTTGAGGCTGAAGCACCGACAATTGCTATGGTTAGAGGAAAACCCCTTTGTCATATTTCCATAAGCCATTCCGATGACTTTGTTGCCGTAGCAATAGCGGAAACTCCAGTAGGTATTGATTGCGAAAATGAGTCCCACCAAAGGAATTGGTTGGCCATGGCTAAGCAATACTTCCACAAGGCGGAGATAACCGAACTAAACTCGCTCCCAACATCGCAAGTAGCTGCTTGTTTCCTCACTAAATGGACCGCCAAAGAAGCATTAGCTAAATGTTCTGGTGTCGATTTGGGGCAGCTGCTGGCCTCAGCTCCTGTAATTAACCGACCTCAGCAATTGAACCATCCGTACAAGAATTACCTATTGTGGACAGGACAGCCGAAGCCTGGAGCCTACCTAAGCCTTGCGGTTAAACACAATCAAGCCACCTCTGTCGTAAACCCAATAGGCACATTTAGAGCTAGCCACTGCGGGAGAACAAGCGATAGTACTATCCTGAAGCCAATCAATGGTTTCAGTTAGGGTTGCTCCCAGGGTGTTCAAACCGCTCAATCCCTAGAAAATAAATCCCCAAAGAAATCACCTTCGTACCAATATGGTTGACTGTCGGCATCGGCAACTTGCCGGGCAATCAGGTAATTTACCTGGGTAAATTGCTCAGCCGCCTCATAATTAATCTGCTCGTCCGCAGCATCCCCTGGCTTGTGGTAGCGCTCGCGGAAGAAAGCCATCTGTGCAGCAGTACCATCCACACTGGGGTCTTTTGCCTCCCTTCCGGTAATCAAGTAGATTGAGGGCACTCCGCGACGGACAAAATTGTAGTGGTCACTGCGCACGAAGATAACTTCCTCCGGCATAGGATCGGGACTGAGTTTAAGCCCGGAACGGTTTGCAGCCTCCTCCGCAACTCGCCCCAAAGATGAATGTTCAGCACCGAAAGCAATAATATCGCGGAATGGATAGAGCAGCATGGGCATATCAAGGTTGATATTGGCTACGATCGATTCCAGTGGCACCGTGGGGTACTCAGCAAAATAATCCGATCCCAGCAAACCTTTTTCCTCTGCGGTAACAGCAACGAACAGCAGTGATCTTCGAGGATTTTGCCCAGATTCAACAAAAAGACGTGCGGTTTCCAACATCACCGCGATACCGGCAGCGTTATCCTGGGCACCGTAGTAAATCTCGCCGTCCTCTTTCTTTCCAACATGATCCAGGTGTGCGGAAAAAACAACATATTCATCTTTCAGGAGTGGATCACTTCCCGGTAAAACGGCCACTACATTCGGGCTGGTTACGCGCTTGTGGTTAGAGCTGCTGCTCATTTTTGCACGGTAACTAAGGGGGAAGCCTTCTGGAGTTTTTCCTTGCTCGATATCGGCAAAAATACTTTCAAGACTGCGCTCAGTGCCATCAAACAGCTTGCCGCCTGCGGCGATGCTCAACATAACTCCCGGGTGCATCCCCGGGATTGCACTACCGGGCATACCAGTCTTTTTCACCCAGTCAAAAGTGTCGTCAAAACGGTGCTTCGCATAGTAGTCAAATGGGCGGCGTTTCTCCCGCTCAGGCGTATACAGGCGAACAAAACCCACAGCGCCATGTTTTGCGGCAACCTGGCGTTTGGTGCGAGGAGAGGAGTGGTGAGCCCCCACTTCACTGGGCAAGCTCTGCGGCCGGCCTGCTAACACAACGACAATCTTTCCCTGTACATCCAGGCCGTGATAGTCATTAATGCCAAAATCCGGAGCCTCAATACCGTAACCGACAAATACCAACTCGGCATTGATCTGCGAGCGCTCACTCAGTGCGGAGGGCGATGCTAGAAAGTCCTCGCCAAATTGCATGGCGATTTCATCGTTCTGGCCCTCTAAGACAAATTCAGGATCACTCCCATCCCAACTGGCACTGCGAAAAGGCACTTCCTGGAAGTAACCTTGCTCCCCTGCTGGAATCAGCCCCATCTTTTTAAATTGGCCAGCCACATACTGTGCCGCTTGGCGATAACCCTCGCTACCGGTATCGCGACCCTCTAGTTCCGCTGATGCGAGGAAATTGATATCTCTACGGATGTAATCACTATCTGCAATGGGGCCAGTGCTGTTAATGCTGGAGGTGGTACAAGCCACCAATAGTGCCATAGCCAGGGCACCCAATAGACTTTTAACTCTCATGGGGAGTGCTACTTCTCAGGAATACAAAGCGTGATTGTTGATACGGACAGGTCATTTGAAATCGCACCACTACAGGTGCTTGTGGACCGTCGAGCAATTGCCCATCTTACCACGATTTAGGGCAATCTAAGCTGAGGCCCAGTGAGCTGCGCCCTGACTGTACTCGCTAAACTCATCTATGCAGCCTTCCCCAAACCGGGGAACGCTTGTCCAACCGCATAAGCTACTTTCTCGTAGGCATTATCCGCACAAAAATCTCCATGAGCCGCAAGAAAGTGCAAAAATGGCTGCCTTAGGATTTGTTCGAAGTCGTACTTCAACCACAGCCTGGGATTTTTATCACTTGGTGTCACCCTTGCTCTCCAGGAGGGAGCAATCTGCATACCTCGGCGGATACCAGAAAACCTCAGCAGGTTTTTACCAAACCAGGTACATCCATTCCATGACTGCCAGTACTGCAGGGCATCACAACTGACCAGTAGTCCGCCACTAAACGGGAGCCACAATACGGCTTCTGGAAACTGACTTTGGGAAAAGACAATAAAGCGCCCCCCGGTATTGGACAAACATCCTCCTGTCGCAACACCTTATCTGCTTTTGGCGGATAAAAATCTGAGCCGCGCTGTGTCCAAAAGGTAAGATCAAAGTGGTCTCTGTAGTAGAGATCATCACGTCCATGGTGATAGCCGAGCCGTATCGCGTGACTCACACGCCCAAGATCTTTTAACTTTTCCTCCTGCTGTGGACGCAATCTGATGGGATTAATCAAGGTAAGGTGATCCTGCCAGCGAGCGATTCCCATATTGCGATTGATAGTGACCCCCGGCGCTAGTTTGATAGTTCCGGGAACATAAAAAAAATTAGGCAACAGTTGGCGAATCTCGCCGTGGGGCTCTGTGGGGGGATAGTTGATACGCACTGGCAGGCTACATATCAGCTATATTGAACTCGATTTCGAATACCGCGCAGAATTTTTACTGCAAATTCCGCGCGCTCATCAGGGACAAAAATGTGGTCACGGTGTAGTGTGGATACCACGCTGGTATCTATTCCAGCCTCCATTAATTCCTGGGCGACCACAGGAATAACCCGCACCGCATCAAGACCAGCCAGGATCTGCAAAGTGATTTGGCGAAAGGGGGCGCTTGCGGCAATATCTAATTGCCGAGCCGAACGTTGAGGCAGTATCACACTCATTCCCTCACCTTCTCGGAAGAAACACAAACTCTCTGACAAAATATCTGTAAACCGACTATCTGAAACCTGACAAAACACATAGATTTCATCGTGCAGCTTGGGATACAAAGTTCTCAATGCTCTCACTACGGATAGATCAGCTTTCATGCTTTCTTTGCCGTCTGGAAGTTTTCTCCAACCTGATTAATACGACCGGTTTCTACACGGTCGCACTGCTTTTGGATCAATCTTTCTGATTAATACCTGTTTTCAGGTGAAAATAGTCCAACTCTAAAACTACTTTTTGTGGGCTCTCTATTACCCGGCAGAGTATTTTAATTTGGAAAAAATAAGATCACGCATTTTTTTAGAATTATTTTCCTAACAGAGCTGGCAGTTTAATAACTAAATCTTTTTATGAGTTTTCCTGAAGCTTAGAAAAGTCGGATTTTAGCTGGTGGAAAGTTAAAAATATATTAATGGGATTACTTCTTATTGAGAGAAGTTGACCCAATGACTGTGAGAAGTTACGGATTTCTCAGCTCTTCACCATCAAATTCGGGTTCATTGGGCGCGGGAGTTGTATCCACTTCCGAGGAATCCTGTTCAACCTCCCAGCTCTTCAGCACCGCATCAATATCCTTTTCCAGTCGCACACGGGGAAATTTGGGGCAGGGTGAATCTCTATCTGGATCATGCCATGCGGATAGGGGGGCTACAAAAACTACGTAGGATTTATGCAGGCGATTTCGCCCAATACTCACTTCTGTCCATGTTGTTTGCCAGGCAAACTTTCCCTTACCGCATAGTCGCTTTCGTAGGATTTTAAAGTGAGAAAATAGGGGTAAATCTTCCCTCGCTTGCAAATAATTCTGCGTCCGGTCTTTATATTGGCCATTTGAGTAAATGGATCAAAATACCAATTAATATCGTATCCAAATACGAATTGCATCTCTCCATTTTGCCTTAAAAAAGCGTAGGATCTCCCAGTGCCATCGGGCTTGAGACTCCAGACATGCCGCGCTTCACCATCGCGGGAAATCAGCCAGGCCCCAACCCATTGACTGGCATCGTAGCGTGATTTTGCATGCCAGCCTTCATTGAGTGTTTTTCGTTTCTCTTCACTGGCATTTGCACTTACGACAAAAATTAGCAGTGGCAGGAAGAGATAGAATTTTATCCATTCCCACCCACTACTCATCTTTTCCACGCACGGATTAAATAGCGTTCGCACGGAATTAAGCTGCTAGCGACTGACAATATCCGGGCAACTTGCACCGGCCTTGGGGGTTCGCCAATCAGCCAACCGACGCTGAAAGCTCAGAAGTCCACCGCCCGCCTGCAGCCAATGACGGCCATCAATCACTGCAAATAGGAGGGTGGCACGGCTCCAATCTCGAAATGCGACAGATACAACCCCGCCCTTACAGCGCACCGAGGTTCCAGTTTTAACTCGCACCCGGTCACCATCCAATTGCCAGTTAATGGCAAAACCATGGGTCAATAGGCCTTTGGCATTAAATCCATAGGCATATCCGGAGCCATCGGCATGCAGTTGCCACACTAATTGATCATCGCCTTCACTCACAACCAGCCAATTTCCCGCCCACTTTTGCTGGGCGGACTCCGCCGAGGCCCACATTGGTATCGCTAGGAAAATTGCTGTGACAAATGGAACAACCGGCTTGATAAAATGCCGCTTTGGTAAAAGACGCAAAAACTTCATGCGCTGCCCTACGGTATCGGCCCCAGTGCATTACAGGGGGCGGGTTATTCAAAAGACGACTGGGGAAGTCGCCAATTTTCCTTTCCGATTACGGGGCTAAAGCCTCACTTATCGGCATGAAAAAACGCTTCGGCGCTATTTTTCACATCCCTCGAAAAGTAAGGCTAGACGCAATTTACAACGGTGGCAGGTTAAACGTTAAAAATATTCAAATTTACGACAAATTCACAAAAAGAATGCCAAGTCATTTTTACCGGTAGTCCAACTATCTGGATTTTGCTTCGGAAAAATTCTTGTCTGCTCTCCACACCCGATACTTTAACTGCACGCCCTGTGGCAGATATATAACCATTGGCAACTTACTGCTATAAGGCAGCATCAAGCCATCACCGCGCACGGTGATAAATCGCCGGGATTCACTGCCTTGGGCACAGACCTTTTGCGTATCTGTGGTCGGGGTCAAGTCGGACAGGACATAGAAGGGGTAACCCCAGCCTGGGAGTATGTCCTTGCGCAATGGGGCGCTAAAGCTTTGCAAGTTGCATTCCGCGACTTGGCTTTTTCCCGGTATCAACTCAACCCTAAAGCGACTTTCATCGACAACCTTGGGCAGCTTGATAACGTGACGTAACTTGCCATCAACCTCCTCTGGAAATGCATCCAGAGGCTCAGAACCGTGGCAATCCAGGGCCAGTAACAACATGAAGGCAGTGGCAACTAATTTTGACATGGTATGGCCTCACTACTGCGCCGGGAAATGGCGGACAAAACTTTTTAAAGTCTAGTTCGCTTTTGTCTTCGCAGTCCCCACCAGAGCAGCGCCCCCAAACCAATTGCCAAAGCAAACAGAGCGGCAGTCCATAGGTATCGCTCCTCCCCCATCGCAGGTGGCTCCAACTTGGAGTGGGCCAGATTGAGATCCGCCCGCAGATTTTGAAACGCGGCAATAACTTCTGTAGAACTGGCACCACCAATCAAGCCACCCCGTAATTGCTGCCATTGGACCTGAAGCTGCTCCACCAGTACCCTGTCACGAATCAGCAGCTCCTGTCGTAACGGCCTATACCCATCACGATAAGCCAGCATTAACTTACCGTATGCCGCTGTTATATCTCCTCCTCGATAGTCCGTCTCCGCCAGCTGCAGCAAGCCAATTGCGCTGATAAGAGGGGGATCAGAGTGCGTACAAGGTGGGGGTTTCCGCGCCACCACATCAATGCTTGTTGCAGAGTTGGATCAAGTTCCGCCGGTTTAGTGGTCGCCATTCCCGGCAGTCCCAGTAAGCCGGGGTAACGGGTCGCCAAGTCGGAAGAGGGTGGCAACTGATTTGCCACTGGAAAAGCAGCGACAGTCACCGCTAATGCCCAGCGCTGTAGGCCGGTCAAGTCTCCATCAATGTCGACTGTGTGAATAGAGTCAGTTTCTGGGTCCAGGGTGTTATAAAGATCATAGAGACTGAACCCCGCCATTCTCTCGAGATCATTGAGGGCTGGGCCTTCATTACTACCCTCACCGTCGACACCGTGGCAGATGGCACACCGCTGCTGATAAACAGGCATCATAAAACCCGGCGAGGGCAAAGAGTAACTGGGTGACCGCTGCAGCTGATACAAAGCAGCAAGGCGGTCGGCGATTGCATTGGCTCGACGGCGCACCTCTGCGCCGGAATCCTTATTCTCAATCGCCTTACGCAAGTCCGAGAGGCTTTTCTGCAACCCCTGCCGACCAGGCCGATCGGGGAGCTGAGTGACCAGGCGCAGTACTTCTTCTACCTGTTGCTTCTGTAGTTCATACAGAGGAGTGTCCAGTCGCTGCCCGTTCTCTACAGCATCGTCGTAGTCTACCGCTATATAGGAGAGAAGATTGCTGGCCTGAGCGGCCACAGTATTGCTGCTTGAAGTGTCCTGGGCTGAAACAGGTGCGATTAAGCCAGCTAGGAGGGTAAACAGTAAAATCCATTTGAATCCCATTAGTGGCTTCCGGATCGGGCAAGGTTGATCGATGTTAGTAGCCTCTCGACAGATTGCGGGGCACCTTTCTTAGGGTAGAAATAAAAAACCCCGCTCGAGGCGGGGTTTCTGCAATCGGAAAGCTTAGCCGCGATCTGCTCGCTCTTTGGCAATCAGGTAATCCGCCACTTGCAGCATCAGCTCCTGGCCATTGCTCTTACCTTTATATCCGGGGAAAGAGGAACTGATGCGGTATTTGCCCGCAACAACTACTTCCGGGGTACCGGTCATTTTGTAAGCGCGCTGATTGGCCATGCCTTGCTTAACTTTGCTGTTGATAGCGAAGGAATTCATCAGCTTCGCAGCTTTGGCACCATCTTCACCATGCTTGTTAAACAGAGCCTCGATAGCCTTTAAGTCAGGCACCCAGTTACGACCTTCGCGGACAGCCAGCATCTGGCGCTGAGTGTAGATGGTGTTAAAGATAGGCGTGTGCATCTTTTCCAGAACACCCATGGAATCTGCTACGTAGTAAAGGCGAGCGTGCACATCCATAACCGGCTGCCAAATTGCTGGCAATTTCAGCAGCGCAACATCGCTGGGCATCTTTTCTTTCCAGCGCTCCAGAGTTGGCTCAAAAGTGAAACAGTGGGCACAGCCGTACCAGAACATCTCAGTCACTTCGATCTTGTCGTTGCTCTTCTGTGGTACAGCCTGCGGCAATACTTCATAGTGCTGGCCCGCTTTAAACTCGCCACTTTCCTGGGCGCAGGCAACGAGGCTGAACATTACAGCAAAAACCATCGTGATCGGGGCGAGAAATGCTCTCATAAGTCTTCTCCAACTTTTATTTAGTGGTGCGAACGCCATCTAGCGGCGGGCTGTCGAGCCACTGAGGACACAATAGACAACGCAGATTATTTAAGTTCCCGGACCCTCGTGCAAGGGAACACTGCAAAAACTGCCTAGTACGTCTATGGAAAGCGGCTTTATGCTCAGACTGCAGGCACAAAAAAGGCCGGTTGCAGACCGGCCTCAGTGTACTCAAACCCTGTGACTATTAGTCAGTCAGGCCTGCGATATAGTTGGCCAGCGCCTTGATCTCTGCATCGGAGAGTTGCTTGGCCACGGTGCGCATAGTGCGAACTTCACCGTCATTGTTGCGGGTACCCGCACGGAATGCTTTCAGCTGGGCTTCGATGTACTCTGGGTACTGACCGCCCAGACGAGGGTAACCCGCCGGTGCATTGCCCAGTCCAGCAGGTGAGTGGCATCCCATACAGGCGGGAACACCAGT
This sequence comes from Microbulbifer sp. MKSA007, assembly GCA_032615215.1. NCBI lineage: Bacteria > Pseudomonadati > Pseudomonadota > Gammaproteobacteria > Cellvibrionales > Microbulbiferaceae > Microbulbifer > Microbulbifer sp. MKSA007. The sequence goes on along the minus strand of CP128433.1, from coordinate 219,568 downwards.
CTCCATATTTCCACCACGGTAGATTTTACGTCCAAGCATCAGGCCGTCGACGTTCTCACCGTTGTTTAGCATCACGGAAATAGCCTCAGATCCGGTCAGCTGCATTGGCTGCGAGGCAAAGTAAGCGGCGATATCCTGCAGGTCCTGATCGTTGAAGTTGTCCAACTGACCGATCATTTGCGGCACATCGCGGGTTTTGCTTTTGATATCCTGTAACTGCTTAAACAGGTATTTTTCACCGAGTCCGGCAATCTTTGGAAAAGCCGGAGCAATACTGTTACCGTCTGCACCGTGGCAGGCTGCACATTGAGCGGCCTTTGCCTTGCCCGCAGCAGCGTCACCCGCAGCCAGCGCCAAGGGCACGGCGCCCAAGCCGAAAACTAAACCGAGTGCCAGAGCAGTGTTCTTGATAATGCTGTTCATACGTCGTCCCGTTGCGCGCTGAGAGATGGCGTTTCGCACCGCCCCCGATAGTCCTGCGACGCGAAAACGGCGGCATTATATACTTGCGCGCCAAGCGAGTGTACCGAATAAACAGACTTATACGATGTCAAATTCAGAATTTAAAGCCCAACCACCAAAACTGAACTACCGTTCCATACAATTTCTCACCAGTGCCCCCACCCTGACTGAGTGTCCGGAGGACTTTGGTGCCGAGGTGGCCTTTGCCGGTCGCTCCAATGCGGGGAAGTCCAGTGCCATCAATGCGCTCACGGAAAACAACAAGTTGGCGCGTACCTCTAAAACACCGGGACGCACCCAGTTGATCAACTTCTTTCGCCTCTCCGACCAGCAGCGCCTGGTGGATCTGCCTGGCTATGGCTTTGCCAAGGTCGCCCGCAGTATGAAAGATGAGTGGCAGCGCCATCTGGCCACCTACCTTGAGAAGCGAGAGTGCCTGCGTGGACTCGTGTTACTAATGGACATTCGCCAACCCCTCAAGGAATTCGATCTACATATGCTCACCTGGGCAGTAGAGGCCGAGCTCCCAGTGCACATCCTGCTAACCAAGGCCGACAAGTTGAAGAACGGTCCAGCCAACAACACTCGCTTTGCAGTGGAGAAGACCCTCAAGGAGCAGGGACTCAATCACGGGGTCACTCTGCAGATCTTCTCATCGACCAAAAAAACAGGCCTGGACAAACTCGAGCGCAAGCTCAATGAGTGGCTGGAAATCCCAGAGGAAGCCGCACCCTCCGACGATTGAACGAGCTGGGAGCCCGGGGGCAGCGCCCCCGAGCAACACAAGCACTTCAATTTTTCTCACACCGGAGAAAATTCCTAAAAGTGAACTCCGGGCACACCAGTTGCCGCTGCTTTGCGCTTCTGTTCGGGGATCAGGGAGCGAAGCAGTACCCGGTGCAGCCGTCGGCGTGCCCCCGGAGTTAAACAATGCAATTCCTCTGCATGTAAGTACCTCTGCGCGAGAAGAGCGGCAAGGGTTTCTTCGTGTATGGCAATCGTCAACAGACGGGAATTGCCATCGGCATTCATCGTTTCATTCCCCTCAGTGCACTCTGTTTCCGCCATTGATACAGGCGGATATTCTGGCTGTGGAGAACTCGCGTACCTGCTGCTGTGTCTCTCCGGGGTAGAGTGAGCTGATGCAATCCGCCGCAACCCTTTGCTTATGGCTATCGCCCAACTCGCGGGCGAGTACTGAGCTGGCGCCGGCAAGTATGTAGTTTCGAAGTTTTTCATCACCCAGCTCCCGGTAGGCAGCCATTAACCAGATAGCGCTTTCACTAAAACGCGTTGCCGAAATGGCATAAGTTGGCCACTGCTTTTCCAGAAGAAAGCTGGCCAGATCGAAGGCGCATCCCAAATAAGGTATTGCTTCGGCGTAATTGCACTCTTCAAGCAAAAGCTTGCCGCGCTCAATCCAATCGAGCCATGCCTTTTCTGCACGATCCGTGTCAGCGGTCAACCATTGGCGATGGTTGGCACACAAGTAACGTAAATTCACCGATAACCCCCCATATTTGATTTAACTTAAAGATAATGCGAACCATTATCATTTTCAAGCGCATTCACAAGCAACTTTTGTTTTCTTCTGTGATGGAGTCATTTAATGAAATAAAAAAAGCCGGCAGATGGGGGCTGCCGGCTAGGGGACAGTGCCCTTGGGGTGGGGCACTTGTCAGACGCACCCAGGGGGACGGGTACGCCTGAGGGTTCTTTTCATCCCAAAATTTCTTTACCTGCATCGATATTAGGCTGAACTTTCATTCTTCCCAAGCGCATGTTTGAGCCTTTGGGTTAGCCCTACGCCATGCCCCCAAAATCGATTATGCCGGAAGTGGATAACAGGCAATGTAGTCGTGGGACCTAGAGGTAACTGTGAAAAACCTCTGCGGGAGTCTCGGGGAGAGCCAATCTAAGGGCCTGCTCGCCGTATACGAAAACTTAAAGTAGCTGAGCGGCTCATAAAACGATTTAAGGTCTTAGCTCAAAAAGGAAAGGACAGGTATCCCGATGGATGAAACTGCAGAACTCTATGAAAGACATAAAAAAACCCCGGAGTTGGGGACCATCCGGGGTAGAAAAAGCTAAACGCTTTGGGGTTAGGGAGCAACAATGAACTGATTACTTGGATAGGCTCTTAAGCCCGATGGTTCCCGCCCCTTTGGTAAATAAGTGTAAACAAAATACGTGTTTTGGCGCCTCATACGTTCTTCTATGTAAAGGCGGTCGATTTTTATCAAATTGTTAACTCAGCCACTGGCCCATTGCTGTGGAGGCGGCGAATACAATCTGCAATCAACGGCGCACAATCTACCCACTCACAGTTTCCTCGCAGCTGCGACTGAGGAAGAGAATTAGTCACCACAATTGATTCCACCGGCAAGCGCGCCATTGCTGTATGGGCATCGCGACTAAATTGTCCGTGAACACAAAACACCAAAATCCGCCTCGCTCCCGCTTTTATCACCGCGTCCACTGCCCGCGTAACTGTGTGGCCAGTAGCAAGTAAGTCATCGACGATAATGACCGTGGCATCCTTAACTTCCCCAATCAAAGTTCCCCCACTCAACAGAGCACCGCTGCGATACTTCTCCACAAATGCGCTAGCCACCGGTACCCCCAACTGATCCCCAAGGGCCAAACGGAATTTTTCCGCACGCTTTATCCCTCCTTCATCTGGAGACAAAACAACCAGGGGACCGGGGTCTCCGGACAGACGCATTCGCGCCACTTCAATCAACAGGGGGTTGGAAACCAGGTGAACGGTGCGACAGCGGAATGCGTTCTCAAAGGCCGCCAGGGAGTGAACATCCATAGTCACGACTACATCCACTCCGGCGGCTTCCAGAAAACTGGCCAGATAGCGACTCGGCAGGGGGTCGCGCAATTTGGTTCGCCGCTCTTTTCGTGCATAGCAAAGGTAGGGGATGACCGCAGTCACTCTCGCGGCACCGGCATCGCGAAGCGCCCCAATGAAAAACAGGCAGCGCATAAGTTTCTGGTCAACACAGCTGCTGGTATCGGTGTAAAGGGATTGGACCAGAAAAACATCCGCCCCTTCCACATCATCCAGTGGCCGAACTTTGTGTTCGCCATCATCGAATTGACGCTCTTCATGGCGAGATACCGGTTCACCGAGACTCGCGGCGACACGTCCTGCGAAGTCTGCTCCCACATCGAGACTGAATAACTTAATGCGGCTCATAAGCTCAGTACCCTGCCTGGCGCCTCACACTCGCTAAGCGCCTTGCCCACGTTTTAATAGAAGTATGGACAGTGGAATTTAGGATCTGGAGTACTGCGGGTGTTGCAGTTGTTGCGGCTTGGGTAGATAGGGAGGGTCAGGGCTGAAAGACAGGCAAAAAAATGCCCCGGACTTGGGGGAGTACCGGGGCAAACATCTGACTTCCTTGGGGGATGATGACGCATTCCAACGATCTTGCCTTTTTAGAGGGGCTGTCGCCGGAACAGTTCCACGGAATTTCAAAAAGATTGTAAAAACGCCTAACAAAACACAAAAATTGGCATTTTATTCATCCGTACCAACAAGAGCGCGCCAAATCATTCCGAGCAGCGCGCCCTACCCTCAATTCTTAGATGGTTTCTTCAGTCAAATTAGTGCGCCTGATCCCAATCTCGGCCCTGTCCCAGATCCACAATCAGGGGAACGTGGAGTTCTGCCGCGCCTTGCATCAATTCAATAATGCCATCGGCCACAATTTCGACCTCATCCTTGGGTACTTCAAGAACCAATTCATCGTGTACTTGCATAATCATCCGGGTCGCCAGCTTCTTCTCCCTGAGCCAGCTGTCTACAGCGATCATGGCCCGCTTGATAATATCGGCGGCAGTACCCTGCATTGGCGCATTAATTGCGGTCCGCTCTGCTGCTTGGCGCTGCATGCCATTGCGTGAGTTAATTTCCGGCAGATAGAGACGGCGTCCAAACAGGGTTTCCACATAGCCCTTTTCTGCGGCCTGTGCACGGGTATCCTCCATATAGCGCAATACACCCGGGTAGCGCTCAAAGTAACGGTCGATATAAGTTTGGGCGTCAGCCCGGGGGATATCCAACTGCTTGGCCAGGCCAAAAGCCGACATGCCGTAAATCAAACCAAAGTTGATCGCTTTGGCCCGCCGGCGCTGCTCATCAGTCACCTCATCCTGAGCCACTTCAAAGACTTCTGCCGCCGTCGCGCGGTGAATATCTGCGCCTTGAGCAAATGCATCCACCAAACCTTTGTCCCCAGACAGGTGAGCCATAATACGCAGCTCAATTTGGGAGTAGTCCGCAGCGATGATCTCACTGCCACCATTGATTCTTGGGTCAACGGTGAAGGCCCGACGAATACGGCGCCCCTCCTCTGTACGAATAGGAATATTCTGCAAGTTAGGGTCACTGGAGGATAGGCGCCCGGTAGCAGCTACTGCCTGGTGATAAGAGGTATGTACACGACCGCTACCCGGGTCGATCATTTTTGGCAGTTTATCGGTGTAGGTATTCTTCAGTTTGGCCAGGCCGCGATACTGCATTATCAGTGCGGGCAGCTCGTGGTTGTGGGCCAATTCCTGCAATACAGCCTCAGCGGTAGAGGGCGCACCTTTGGGGGTCTTCTTGATCACTGGAATCTGCAGCTTTTCAAACAGGATCGCCCCCAGCTGCTTGGTGGAGCCCAGATTGAACTCTTCGCCGGCTACTTCGTAAGCCTGCTGTTCCAGCTCTCGCATTCGCTGCTCAAGTTCAGCACTCTGCTCCGCCAACATCTTGGCATCGATATAAGCACCATTACGCTCCATACGGGCCAGAACTGGTAGCAGAGGCATCTCAATTTCATCGAGTACCTTTACCAGAGTTGGCTCTCGCTCAAGACGCGCACTCAACTCATTGTGGAGACGCAGGGTGATATCTGCATCTTCAGCCGCATAGGGGCCCGCTTTGTCCAGCTCGATCTGGTTAAACGTCAGCTGTTTCGCGCCTTTACCGGCAATATCCTCGAAGTGAACCGTGTTCTCCCCCAGGTACTTGAGTGCGAGACTATCCATATCGTGGCGGCTGCCAGTGCTGTCCAGAACATAGGACTCCAACATGGTATCCCGTGCGATGCCGCGCAATTCAATATCGTAGTTGGCCAGGATATGACTGTCGTACTTCAGGTTCTGCCCCACCTTCTTCTGCTGTGGATCTTCCAGCAGGGGTTTGAGTTTGGCCAGTACTTCGTCAAACGGCAGTTGCTCTGGTGCACCCATATAGTCGTGGGCCAGGGGAACATAGGCTGCACGATAGGGCTCCACCGCGAAGGACACCCCCACTAATTTTGCCTGCATATAATTGAGGCTGGTGGTTTCCGTGTCGAAGGCAAAGATGTCTGAACCCTTCAGTTGTTCCAGCCAGGCATCGAACTCCGACATTTCTGTGACGATGACGTAATCGCGCTCAACGGCTTCCGCCATGGCTTCTTCAGCCTCTTCACTGGTTAGCTCTTCTAACCAGCCGCGAAATTCATTCTGCGTGAATAGCTCAACCAGTGCCTCTGTATTGGGCTCTGAATTGTGCAGTTCCTGGGGGTGATAAGGCATCTCCACATCGGTTTTGATAGTGGCGAGCTTATAGGAGAGTTCTGCCGCCTCGCGGTGCTCCGCCATCTTTTTGCCGAGGGTTTTTGAGCCACGGAACCCCAGCGGTGCAATGGCATCCAGGTCGGAATAAATGGTCTCCAAGCCTCCCAGATTCTGTAACAGTGCCAGAGCGGTTTTCTCGCCCACACCAGGAACTCCGGGGATATTGTCTGATTTATCTCCCATCAGGGCGAGAAAATCGATAATCAGTTCTGGACCTACGCCAAATTTCTTAGTCACGCCCTCGCTGTCCATTTCGGTATTGGACATGGTGTTAACCAAGGTAACGCCCGGACGCACCAGCTGCGCCATGTCTTTATCGCCGGTGGAGATTATGACTTGCTGCCCCTGGCTCTGGGCCTCCAGCGCCAGGGTGCCGATCACATCATCAGCTTCAACACCGTCGACCACCAAGCGCGGCAATCCCATAGCGTCGATGATGTCGTGAATGGGCTGAATCTGCTCACGCAGGTCATCCGGCATAGGAGGGCGATGGGATTTGTATTCGGCAAACATCTCATCGCGAAAAGTCTTGCCCTTGGCATCAAAAACAACCACTACAGGACTGCCTGGATGCTCCTTGAGGTGGCGGCGCAGCATACTAATCACACCGCGCACCGCACCAGTAGGCTTACCCTGGCTGGTGGTCAATGGCGGCAGCGCATGAAAAGCGCGATAAAGGTAGGAGGAACCATCCACCAAAATCAACGGGGCGGCTGAGGTGTTTTGTTTACTCATAGACGATGAATTCTTGCTTGCTTAGTTTGGCGTTCAGGACGCGCGGCAGGCCGATAGGATAACGCCCTTCGCTCTGTTTTTCCGCTTACTGATTCTTTCCCGCCAGACACCGTAGGCAACCTCTGCACAAAAGCCCACTCGACTTACCCCGCCGATTAAAACTATCGGCGCATCGATCTCACCAAATCCCCAGGCTTGGCTAGTCTTGCCGGTAGCGACCTTATGCGTTCGCTACTCCCCGGAAATCAAATTGTCACAGGCTGCCCCCAGGCAGTCAGGGATCTTTTATTTCCAAAAAACTGTGCCACCCGATGTTGAAGGAAGGATTCGAAAGATGAGAGGAGTGATGCGCGCCACCCTGTTGTTTGCCGCAAGTATCTTTGCCATTTCGGCAAGTGCCGGCTCGGATTGCAGTGGAGAGCATACCGCTGAAGCCGAGGCGACTGATGAAACACACTCACAGCAGTCTGAGGTAGAAGGCCATGAATTAATACTCAGGCAGGCTATCCGTGAAAGAGAGAATGATTTGCTGGAGAGACAAAAACAGCAGCTGGAGAAACTGCAAAAACAAGCGGAAAGAGATGCTGCCCGGGTAGAGAAACTACAGCAAATAACCAATCGTTCCTAGAAGCCACCCTACCAGGTCCCGCCTCCTCCCTGGGTAGGCGGGATACTTGGTGCCCTCAAGGAGCCTCTGATTTATCCTTGTTGCGGTCGGGAACCTGACTCAAGCAAGTGCGGGCTTGAGACAAGAGGGACTCTATCAATTCCCTGTAATCAGCATTTTCACTCAACTGATCTCCCAGCAGATCCAAAGCGGCGTAACGCAGCCCCAAATTTTCTGCCAACTGTTGATCTCGTTCATTAGCCGGCATATCTCCAAATAGACAGCCGTCGCCAATCTGTGACAAATCCAGCATTGCCTTGGCACCATAGCCCCCGCCACTGCCATCGCCCAGGGCATGGGTTTTCACTCCTGCGGAACCAAAAAAGTGACCATAGGCATCGTGCGTAACAACGATGGGAACTTCACGATACCCGTACAAGGCCCGATCGAGTACTTTCTGCAAGTTGGCCATCGAACTGGAAAACTGCCGTGCACGCCCCATAAACAATTCCGCCTGCTGCGGCTGTAATTGCGCCAGGCGCTCAGCGATCTGCGCCGCAGCTATTGCCGCATTGCGGGGACGCAACCAGAGGTGGGGGTCGGTAGCACTGGCTCCCTCATATTCAAGGGTCTCTATATCCAGCAGCTGCATTTGCCGGCCCGCTGGTAACAGCGCTGCCTGTTTTGCCAACACCCCCTCCATTTGCGGCCCCAGCCACACCAATAGTAAGGCGCGCTCAAGTGCAGCCCGATCGGAAACCGTAGGGGCATAATGGTGAGGATCTGCTCCCTCAACCAGCACCCGAACAGGAATATCCTCACCGGTTATTTCCCGGGCGATCAGGGCTAAAGGGCGCACGCTGACGACCAGCTCTCCACCACTGTCGGATTCCGGTTTGCTACAAGCCGGGAGAAAGAGCCCGAATAGAAGCACCGTGGAGATTGTAAAAAGACGTTTGAAGGGATACATCAGAGACATTAGGCGGCGAAAAATTGCGATATAATCACAACCAGCGCCAAGCTGCCAGCCTGGTTGTCCATATCCGGTAAAGAAGGTATGGAAGCAAACATCTTAAAGACTTCCCTGCGGAGATTGAATTCTGAATCCACCCCAGCCGCTTATCACAGCTGACAATATCGCCCTTCAAGTGGGCGGCAGGCAGTTACTTAAAGATATTACAGTCGAATTGTCCCAGGGGGAGATTGTCACCTTAATAGGCCCTAATGGAGCCGGCAAAACCACTCTCCTTCGCCTTCTGCTGGGGCTCAGCCAGCCGACCCAGGGCCGCGTGTGGCGACAAACTGGGTTGCGTATTGGCTATATGCCCCAACGGCTTCATATCGATAGCTCAATGCCCATGTCAGTTGAACGCTTCTTGCAGCTTGGCCAACCGGCCATGAAGCCCGAGCAAGCGCAGTCGGCATTGGACAGGGTGGGCGCAGGGCAGCTTAGAGGCGCCTCTCTGGCAAATCTATCCGGTGGAGAAATGCAGCGGGTCTTACTCGCCCGTGCCGCATCGCGCAAACCTCAGCTGCTTGTCCTGGATGAACCCACGCAGGGAGTCGATATCGGTGGTCAAAGTGAGTTGTACCAGTTAATTGCCACTCTGCGCGACGAGCTCGGCTGCGGTGTGTTACTGGTTTCCCACGACCTTCATTTAGTTATGGCTGCAACCGACCGGGTCCTTTGTTTGAACCAGCATATCTGCTGTCACGGACATCCGGAGCAAGTAAGTCGCCACCCTGCCTATCTGGAATTATTTGGGGACAAGGTCGCCCCCTATACCCATCAACATAACCACCAACATAAATTAAGTGGAGATATTGCGCCCGCAAGCAGCTGCAATCATCAACACACTCACACAAATACAAAAAACAAAGAGCAAAAATAAGTGGTCGATTTCGGCGAATTACTGCATAGCCAATTTCTCTGGTACGCCCTCGCCGCCGGCCTTATGGTCGCTGTTGTCAGCGGTCCTTTGGGCTGCTTCGCCGTGTGGAGACGTATGGCCTATTTCGGCGACACCCTGGCTCACTCAGCCCTTCTCGGAGTGACGCTGGGTTTTGTACTTCAAATTATGCCAACGGTGGCCGTCGGCATTACTTGCTGTGTACTGGCACTGCTACTGATGTATTTACAGCAACGCCAAAAGCTCGCCGTAGATACCCTGCTGGGCATATTGTCCCACTCCATGCTGGCACTGGGGATTGTCACCGTCAGTTTCTTCAAGATAAAGGTGGACCTCTTATCTCTGTTGCTGGGAGATTTACTCGCAGTCAGTGGCCAGGATCTGGTACTAATGGCCATTGCCGCCGCCACAATCCTGGGACTGCTTTATTTCCTGTGGGAACAGTTACTGGCTTTCACCCTGCACGAGGAATTGGCTTCAGTAGAAGGTGTCCCCATCGAGCGATTGCGAATCGCTCTGATGTTGATGCTGGCAATACTGATCGCGATCGCAATGAAAGTTGTCGGGGTTCTGTTAATTACCGCCCTGCTGATTATTCCCGCAGCTACCGCGCGAAAACTGTCGCACACTCCAGAGCGTATGGCGGTGCTGGCCTCATTGATGGGATGCTTAGCTGTAGTACTCGGCCTTCTTGCCTCCATCCTGTGGAATACACCGGCGGGCCCCTCCATTGTTCTGGCCGCAGCACTGTTTTTCCTCACTTCACAACTGCGAGCCAGCTAAAGGTGGCCTGCCGGTTAATCTCATCCTAATTTCTTATTTTATTTCGTTATTTGTCGCACATTGTCGCCTAAATCTACCCATTGGTGAGATACCTGTCACCGTTTATCGCAATAAGCAGATGGTTAGCCGCTAGCTAATTGTGTCAATTTTCCGTCGTTGCTAGTGTTGCCCGACGACCAGCCGTATTAGGCCGGTCACCAATAATGACAAAAAAATGGACTCACAACGATATGGAAAAGTTCTCTCTTCGTCGCAAGGTATTAACTACAGCCATAGTGGCGGCAACCGCTGCCACTAGCCCACAAACACTCTTTGCCGCCGAGGATCAGGCGATGGAAGAAGTTGCAGTTGTGGGTTCCCGTATTAGTCGAAACGCTGAATTTGAAACAGCTACCCCGATCCAGGTAATGGATCGCGATGCCATCGAAAAGTCCGGTTACACCAATCTGCAGCAACTTTTTGAGAAAAACCCCGCCGCAGGTAATGGCACCTTCTCAACCCGGGGTAACAACCAGGACTCTACCGCAAACGGGGCTGCCGCTGTGAGCCTGCGCGGTATGGGTGCCGACGCCACTCTAGTATTGGTAAATGGTCGCCGGGTGGCTATCAGCGCATTTGCTGAGAGCATTACTACCAACTTTGTGGATATCAACAGTGTGCCCCTTGCGGCGATTGAGCGGGTCGAAGTCCTAAAGGATGGCGCCTCCGCAATTTACGGTTCCGATGCCGTTGCTGGTGTAGTCAATCTGGTATTGCGTAGAGACTTTGAAGGTACTGAGGTATCCGTAGATTACGGCGGTGCCGATGGCTATGACGAGCAATCCATGTCCGCCGTCTGGGGCATCAATGGGGATGACTCAAACCTGACTGTTATTTTTGACCACCATAAAAACAGCCGCCTATCCAGCACCGAACGCAGTGGTTTGGATACCGCTAACCAATCCAGCCGTGGCGGTATGGACTTCCGCTCCTCCAGGGGCTATCCGGGTAGCTTCAATGTGGGCGGTACCTTTGTTTCCGACCCCAACTGTCCCGAAGAGCGCGATACCGGTGAAGTCTGTGTCTATGATTACGGCCCCTGGACTTTGATCACACCCGAAGCCGAACGCACTGGCCTATTAATGCTTGGCCATACCCAGTTGGCCGAAGGCGTGGAGTTCTTTAGCGAGGTCGCTGTTCAGCACAATACCTCCGTAGCCCAGGGTGCACCCACCCCCTCGATGGCGACGCGGGTCTCTATGTACTGGCAGATCATCCAAATAACCCATTCGGCGAAGATGTGGATATTTACCGCTATCGCACCGTGGATGCAGGCGCCCGCCAGTGGGATATCGAAACCGATAACTTGCGCGGTGTCTTCGGCCTGCGCGGCTCTGTCGCTGACTGGGACTGGGAGGCTTCTGTGCAGCGCTCCCGCAGTGAAACAACCCAGACCGGTGACCGCTCCCAGGGCTGGGTGCGTACGGACCTGTTACAAGAGCAGATTAATGCCGGTAACTACAATCCGTTTGGCGGGGTTCAAAATCCGGACTCGGTCATTGATGCCATCACCACCAGCCTGGTCCGCCAAGGTAAGTCCGACCTCACCAGCTATAACTTCTCAGTCAATGGAGATTTAGTCGATACCGCCAGTGGCACCATCGCTATGGCCGCAGGCCTGGAATACCGGGAGGAAAAGGCTTCCGATATCCCTGATGACCAGTTCCAGCGCGGTTTGATCTTCGGTACCGAATCCGTATCCGCCAGTGCCAGCCGGGATATCTCCTCAGCTTATGTGGAAGTTGCTATCCCCCTTCCTGCCAGGTTCGATCTGACTGTGGCCGCCCGTTACGATGATTACAGCGACTTTGGCAGCACCACCAATCCAATGGCAAATCTGCTGTGGACAGTAACCGACCAGCTATCCTTCCGAACCTCTTGGGGTACCGGTTTCCGCGCGCCTTCCCTGGCGCAGGTCGGCTTAGGCCCGTCACAAGAGTCCTTATTCTTCGCTGATACCTATGGCTGTGAAGTTAACGATGCCTACTGTGCAAAGACCGACTACACCATTGTCTTCTCCGGCAACCCGGATCTGGATGCAGAGGAGTCAGAATCCTTCAACATCGGCGCTGTTTACGAGCCCATAGAAGGCCTGCGACTATCTCTGGATTATTGGAATATCACCCAGGAAGGTAAGATTGACGAGGTCCCCTTCGGCTATATCTACAGTCTCTATTGCTGGGATCAAGACAGCACCGTGTGCCGCCGCGATACCCCGATTGATGGTGAAACCCTTGGCGCCCTGCAATCTATCGACAGCAGCTTCACCAATATTGGTGAACAGGACGTATCGGGCGTCGACCTAAGTATTGTCTACAGCGGATTTGAGCTAGTGGGCGGAGAGCTTGGCCTGCGCCTGGATTACTCTTACCTGGCAGAATTTGAGCGTGTTGAACTGAATTCCAGCGGCGACGCATTTATCACCCGCGATCTGGCCGGTGAATATGAGTATCCACAACACCGTTGGAACGCTACCGCTGACTGGACCTTTGACACCTTCGGATTTAGTGCCGGGCTCAGCTACATTGGTGAGTTCGAGGATACTCCGGATATCGATTTCAACGGGACACTCGACTATGACAGCAATAACTCCCGCACCGTAGACTCTTTCCTGACCATGAATATGCAGGCCCGTTATACCGGCTTCGAGAATATGGTGTTGAGCCTGGGTGCGGATAATGTCTTCGATGAAGAACCGCCCTTCGCTATCGGGGATGGCGACGGAGACCTCTATGGTTATGTACAGTCACAACACGATCCCCGTGGTCGCTTTATCTACGGCAAGATGACTTATAGCTTCTAAGTTTTTTGTAAACCATAAAAATTACAAAGGGGAAGCATTAGGCTTCCCCTTTGTAATTCCTAACTAAGAGTAGTTAAGGACGACAATCATTTTTCTACGCCATTCTTCCGCACTCTTATTGCTGCCGACTCCAAAGAAATACGCTGTTTAGTCAATTCTTGCCCTGCCTTTCGAAACTCACGAATGCCCAGTAGAATTCCTATTAACTCAAAAAGCGAAACCGCCACTCCAATCAATAACAGATAAATTTCAGGCACAACTATCTCCTGCGAGCTAGCAAAGCCGTCACTTTGAAATAGATGCCCAGTGTCAGAATAGTGGGAACCCAAAGTGCGGTAAAAATTCCTTGCTCCTTATAACCGCTAAACCACAAACTCGCGGATAATATCAAAGAGATTAAAACTGCCAGTAAGATAAAGAAATCTGATACTTTGAGCACGCACCATATCCTCTAATCTTCATCAAATTCCCAGAATCCAATTGCCGCCATCAGCAAACCAAAAACTGTAATACCAGCTGGAATCCGCATCCACAATACGCCAAAAACGTCCAGCATTGAGGGAATAAATGAAAGAAATCCTAAAATTCCCCATAAAAAGAAAATACCGGCAATCGACAGTCCAGTCCAACCCACTATCAATCGTACTTTCTTAGATCGAAAATAACCGGCCAAAAGTATTTTCTGCATTAATAATACAAAACAAACGGGATTTGCCCGTTTTAACATTATTGACAGAATAGTGCAGCCTCAGATGGTTAGAGGAGTGTGAGTCTCATCCTTTATTGCGCTTGGCGTAATCTTCATTAGCTTGCCAAACTCTAACTAAATTTCCGCCTAGAATTTTTTTAATATCCTGCTTGCTATACCCACGCTTCAGCAGGCCTTCAACCAAATTAGGATATTGAGAGACGTCTTTTAAGCCGACGGGCAAGCTATCTCCGACACCGTCAAAATCCGATCCAATGCCTATATGATCCACTCCCACTAAATCACGAATATGGTCGAAATGATCAAGAACATCTTCCAAATCTGCAAAAATGAACTTCTCAGTTGAAAGCTTATCGGAGTACTCCTCAACTTCCTTACTATCTTTGGGTAAATCCTTTTTTTTAGCAAATTTCTCAACCTGATCAGTTATTTCACGATATGAATTCAGTGATTCACCACTAATAAAAGTAGAGCCAAAATTCACCATGATAATGCCGCCATTGTCAGCCAACGCATTTATCATTTCATCATTCATATTTCGTTCAAATCCCGGCGTAAAATGCCTTGCCGAAGAATGTGAAGCGATAACAGGAACAGCAGATAAATCAACAACTTGCCAAAAAGCTGCATCTGATACGTGGGAAATATCGATCATTACTCCCATCCGATTCATCTCTCGTACCAAGCGCTTTCCGAATGCACTCAAGCCTTCCCAGGGCCTGTTTTTATCATACGAGGAATCAGAGATATGATTGCTCTTTGAGTGGGCTAAGGTAATGTACCTCACCCCTCTATCAGAGAAATACTTTAAATTGGCAAGATCCCCCTCAATAGGAGCCCCGTTCTCTATACCCAAAGGTAAGGAAATTAAGCCGGCATCGACTTGCTTTTGTAGATCATTTATTGACTTAGGTATTGCAAATTTATCCGGGTGCTGTTTGACCATTGCCTCCACTTTATCAATCAAAGTATCTGCATACGATTTGGCAACACCCTGGTCCTCCTTTTCTGCAGGTACATAAATAGACATAAAGGGCGCATTTAGTCCACCTGCTTTAGCTCGAGGGTAATCAAAGTCTCCCTTATCCGTGCTAAGTCCAACATCTTCTTCACCTTGTTCGAGACGATAGGGAACATCTACATGTCCATCAACAATCAAATACTCTTGAACCAGCTCTTGGGCCAGACTTTTACCTTCATCTGCAAATACAGGGGTGCAAGTTAGTGCACATAATGTCCCAACTAAAAAATAATTTTTCAAATGACAATCTCCCTATTTATATGAATAAATCTAGAAAATTTACCGTAGATGGTGCTCATCTAGAACCACATTTCTTAAATACATTACTTTGATTTGTTAATCTACAAAGATTAAATCGTTGTCTTTCTTTTAACTGCAGATTGGCTGAATCTTAGGGGTAACAATAAAACAATGATCCAAAGCAGTTGATATATGGCCTAGCCGGGTAACGGGTAAGGCAACAAGATCATATGCAAAAGATTTACCCCCCAATGCGTCATTACGCATATCCAAAAATTCTGCCGCAATGTCCAAATCAATGCATAACAGATTGAGGCAACTATCAATAATAGAACTGCGGAGATATCTGTTGACCACCCTCCATGTAGAAGCACAAACACCGTAGCTACAACTGGTACGGATAACCAGCGCCAGCGCCCTAATAGTTCTTCGGTACCCCGCTGTAATATCCACCGGAAGAACCCCTCTTCAGAAATGCAAACAATTACTAAGTTTATCATTACCGCAACGGCGATAGTGCCAGTAAATTTTATCGAAGGCGTACATAGGAGTAGACCCAATGCAACGGGAGTAAATATAGCCAATAAAAGATAGGGTAAGTCCGTAAAACGGAAGGTCTGCTTCATGCGCAACATAAAAGCCAATAAAGCAATAGCAATAACTGCTTTACCGCTGTTTATGCTGGCATAGATAAGATTACCACTTGCATCTGTATAGGGTGGCAACACCTGGATATGTTCACTACCGGGAAGCAAATTTAACCCCGATACCAGCATTAAAACTGCTACAGAAAGAAAAGACAGCGCTCTCGGCCAACTGCTGGTAGACTCAATTGCTCGCAGGAAAATCCAGATTAAAGGGGCTATAAGCCCACTCCAGCCAAAAGGAATTATACAAAGTGATAGCAAGATAGGCGCAGCCCAAGGACTCACCATACCAGATGGTGTCTGATCTCCTCTTCTCCTTAAGGCAGCAACTTCATTTTGCATCGATTGACCCAGAATTAATATATTATTTGATAACAATAGCTCATGCGATTCCTTCACTATCCATTAAAGGTCGCTCGTATTGAACGATAGGTCAACTTCATTTTTGCAGGATCTAAAGGTGCCTTAAAAAAAGCGTGATAATGCCCTCTAGGATTAATTAATACAACTTGAGACCCATGATCGATAGTATAACCGCCCTCAGCAAGAGAAACTTTATTAAAAGGTACATTTAGCTGAGTGGCAAATTTCTTCAGCTTAAAAAAATCACCGGTAATACCACGGAATTCAGAATTAAAATAACGGACATACTGCCCTAACTGCTCCGGCTTGTCCCTGCTTGGGTCAACCGATACGAGTACTACGTCTGTAGATGCTCTGGTACTTTCGTCTAAAGTTTTATAAAAATTATTAAGTGTAGATAGAGTTGTTGGACAGATATCTGGACAGTGGGTAAACCCAAAAAATACCAGAGTCCACTTACCTTGAAAGTCTTTGGTATAGAAATCTCTACTGTCATCAGACAATAATTGTATATCTTCTATGATTCTTGGTCTCTGCAGTTTTACAGCGCCATTAATTCTAAGCTCCTCATCAGTAATAATACGAGGCTGTCCGAGCTTATGTATGAATCCTGCAAGCACAGCAAGAATCAATACTAAAAGAACAATAACGGTAATTCTAATTCCACGTTTCTGTTTATCGATGGCAGAATATTGATTTTCCACTTTTCCCTCACACTTCAATTAAATAATGATCTAATAGCATGATAAAAAATAGTGCCATTAAATAAATTATCGAATATTTGAAAGTCTCCATACCAGCATTGGGGTTTTTTCCAATGAGCATTACAAAGCTCCAATAAACAAAACCAAACCCAAGTACAACAGCACCCAGTAAATATAACCACCCAAACATCGCGGTAGCAAAGGGCAATAGGCTAACGGCCAGTAAAATAAAGGTATACAAAACTATATTTAGGTTTGTATAGGGTATTCCATGCGTAACCGGCAACATAGGAATATCAGCTTTTGCATACTCTTCTTTTCTATGTACGGCAAGGGCCCAAAAATGTGGAGGAGTCCAAGCAAAAATAATCAATACTAACAACAATGCATGCCCATGCACTTCCCCAGTAACCGCAGTCCATCCCAGTAAGGGCGGAGCGGCTCCTGCAAGCCCACCTATAACAATGTTTTGTGGTGTGGCGCGTTTCAGAAACATGGTGTAAATCACCGCATATCCGAGAAGAGATATTAAGGTTAGCCAAGCGGTAAGGGCATTTACAAAAACCAATAGGATAAACATCCCCGTCACGCCCAAGCTAAGAGCAAAAGCAATAGCTTTAGTTGGCTCAACCCGTCCTTTCGCAATCGGGCGATTACTGGTACGAGCCATTTTTGTATCAATATGACGATCAACTAAATGATTTACTGCCGCAGCACTACCCGCACAAAATGCAATTCCCAAATTACCAAATACTAAAATATCTAGCGGCACCATTCCTGGAACAGCTAAAAACATTCCAATAACAGAAGTTAACAGCATAAGCATAACTACTCGAGGCTTAGTAAGCTCATAGTAGTCCCGCCATTGAATTTGATGTATTCCCGTGGAATTTATGGCCATATTCGCACCTATTTTTATATTTATATACGCTTAATATCTAATTAAGATTGGATACGGTAGTTAAACCTTCTCCCCGCTCTATTACTTCCACATCGACTACCTCTTGTTTATTTATAATGACAGCATTCATTGTGTATATTCGGTAACAAAAAGTTAGCAGACTAAGAAGTAGAAGAGCTGCACCAGCATTGTGTGCCACAGCAATCCCTAATGGTAGAGACATAACAACATTTGCTATTCCCAAGCTGACTTGAAGAAGTAGTACCCCGTTAAGCCATAATGACCAACCTCTCAACCCAGACCTCCAAGCTAAAACTGAAAGAATGAGTACAATTGCTGTTGTAATCAGTGCTCCAATACGATGGGCAAGATGTATTGCCGTACGTGCATCACTCTCTAATGCACCACCTAAATAATTTGGGCCAATTTGTTGAAAAATATTAAAGCCTTCTACAAAGTTTGCCTGTGGCCACCATTGGTTATGACAAGTTGGAAAATCTGGACAAGCTAAAGCTGCGTAATTAGAGCTGGTCCAACCACCGAGTCCAATCTGTAGAATTACTATTGCAACTGCAGTCAGAGCAAGTAGCCGTAATCGCCTTATTCCCGGCAAATACCTCCCATGTAATTGTCTAGGTTTATCAGCCAACCTTTCACAGAGAATCCACAACATAGATAATGTTGCCATTCCACCTAATAGATGAGCAGTAACTACCTGCGGCCAAAGCTTCAAGGTTACCGTCCACATCCCAAAAGCAGCTTGCAGTATAATAATAATTAAAAGAATATGTGTTTGCTTAAAGGTTGGGGCTTGCCGATCTCTCCAAGCAAGATAAGTGAGTAATACAACGAATAAAAGTAAAGTTCCTGCAAAGTATCGATGAACCATTTCCGGCCAAGTTTTACTAACATCTACCGGAGAGTCCGGAAAAATCATATTGGCCGTTTTAATTTCTTTTATATCATTCGGCCAGGTGAGATGACCATAACAACCAGGCCAGTCTGGACAGCCCAAACCGGCATCCACCAACCTAGTAAATGCACCTAGAACAACAACTACGACAGCTAGAATACAGGCCGCCCAGGTAATGATATGTCGCCAATTCTTAGGGGTTTCTTGTTTAGACACTACTGAAAATCTCCGAATACTAATCTTATTGCTCGTAGGAGTACTTCAATAATCTTTTTATATCTTTAAGTAATTGGTTTCCGCTATGCTGCCGATCATAGGCCATCATTGCATAACCCTCCTGATCAACCAGCAATGCCTTGGTTGAAGTCACACCGTCATGATCAGTTTTCTGTACCAACTGCTTAAAGTTTTCATCATCCAAATTAACTATTTTTAGTTTCGGATGCTCAGTTTGTATTTGTTCTTGTCGTTTTTCATCCAAACTATCACCAACCACCAGTAGCCTCTCAACCCTATGAGCTTTTTCCCCCAGCCGAATATGAACCTGCCTACTTATATACAAGAGATCTTCACAATCTTTACCACAATCACTGTCACTTAATATTAGATAGCGCCATTTTGATTCTCCCTCTTGTGCCAGGGATTGCTGTTGTCCTTGAAAGGTGATTTTTATTTCAGTGATATCAAATGGGGGCTGCAATAATTCACCTTGATTAATTGTCTCTTTAGGCATGCCTAAGCCCGTATAGTAAACGACATAGGCAGCTGTAATTGGGAGTACGACGGATGCTAGCACTGAGAGTCCTTGAATGATTTTATTCGCTGGCTTCCTTTTGCTCAGATTTCTTTCAGGTGAAACTGGCTGACTATTTGATTTCATTTTAAAACTCCTTTTTCAAACTTCTACTCAATCTACGACGTAATCTAAAAATAATATTTGTGGCTGAATAAGCCCATAAAAGCCAGACAGCTATTGCCATCGTGAACCACTGGAAAGCATACGCTTGATGTTTTTCAGGGCCACTATTGAAAAAATTCCAATCAGTAATTAAAGCTGCACCTGAATCCGCAAACAAACGGATCGACCATCCATTGTTAACTAAGCCTATAGTCTCAATGAAATTTGAATTTATTTGTTGAATTCTATTATTAAAAACCGGGTCTAGACTAACACTCGAGGAGGTTTCAGTATCGATAGGGTATAAGTAGCCCTGAAGTGATTTCACATCAAGTGAAGCTGTTACTTCAGGTAAGCTATCTCGGTCGCCAGTAGAGGGAATCCAACCTCTATTGATAAGCCAATCAGTACTTTCTGTTGAGAATACTTGTAGTACTTCATAGCCAACACGACCGTTTCTTGTTCTGTTATCCAGAAAATATATTTCCTTCTGGAAAACTCCCACTAAAGTTACAGACGCATACTCTTGATAAGAACTTAGATTTGAGATTTCCTGCGGTTGCAGAGAGAGCCTACTCTCTACCTTTTGTATAAGTTCGACTTTCTGCTTTGCCCTATCAAGCTGCCACAATCCTAAAAAGATAAAAAGGATGAATGCACCCAGAGAAAATATCGTGATGGGCCAATTGCGAATCAGTGGTAAACTGATATCTTTCGCAGAAGCTGATGGAATATCTACTATCATGCGCAACTACATAAATAATGGAAAATAATAAAATGTGGCTAAAGATTGTTATTGTTGTCCTATTCCTTTCCGTACTTGCAAGTCTTTCAAGTGCACTTTTTTTCTACTTAGAGATATGGGAACACCTCAATCCAAGCGCACACTCTACGCATTAGGTATTAGAATACTCCTAGCGTCACTCTTACTTCTTGCCATTTGGTACGGCTTTGAAAGTGGCATTTTGGCAAAAACGGCACCTTGGGCTGATAAATATTAAGAAAACAAAGGCTTTCTATTAATACGATAGAAAGCCTTGCCCACATTAAGCACCTAGAACATATACAAATATAAACAGCCCGACCCAAACTACATCGACAAAATGCCAATACCAACTTGCTGCTTCAAAGCCAAAATGATCATCAGGTCTAAAATGATTGGCTATCACAGACCTTAACAACATGATCAACAACATAATTGTACCGAGTGTGACATGGGCACCATGAAATCCGGTCAGCATAAAGAATGTTGTACCATAGATTCCTGACTCAAGTGTTAACCCCAAGTGTTGATAGGCTTCGTAGTATTCTTTACCTTGTAAAAAAATAAACGCCCCACCCAATGCCACAGTGATTGCCAGTAATATATTGAAATTTTTTCTTTGATTCTTTTTCAGGAAAACATGTGCGAAGTGTACAGTTACACTGGAAGTGAGAAGTATGATGGTGTTCCATAGTGGCAAGTGCCATGGGTCTATTACATCTTTAGGCCCCATAAATTTTGCCGTTTCTCCGTTTGCTGCCGCGTCAGGAGTCACATATAGGGGCCAGCTACTTTCGAATCCCTCCCAAAGCATATTGGAAATTCCACGATCACCTTCACCACCTAGCCAGGGAACTGTAAAATTGCGTATGTAATATAGTGCTCCAAAGAATGCAGCAAAAAACATCACCTCAGAAAATATAAACCAGCCCATCCCCCAAACATATGATCTCTTTAACTGTTCACTATTGAGCCCTGCCATATTCTCCTTGATTACGGCAGCAAACCAAAACCACAAAACTGCGGCCATCGCTAACGCACCGGTGAAGAAAATATAGGAGCTTCCTCCATTAATCCAATTTGCTGCGCCGAACGCTATTAGGAATAGACCTATCGTCGCAAAAATTGGCAGCCTGGATTGTTCGGGCACGTAATAACTGCTTTCACTAGCCATAATTTTTATCCCTCTCGCTCGGGGTCGATATCATTCTTATCGGTTTTATTGGCAAACCTTTCCGTTACATCAAACAACGTATAGGAAAGCGTTACAGTATTCACACTTGCGGGAAGATCTGGATCCACAATAAAACGTAGTGGTAATTCTGCACTCTCTCCCGCTTTTAATTCTTGCTGGTTGAAGCAAAAACACTCTGTTTTATGAAAGTACTCAGCAGCCTTGAAAGGAACCATACTGGGAATTGCCTGACCAACCATATCCCTAGATGTCTTATTTTCTGCAATAAAAACAGTATCTTTAATTTCTCCAGGGTGTACTTTCAAAGACATTACACTCGGGCGAAATTCCCATGGCATATTTTCATTATTGTTTGCCACAAATTGCACCGTGACCAGCCTATTTTTATCAACCGCAGCTGGCACAGCTTCATAACGACCACCGGTTTTACCATTAAGTCCTGTGATTTCACAGAAGACATCGTAAATAGGCGGCATAATGAAGATTGCAAATACCAGCATGCTGGTCGCCACGGCCAGCAGCTTGATAGTTACCTTTGCATTTGCTCCAACTTTCATAGGTCAACGTACAACCGGTGGCGTACTAAACGTGTGATATGGGGCCGGGGAAGCAACCGTCCATTCCAGTCCCTCAGGATCATCCCAAACCTGATCGGATGCTTGTTTCCCGCCCATTACAGTTCGTACCACATTAAACAAAAATACTATTTGTGCGGCGCCAAACAGGAAGGCACCGATACTGGATATTTGATTGAAATCCGCAAATTGCAGTGCGTAATCAGGTATCCGACGTGGCATACCAGCCAGGCCAACAAAGTGCATTGGGAAGAAAGTTACATTGAGACCAATAAATGCCAGCCAGAAATGTACCTTGCCCATAACTTCGCTATACATATGGCCAGTCCATTTGGGCAACCAATAGTAAACACCAGCAGTAATTGAGAAGATTGCACCAGGAACCAGCACATAGTGGAAATGGGCAACCACAAAGTATGTATCGTGATATTGGAAGTCTGCAGGCGCAATCGCTAGCATCAGACCAGAGAATCCACCGATGGCGAAAAGGATGATGAATGCAATTGCAAAAAGCATCGGGGTTTCAAATGTCATGGATCCCCGGAACATGGTGGAAACCCAGTTAAAGATTTTCACTCCTGTAGGTACAGCGATCAGCATTGTGGCGTACATAAAGAACAGTTCACCTGCAATCGGCATTCCCACAGTAAACATATGGTGCGCCCATACGATAAAGCTCAGGAATGCAATTGCTGCGGTGGCATATACCATGGAGCTGTATCCAAAAAGAGGCTTACGAGCGAAGGTGGGGATAATTGCAGAGATAATGCCAAAGGCCGGCAAAATCATGATGTAAACTTCCGGGTGTCCGAAGAACCAGAACACATGCTGGAATAGAACCGGATCACCGCCACCGGCTGCACTGAAGAAACTTGTGCCAAAATGAATGTCCATCAACATCATGGTCACTACTCCGGCTAACACCGGCATTACAGCAATCAAAAGGTAAGCAGTGATCAGCCAGGTCCATACAAACAACGGCATTTTCATCAAGGTCATACCAGGAGCACGCATATTCAAAATGGTAGCGATAATGTTGATCGCACCCATGATGGACGAGGCACCCATAATATGAATGGCAAAAATGAAGAAGGTTACGCTGGGTGGCGCATATTCCGTTGAAAGTGGTGCATAAAATGTCCAACCGAAATTAGGCGCTCCCCCTTCCATAAATAAGGTCGATGCCAACATTGCGAAAGCAAAGGGCAAAATCCAAAAACTCCAGTTATTCATTCTTGGCAGTGCCATATCTGGCGCACCAATCATCATTGGTATCATCCAATTAGCCAACCCCACAAAAGCCGGCATTACGGCACCAAATACCATGATCAGACCATGCATAGTGGTCATTTGATTGAAAAATTCCGGCTGTACAATTTGCAAACCGGGCTCGAATAATTCAGCGCGTATAACCAATGCCATACATCCGCCGAGCAGGAACATCGCAAAACTAAACCACAAATACATAGAGCCTATATCTTTGTGGTTGGTCGTATAGAGCCAACGCTTTATACCGGGCTGAGGACCATGTGCCATTCTTAAATTCCTCCGGGCGCTTACTGCTTATTCTTAAAGTTGAGGATATCTACGGGTTGGACGGTATCACCCATCTCATTGCCGAAAGCGTTTCGCTGGTAAGTAATTACCGCAGCCAGATCCACTTCTGATAGCTGCTCACCAAAAGCCTGCATTGCGGGGTTTACCGTAGAACCATCGATAACGATATCTAAGTGGCCATTGAGGGGACCGGTAGCAATTTTTGAGCCAGCAATTGCCGGGAATACTCCGGGTACTCCCTGCCCGTTCGGCTGGTGGCAGGCGGCACATGTGCGTGTATAGACTTTTTCACCCTGAGCAAAAAGCTCTTCGAAGGTAAATGTCTTCGCTGTAAGTTCACGCATTTTTATGGCTTCTGCTGCACGAGAACTCAACCAGGCATCGTATTCAGCCTGTGGTACTGCTTTCACAACAATAGGCATAAATCCATGGTCTTTTCCGCACAATTCAGCACACTGCCCGCGATATATTCCCGGCTCCTCAATACGCGTCCAGGCATCATTGATAAAACCGGGGATAGCATCTTTTTTAACGGCTAGATCTGGGACCCACCACGCATGTATCACATCATTGGCAGTAATCAGGAAGCGGATTTTTTTCTTGATAGGAACAACCAGGGGCTCATCGACTTCTAGGAGGTAGTTAGCACCCTTAGGCTGGAGGTTATCAATTTGAGCTTTGGGAGTGGACAAGCTGGAAAAGAATGAAACATCAGTGCCCCGATATTCATATTTCCACTTCCACTGATAACCGGTGATTACGATATTGAGATCTTCTTCCTCAGTATCGTAAATATCATAGAGCGTTTTGGTGGCCGGTATCGCCATCAGAATCAGGATGACGGTGGGAATAATAGTCCACACCAATTCCACAACCGTGCTCTCATGAAATTGGGCCGCTTGGTATCCCTTACTTTTGCGGTGACGCCACATGCTGTAGAACATGATGCTGAACACCAATGCCCCTATAGCCACACAAATCCAAAAGATCAGCATGTGTAACTCGTAGGTGGTCTGGGCGACTTCTGTCACCCCCTGGGGCATATTAACCCCCCAGCGCTCAACGTCCTGCTCATTCGCTAACACCGCTTGTGCAGATAGCGAAGTAGCCAGCAAGGCGAACAGCCGATCAAAGCCTTTCAACATCGCCTACAGATCTCCGTGGTTGCGGGTCTCTCAGGGAAACCCGTAATTTTTATTTTGGCCACTGGCCTTCACGGATAAGCGAATTTTACCTGTATCAACTGCCTAACAGGATTAATTCCACACAAAATTTGTGGACATACTGTAGTAACACAAGACTACATACACTGGGCGAGGAGACCACCTCGCGTTACTGCCGTCAGTGCAACTTGTTATTCTTAGTAAAAGATTTTTTACTCCAGATGCCGTCGTCCGGAAAGGTACAACCAACAACCAGTTTCTTTATTTGTCGCAACTACTGCAGGTACAAAAGGAACACATCGACACGAAAAAGTCAATCGGGATCATTTTTGAATAACGTTGTCGCTTTGTGAAAAAATTCGGTGATTAACAAATAAATTTAACCACTTTGATAGGATACTTTTTCACAAGCAGAAAAAAGTCGCACCAAATAGAGACATGGCAATTTATTTGGTGAAAGATGACAACTAATCAAGCATTAACAATGCTGCCAAGAGAAGTATAAATCCTCGGGTTCAAGTGCCCCTGATTGCTTTTACACAGGTTGACAAC
Organism: Microbulbifer sp. MKSA007; assembly: GCA_032615215.1. Taxonomy (NCBI): domain Bacteria; kingdom Pseudomonadati; phylum Pseudomonadota; class Gammaproteobacteria; order Cellvibrionales; family Microbulbiferaceae; genus Microbulbifer; species Microbulbifer sp. MKSA007. The sequence goes on along the minus strand of CP128433.1, from coordinate 194,406 downwards.
GATTTTTAATCTCTAATACTAAATTCTGACTGCTTCACACAACCAAGGCAGATTAGTTTCAATAAGCTTGAGGATTATCAGGCAGATCAATACAGAATCCTGTACTATCTACACTCAATCAAAATGATTTTTCCGCCAAATATTTCGTTTCGATTTTGTAAGCGTTACCAAATGAATTGCTAATAGCAGTATTTGGAGACCGATTTAGGAAAAGGATCTTATCAGCTCTGTACTGTTACCATTGGTAGAATCCGCCTGCACAGCTTTTCTTTTTCCGATTTCGGCTAGAAGCCAATCTATCCGTTAGTTGTTATGACTTATGCCTTCTTCTACAAAACTTGAATCCCAACCCATGTCTCGCGTCTGGAATCTGGCTTGGCCAATGATACTGAGTAATATTTCAGTGCCCTTACTCGGGATAGTAGATACCGCAATTCTTGGTCACCTCCCATCTGCAGAGTACCTATCCGGTGTAGCTATCGGGGCTAGCGTAATGTCGATGCTTTTATGGGCATTTGGGTTTCTGCGCATGGGTACTACCGGACTGGTGGCTCGGAGTACAGATCTTGGGATTCAATGGTTAGTACGTGCACTAGTATTAGCCATGGGGTTGGGAATCATTCTGTTTATTGTTGCCTCTCCTTTAATCTACTATATCGTTGAGTGGATGAATGCCAGTCAGGAAGCACAACCCCACGCACTGGCCTACCTACAAATACGTCTGTTATCTGCCCCACTGGCTCTGGCAAACTTTGCCATTCTGGGTTTTTTTATTGGTCGACAAGATAGCCGTGCGCCTCTATATATACTTTTCGCTGCCAATCTACTGAACATAGCCCTCGATTTCCTATTTATTCTTGGCCTGGGCCTAGGGGCAAAAGGTGCAGCAGCGGCAACGGTACTCGCTGATATTTTTGCATTTCTACTGGGTCTCTATCTTCTTTCCAGGGTTCATGTTGGTATCTGGTCCTATATACGCAAAGAAATTGGGCAGAAGAAACTTCTCCCCTGGATCGATTCATCCCCATGGATCAATCTTTTAAAGATAAATACAGACTTGTTTATAAGAACCTGTTTGCTCTTGCTAACACTCACTTTTTTACTGCACAAGGGGCAGCCCAAGGTGATAATGTACTTGCTGCAAATGCTATTCTTATACAGTTATTAATGATGACTTCCTATGCCCTGGATGGTTTTGCTCATGCTACCGAGGCCTTGGTTGGGGAATCCATGGCAAAAAGATCAACGGCTCTATTCAGAAATACCGTTCGCAGTGCAGGTTTGTGGGCCCTGGGAAGCGCTGTCCTGATTACGCTGGTTCTAGTTTCAGGGAAACCCTTCATTCTATCTTTATTTACAGATATCAAACCAGTAATTCACCAAGCGGAACAGGTATATTGGTGGCTCTGTGCACTACCTTTATTAGCGGTTTGGAGCTATCAGCTCGATGGTGTTTTTATCGGTGCTGGGAGAAGTCGCGATATGCGTAATACTATGTTTATAGCCTCAGTACTGGTTTTCTTTCCCGCCTGGTGGTTTACAAGGGATTGGGGGAATACAGGCATATGGTTCAGCTTGTTTTTGTGGATCGGAGCACGATCTTTAGGACTCATAGTATATTTTCAATACTACATTGTAACCAATTCCTGGATACGTAAATTACAGTAAAACTGTGGCAGGATATTTAGAGTTATTTTTTAATGTATAAATAACAGAATGTGACAAATTTTGCGATTGAGAAATTAACTATTTCAGTCAGGATTACTCACTATCAAAATAGTAAATCTCTTACGATGCTACAAACACATTTAAAGCTATAATCTCAGGTTGGTAAATAATGAGCGGGCAAAGCAACAAATAATAAAGCCCGCTCACATTTTTAATAGCTTGAAGACCGCACCTGTTTTTGCACTAAAATTTGCTTAAAATTTCCATAAAACGCTCCTTCTCCCTGGATGACAGCATTATATAAGTCTTCAACCTTCTGCTTTAATTCTTGGCTATAAAAATATAGGCTGCCATTTCGGACACTGTAGGACTTTGGGTTCTCGGCCATGGTTTTGTAAAAAAGAGATACCCTTTCCAGATAGGTATCTGCCTGCTTTTTGGAAAAATTACCTTGTTGGTAATTATCTAAAACCTGAGAACTGATTCTTTGAAGAGTTAATTCGCGCTCTTCATCTGAAAAACGAAAGGCTTTTAATTGCGTGTTGATATCACGCTTTAGGTCTTTCATATAGCGAGCAGCAGCTTCTGCTGATTCATATAGTGCGTGAATAGTCTTTTCCCGCTTCCGCAGAGCACCGCGATCTTTCAAGGTATATATATTGGAGATTTCCTTTTCGGAGAAATCGCCTAGGGGGCGAAAAATAGTGACATGTTGCAAATTGCTATTCCTTGTGAGCTTGTCACAAATCTTTATTGCATGTCTCCACTTTTCAAAAGATTCTCCTTTAAGGATTTGATCAGGTAAAGCTTTTACAGCCACTCCCAACCTATTTTCCTCTTCAATGTAAAAATCTGGATGGGCTTTCCAGTCATTAGCCTGTAAACGGAATAACGTAAGTATCCCCTGATTCACACAGCTCGTTAGTAGATAGGCAACTTGTTCTCTCTGCCGTTCTGTATTTTTTCGATGGCGATCAAGGCCATAGAGACCTATGATCGCAACCGTAATAAAAACCACCAGTATAAAAAATATTTTTTTCACTTTTTACGGCTACTTGTGGGTTGGATAAGTTTCACTGGCTCCTCGTGAATATCTTTCTCTGTATCTTGGTTAACACGAGTAGACAGTTCTGTTGGCGCTGACTGCAATCGAATTTCATCCTTAAACCCACAGGCAACACATTCCCTATAATTTTTCCCATCCTTGTGATAGTTAATAATTTTATCCATTTCGCTACAGCGGGGGCACACAGCCCCTGCAATAAAGCGTTTTTTAACGATCTTACCAGACTCAGCCGAATCTTCTTTCTTCATCATGACTACTACTCAATATTTCATGACTGACTTATCCGTTACACAGGACTGATATTCAGCTCTTGCTGCTCGATACCAGAGTGACGCAATAGGGCATCAATTTGCGGCTCTCGTCCACGGAATTGAACAAACAGCTCCAACGCATCACGGCTACCACCCTGTTCCAAAATACTGTGCAGAAATTTATTTCCCGTCTCTCTATTAAAGATACCATCTTCCTCAAATAGAGAAAAAGCATCTGCCGAAAGCACTTCTGCCCATTTATAGCTGTAATATCCTGCGGCATAACCACCAGCAAAAATATGGCTAAAAGCATTTTGGAAGCGGTTTTCTGCGGCGATAGGCACAACAGCAATCTCTGCTCGTACCTGATCCAGTAAAACCTGAACTTTATCGGCGGTCAATGCCTCTTCGCTGGCATGGAGGCGAAAATCAAAAAGTGCAAACTCCAACTGGCGTACTGTAAACATGGCAGATTGGAAATTTTTCGCTGCCAGCATTTTATTCAGTAAAGCTTCGGGAAGGGCCTCTCCAGTTTCGAAATGTGCAGAAATTATGGAAATAGCCTGGGGTTGCCAACACCAATTTTCCAGAAATTGGCTGGGCATTTCCACCGCATCCCAAGCAACACCATTAATACCAGAAACTGCTGCCACATCAATCTGTGTCAGCATATGGTGGAGGCCATGGCCGAATTCATGGAATAAAGTGGTTACTTCCGTGTGGGTTAAAAGTGAGGGGATATCACCTGCAGCCGGACTGAAATTACATACTAGATAAGCTATAGGCAACTGGAGTCCGTTGAGCGTGTGGCGACGACTACTTACTGTATCCATCCAGGCCCCGCCACGCTTTTTCTCACGCGCGAACGCATCCAAATAGAAACCAGCTATCTTTTCGCCATCTCTCAGCAGCCAAAAGAACTGCACGTCGGCATGCCAAGTAGCAACGCTGGTATCTTCTTCAACTGTGATTCCGAATAATTTATCCACCACAGTAAAGAGGCCGTCAACGACTTTGGCGTAAGGGAAATAGGGCCTCAATTCCTCTTGGCTGATGGCGTATCGCTGCTGTTTGAGCTTTTCTGCGGCCCAGGCCACATCCCATGGTTGCAACTCTTCAATACTGAGTTGGTCTGCAGCAAACGCTTTCAGCTCAGCCATTTCTCGTTGGGCAGCTGGCCTGGCTCGTTCTGCCAGATCCTGTAGAAATTCCAAAACCCGCTCTGTATTTGGAGCCATTTTGCTGGCCAATGACAACTCCGCATAGCTGTTCATTCCCAGTAAACTGGCCTGTTCAGCGCGCAATGCGAGAATTGCCTCCATCACTTCGGAGTTATCGTATTCACCTGCCTGGGGACCAACTTCGGATGCGCGACTAACAAAAGCCAAATGGACATCCCGACGCAGAGATCTATTTTCAGCGTGGGTCATAACAGCGAGAAAGCTGGGCCCCTCTAAGGTAATCAGCCACCCATCGAGGCCTTTTGCCTCAGCTGCATTCCGTGCAGCGGCAAGAGCAGTTTGAGGAAGCCCCTGAAGCTGAGCTTCATCATTTGTATGCCAGGTCCAGGCATTGGTTGCATCGAGGACATTGTTGGCAAATTGGCTGGATAACTCCGCCAAACGCTGACTGTTAACGGCAAACTTTTCACGGGCCTCTCCTTCAAGGCCTACACCACCAAGTTCAAAGTCTCTGACTCCCAGCTCCAAAGACTTCTTGCGTGCCTGTGGCCAGTTTACAAACTCGGGCGACTGCATTAATTGGAGGTACAGGTCGTAAAGTTCACGATTTTGCCCCTGCTTTGTCCAGTAAGCCGTCACTTTGGCTAAAGCGGCCTCATAGGGCGCCCGCCAGGGGCCACTTAGAACGCTATTCAGGTGACTGACTGGGGAGAAGGCTCGATTTAGCTGGTCTTCCGCCTGCTCCAGAGGCACCAGCGTATTATCCCAGCTGGGGGTCTCCAATCCCTGTTGAAGGGTTTGCTCACACGTTTTAATCAGTTCGGCGATGGCGGGTTCCACCTGCTCGGGCTCGAGATTATCAAAAGGCGGCAGCAGCGGGATATTCAACAGTGGATTGGACATATAAGACTCTGTGCTCGAATTAGGATAAAGCTATGATAGAGGATTCATTGTACAGGAGCTTATTTATGTCCCCACTGCGCAGCCACGATGATTCCCACGGCGAGAAGTTTCCAGAACTTGGCGACAGCGTATATATCGATCCGCAATCCGCAGTCATTGGTGACGTTACCCTGGGGGATGATTGCTCCGTATGGCCCATGGCCGTTGTGCGCGGTGATATGCATAAGATCCGCATCGGCGCGCGAACCAGTGTACAGGATGGGGCTGTTCTCCATATCACCCATGCGGGACCATTCAACGCCGACGGTTGGCCGCTGACCATTGGCGAAGATGTCACTATCGGTCATAAAGCCTGCCTGCACGGTTGTACCATCGGCAACCGGATCTTAATTGGTATCGGATCTATTGTTCTCGACGGAGCCATTATTGAGGACGATGTCGTACTGGCAGCCGGAGCACTGGTTCCGCCCGGTAAAACCCTGGAGAGTGGTTATCTCTACGTAGGCGCCCCCTGCAAAAAGGCGCGCCCCCTGTCTGACAAGGAAAAGGCTTTCTTTAAGTATTCCGCTGAAAACTACGTGAAACTGAAAGATCAGTATCTCCTTAAGCAGCAACCATAGTCACAGCCGGCTCCCCGCTATGCTTAACCTGAATATGGACCAGCTGCATATTTTTGTGCGCTCCTGTGAAGTCGGATCTTTTTCGGCGGTTGCTCGCGAAGTGGGCCGGGCTCAGTCTTCTGTAAGCAGCTTGATTCAAAATCTTGAACTCGACCTGGGGCTGACTCTATTTAACCGCGAAGGGAAATATCCCCAACCCACCGCCGCCGCTTTGGCATTACTACCATTAGCACGTCAATCGTTGGGGCAGTTGCAGCGCTTCCAACAAGCGGCAATTTCCTTCCAGCGGGGAGAGGAGCCCCAGCTCAATATATTATTTGAAGAGCTGGTAATGCCAGATCGACTCAACGATATGCTGGTAACTTTCAGCGAGCGCTTTCCGCATACTGAGCTTCAGCTCGGCAGTGTTACTGGGGAGGAAGCAGTCCAGCAGGTGACACTGGGTGAAGCCGATTTTGCCTTTGTCACCTCAAGGGATTCCTATCCCAGCTCGCTGGATACCAGTAACCTGGGACAACAGCGGGTACTTAGCCTGGCCTGCCCGGAACATCCCCTTGCCCAGAAAAAACAATCCTCATTGAATGAAGCGGCCCAGCACCGACAGATCACCACAGCACCAGAATCCCAAAGGTACCGTTGGCAGCTCTCTGCACAGACTTGGCGGAGTGATTCTCTGCTACAGGCCCTGGATCTGGCATGTAAGGGGGTTGGGTGGGTCAATGCGCCCTACGAACTGGCCCGGCCCTTTTTAAAAAGCGGCAGGTTGGTTGAGCTCAACTTAACCGGTTCTCTCAATACCTGGAGCCTCGGTGTGGATCTGCTCTGGTCCAAGCAGACGCCACAAGGCTTAGCTGCGCAATGGTTTGCCCGAGAGGCCCGGCGACTCTACGGTAACTTTTACAGCCCACCTATCGAAATATCCGATAGAAACTAATTTTTACCTATCAGGCTTTTACATAAGACTTGGCGTTGTAGGCCGATGGTCTGTGACTCAATCCGACTTGATTAGGAGCCAAACTATGTCGAAAGAGCAATACCTCCAGGAAATGGAGGCCTTCTCCCAAAAATACCGCTATGACATGGACTACTTGCGCGAGTTTCTTCAGGGCTCTCCTGAAGGCTTTGAAAAATTTAGAAATTTTCAGCCCCTATCCATGCACAGGGAGTTTTTACCTATTGATGTTTTTTGGGTGAGTAAGATAGCGGCAATGCAAGTAGCTGATTGCGGCATGTGCCTGCAACTGAATGTGCGTATGGCCCTAGAGGCTGGTGTTGAACCCCACTTGGTGAAAGCTTGTATCCAAGGCGGCAGCGGCCTGCCTGAGAACTTGCAGGACATTTTTGATTTTGCAACAGCCGTGGCCAGCTACAAAACGATCGATCCTGTTCTCAATGAACGGATAGGTGCACAACTGGATAACCGACAGAGAATCGAGCTGGGGGTCAGCGTCGCTACCGCGTCGGTCTTCCCCACAATCAAGCGGGCTATGGGATATACCCAAAGCTGCAGCCTGGTTGAGATCGAATTTAAACAGTGATGTGGCAGGCCTTGGCAACCAAGGCCTCCTCACTATTTACCCTGTAGCCGCAGCAGTGCCGATGCACCTATGCCGCCAATGGCACAAGCTAGAACGATAACCAGGGGCGTCATTTGTCCCAGTACCAGAGCACCGTAGTCATAACCTCTCTGCGGCAGAAGATACAACAGCATCAACCCTGCCGGCACCAGGGATAAGAGGAAGCCCCTTATTAACCAGGCGTTGCGCAAAGGCAACAAAAACAGCAGCCCGAAAACTCCACCCCAAACTACGCGCTGGTACAGGTAGGCATTGCTCAGGGATGGCGCCAAATCTACCCCTAGAAACTGGGTGAAGCCATACCGCCCCATGGCCCATAGCCCCACGGCATAGCAGAGCCCACCGAAACACCCCACAGCAAAACAAATCGACAGGTTTCGCACAATATCACGCACAACGCTTTCTCTCTTTTAATTATCGGTTGTCTGATTGAGGGCCCGGCGCAACTTGGCCATGATCGGCGCTGTTTCAGGACGTACACCACGCCACAGTAAAAATGACTCAGCGGCCTGCTCTACCAACATCCCAAGGCCATCAGCACTCTCTGCGCCCTGTCCACGCGCCCATTGTAAAAAAGGCGTTGGCTCGGCGGCGTACATCATGTCGTAAGCTTTACCATGACTGGCGACACAGCCTTCAGGAAGCGGCGGCAGCACACCGCCAAGGCTTGCGGAACTCGCATTGATAATCAGGTCGTAGCAGCCTCTCAATTCCTCCAGGCCGCCACCACTTAATTCGCCCAACTGGGAAAATTCTGCCGCAAGCTGTACCGCTTTTTCTGAGGTGCGGTTGGCAATATGTAAATGTGCTGGTTTTTCCGCAAGGATTGGCAGCAATGCTCCCCGGGCGGCTCCGCCAGCTCCCAGTAAGAGAACTTTCCGATCCTTAATTTCCCAGCCCAAGTTGGTACAAATATCAAATACCAGGCCGGTCCCGTCGGTGTTGTCGCCGAGAATCTTTCCACCTTCGGCCAGTGCCAAGGTGTTCACCGCTCCCACTGACGCAGCCCGCTCGGTCAAGTTATCCGCCATCTCAAATGCTTGCAGCTTGAAGGGCACCGTCACATTGAGGCCACAACCACCCTCAGCAAAAAATGTTCGCGCGTAATCAACAAAGCCATCCAGAGGGGCAAGCAGTTTCCTGTAATCGATATCCTCGCCTGTTTGCGCGACAAAGGCTCGGTGTATCTCCGGTGAGAGGGAGTGCTCTATAGGGTTACCCACCACCGCATAGCGGTCACTCATGATTCCGCCCTTTTGCGCTCTCTCGCTGCCTCACGAATCTTGGCACTTTCATCGACAATTATTAAACCGTCAATTTTGAGGCCGTCGGCAGCTTCGGTGACTAAATAGCGGGTTTGTGAGCTGTACAGCTCTACCGCCTTTTCTTCCCCCTGCGGGTGTAACAGGGTCCAGCGCAAGCTCGCAAGGGTGCTGTAATTATTCAGCTCTATCACCTCGGTAACAGTGCCGAGAATCTGACAGACACCAAGGCGTCGATAAGCATTGAGGAGCTTAACCACCTGCTGGATAAACTCATCCCGTTCTACGGTGAGCTTTACGCCATCTTCCCGGTAGTAGTGCAGTGGGAAACGATAAAAGTCAGCAATCTGCTCAACATCTCCCGTTTCAAAATGCCGCCTGTAATCGAGAAACAGGGAGTTGATTCCTTCCAATCGCGATGGGTGCACAACAAACCTCCATTGTGACAAATTGCTTGGCTATACCCAGTCTCTGTGTGGCAGAAAATCAGTGTATAGCTTCTCTTCCGCAGATCCCGGCTCTGGTTGCCAGTCATACTTCCAACTCACCAGTGACGGCAAGGACATCAGAATGGATTCTGTACGCCCACCACTTTGCAATCCGAACAGAGTGCCACGATCAAAGACCAGGTTGAATTCCACATAGCGCCCACGGCGGTAGAGTTGGAATTCACGCTCGCGCTCACCGTAAGCAGCCTCTTTGCGCTTCTGCACAATGGGTAGATAAGCCTCCAAGTAACTATCGCCAACAGCGCGCATAAGCGCAAAAGCATTGTCGTAGCCACCTTCGTTAAAATCATCGAAAAAGAGTCCGCCGACTCCCCGAGCTTCATCCCGATGCTTCAAGTAGAAATATTTGTCACACCACTGCTTAAAGCGAGGGTATACCTCCCTGCCAAAAGGCTCACAGGCCTGCTTGGCCGTTTGGTGCCAATGTACGGCATCCTCGTGATAGCCGTAATACGGGGTCAAATCATAGCCACCACCAAACCACCAGATGGGCTCAGCTCCTGGCTTTTTCGCCACAAATAGACGCACGTTTGCATGGCTAGTGGGTACGTAAGGGTTGCGCGGGTGAATGACCAAGGAGACGCCCATTGCTTCAAAAGAACAACCGGCCAGTTCGGGGCGATTAGCCGTGGCCGAAGGCGGGAGTCCATCCCCATAAACATGGGAAAAGTTCACTCCGCCTTTTTCGATCAGATTCCCCTCTTCCAGCACTCGAGTTCGACCACCGCCACCACCGGGCCTGTCCCAGTTATCCTCACGAAATGACTGACCGTCTTCTTCGCTCAGGGCATTGCAAATACGGTCTTGTAGGCCGAGTAGATAGGCCTTTACTTCCTTGGTATCGATATCACTCATAGGCGAAAACTACGTCTCTGTTTGAGGTTAGGCACCCGCCCTCAGCACACGGCCGCTTTGCAGATCGCGAATTTCACTGGGGGCGCTGCGGCCGCCGGTCGAGCCGCCGCCGACAAAGTCGAGGTCGCGGCCGAAATAGCGTAGTACCTGGTACTTATTACGGGCGGGCTGAGACCCGGCCGGGTTTGCTGAAGTGGATACGATAGCACCGCCAAAGGCGCGTGTTAACGCAGCAGTAAACGGGTGATCGGTGCAGCGCAGGGCCACAGATTTATGTACTCCACAGACCCAGGCAGGAATTAAGCCCCGATGGGGTACGAGCCATGTCACCGGTCCCGGCCAGCTGCAATCCAGCTGCTCCTGTTGTTGATCACTAAGGTTTCTAAGGAGCGGATCAAAATGTCTTCTGTCACCGGAGACCAGGATCAAACCCTTCTCAAGTGGGCGATGCTTGAGTTGTAGCAAGCGCCTGACAGCCAGCAGGTTATTGGGGTCGCAAGCCAAGCCCCATACAGATTCAGTGGGATGGGCAATAACACCACCCGCTGCCAGGGCGCGGGCAGCCTGTTTTACGGAAAGCGGTGAATACTTCATTTTTAAGCTGGTCTTACTTCATTTTTAGGCCGCTGCCAATCTTGCTGCAACGGAAGATGGAATTTATCCAAGGCGCCAGGCAACTTTTCCTACAGGCAGATCGAAGTCAAAATCCACGAGGATCGCTCCAAAAGGCTTCTCTTTCGACTTACTTTACTGCCGAGCGAGGTAAACCACTGCAATCTAGCGGATTGCCCAACTGCGCACAAGTTGTAACCGCCTTGCTCAGCCCAGCTTTCTATTTGAGCAAAGGCTGTGGCAATTTATATTAAACAGGGCCTGCGAACAGCTCCTCAAAGCGCCATTTTTACCCCTGACGCATAGCTGGGATGTACTTTGTGGAACTCAGCCAATTGTCGCTGAATTATTTCATCCGGTACACCCGCCATCGCTTCTGCAATATTGTTATATAAGCGCTGTTTTTGTTCATCGTCGAACAAATCAAAGAGCGCTCGAACCTGACTGTAATCGTCATTGCCTTTGCGGTGGTCATATCTATCTGCCGCACCGGATATTGGTAACGGGGGTTCTTTCGCTTTTGGGTCCTCCTCTGGTCCAGAAAAACTATTGGGCTCATAAAAGGCATCCGGGTTGCCGCTTCGGATACCCGTACTATTCATTTCACCATCCCGGTAATAATTATGGACCGGGCAGCGGGGAGCATTCACGGGAAGACTCTCGTAGTGAGTCCCCAAGCGGTGACGGTGTGCATCGGCATAAGAAAATATACGCGCTTGCAACATCTTATCCGGTGAGAAACTGATACCCGGTACGATATTGGATGGAGAGAAAGCTGCCTGCTCGATTTCTGCAAAATAGTCTTGCGGGTTGCGATTCAACTCCATGGTTCCCACCTCGATGGGAGGGTAATCACCGTGGGGCCAAACCTTGGTGAGGTCAAAGGGGTTGTAGCTTGTTTTGCCAAGGTCTGCCTCGGGCATGACCTGAACTTGGAATGTCCACTTCGGGCATTCCCCATTTTCTATCGCGCTGTACATCGCCTCCTGGTAACTCTCCCTGGAGCGTCCAATCACAGCTTCAGCTTCCGTATTGGTGAAGTACCTATGTCCCTGCTGAGTCTTAAAATGAAATTTGACCCAGAAGCGCTCTCCATTGTGATTCCACAGTGAGAAGGTATGGGAGCCATAACCATTCATATGCAACGGGGATATGGGCAAACCGCGATCGGAGAATAGTATGGTCACTTGGTGAAGACTCTCGGGGCTCAGCGACCAGAAATCCCACATGGCCGTAGGGGAGCGCAAGTGAGTGCGGGGGTGGCGTTTTTGTGTGTGGATAAAATCCGGGAACTTGTAGGGGTCTCGTACAAAAAAGACCGGCGTATTGTTGCCGACCAAATCCCAATTGCCCTCCTCCGTATAAAACTTCAGTGCAAAACCACGAACATCCCGTTCCGCATCAGCTGCACCTAACTCGCCGGCCACAGTTGAAAATCGAGCCAACAGTGGGGTCTCTGCTCCAGGCTGCAGCACCCGGGCACAGGTGTAGTTAGAAATATCACCGGTTACCCTCAAAACCCCATAGGCGCCCCAACCTTTGGCATGTACCGCCCGCTCGGGTATACGCTCACGATTTTGATGCGCCAGTTTTTCGATAAGCTGATAATCTTGAATCAATAGTGGGCCATCTGGCCCCGCTGTAAGGCTATTTTGATTATCGGGAACCGGAGCGCCGGCATCAGTGGTGAGTTTGGGTTTATCCGCCATAATTAGACTCCACTTTTGGAATCCACTGAGTATTAGCGCTGTCCCAGAACTGCGCGAATTGATCGGCGGCTACACCATCAAACAAGGGGATTCTTACTAATTCTTTCCGTAACTTCCGAGCAAGACCTTTAGAGGCTCACTGGCTCCGCAGGGGGTTTAGCCAGTTTTTTCCCTTCTGTATAACGGCTGCCCTTCATTGTTAGCTGGTAAGACCCTGTGAATTGCTCTACCAAGCCCTCTAACTCCAACTCCATCAATACAGCCATCAATTCACCCGCCTCAATCCCGGTATCACGAGACAATAGCTCGATACTCCGAGGCCCTCCGGCAAGCGCTCTGATGATATGTTGCTGAAGCTCGGGCAGTGGTTTACCGGGGGGAGTTCAGTGGGTGTGGGCTCTGCCAGTAAACCGCCGAGCTGGCCGGCTACATCTGCGCTGGTTTCAACCAGTGTCGCACCTTCTTTAATCAGGTAGTGGCAACCCCTGGCCATTGGATTGTGGATAGAACCTGGTATCGCAAAAACCTCTCGATTCTGCTCCAGCGCCAAACGTGCCGTAATCAGAGAACCTGAGCGCATTGCTGCTTCTACCAGTAATACCCCCATTGAAAGGCCACTGATAATCCGGTTCCTCCGAGGAAAATTCTTCGCTTCAGCATTGCTGCCAAGAGGCAATTCGCTTATTAGAGCACCGCCTGCAGAGAGAATATCCTCCGCCAGGGAGCGATTATGTTTTGGATAAATGCGGTCAACTCCACTACCCAAAACTGCGATCGTGGAGCCCGCTCCCTGCAGCGCCCCCCGGTGAGCTGCGGCATCCACGCCCAGAGCCAGCCCGGAAGTGATAGCAAATCCGGAACCTGCCAATTCCGCGGCAAAGGCCCGGGCATTATCCAGACCCGCCACAGTGGCCCGACGGGCACCCACCATCGCTACCTGCGGTAGATTTAGAGCGCTTTTTTCACCACGGATATAAAGCACAGGCGGGGGGCGCGACGTCTCCGATAAAAGGGCGGGATAGTCGGGATCGCTGTGACAAATCAGCTGCACGCCCAGATCTGCGCAGCGGGCTCGCTCAAGCTCAACCCAATCAGCGAGCTCACTGGCGGCAGATCGGCTGGAAAATTCCCGCCACTGGTTTTGGGCCCGCGGTGATAACTTTTGCAGAAGAGATTGAGGAAACTGCTGGAGAGCCTCTTCGGCAGTGGCAAAGTGCTCCAGTAATTGCCAGTAGCGAGCCGGGCCAATTCCCTCGAGACGCAGCAACGCCATAGTAGCGGTCAATGCATCCATGCGACTTACCATTTTCTGTTTTGAAGGTTGTGCGGCAGGGCAAACAGCAACACCAGCCGCGAGATTTTCTGGGATCGCTTAGGGGTTGCGCACCATATCCATCACTGCCAGCGGACGACGGGCGTCCAGTACCAGGGCTAGGCTCATTTTTTCAAAGGTGCGGAATACCATCAGCTCACCGGCACGGGTATCTGGAAGCTTCACTACGTCACCAGCAATACGGTCACGCACTGTTGAACCCGCTTTGTATATCGCCAGGACATTACCCGGCAGCAGTCCATCCCGATCACCGACATTGAGAATTACGACATCAAATTTACCAATTTGAGTAACCCCTTCATCGACTCCTACAATCAGGCTATCGATAGCGATAGTGGGCGCGCTGGGGTGGAACAGGGCTTCAATTGAGCGCTCCTCCACCGGCATCAACCGATCATCAAGGCGAACCTCACGGGCAGTGCTGCGCACGCCCATAGTCGCAACGGAAAAGGTCGGGTTGTTGTCTGGGTCCAACTGCAGCAAGTCGACAGAACCTACACCGAGGGCTTGTCGACCGAGGACTTCTCCGGATACAGGGTCTGTATAGACCGGGCCGGGGCGATAAATGCCATAAGACGGCAGTGGAGCACCAAAATTACCGCGCGCATAGATGGTGTCACCCGCTCCCATCAGAATGTGGTCATCGGAGCCGGAAACAATGTAAGGAGTACCTTCAAAAGCACCGGGCTCCACAATACGGGTACGGGATAAGAAAGCATTAATCGCATCCAGCGGAATCGCCGAGATCGCGTCTTCTACCGCCTCGCGACGGATCGAGGGCGACAACCGATTACCATCAATCCCCGGGGATAGTTGATACGCCCGGGGGCCGCGCTGCAGTTGTAATTGTGGCTGGCCATTGATGTAAACAAGGCGCAGGCTATCTCCTGGATAAATCAGGTGGGGGTTTTCCACCTGTGGGTTCACTTGCCAAATCTCCGGCCAGTACCAGGGTTGCACCAGAAATTGACTGGAAATATCCCAGAGCGTATCGCCCTTTTGCACCACATAAGCGTCGGGGTGACTGGGGTTCAGGCGAACCTGATCCTGTGCTTCGACACCAAGGGCAACCGCTAACATCGAGATCGCGGCCAGGATAATTTTTTTCATGGAAGCATTCCTATGCTCTTTATCGCTATAATTCTCAGCGCCGGGCCACTCCCGTGAAGGGAGCGAGACCGGACCCGGGCGCATAGCGCCAGCAAAAACAGGGGTCCACTCGGTAAATTTTGAGCGCGATCATAATGTTATCAGCGCACGTTCAACGAATACTAGAAGTTTGTCACAGGTGTTATGGCTAAACTCGAGATACTGGAATTTCCCGACCCGCGCCTGCGCGAGGTCGCTAAACCCGTCGCTGAAGTGACCGACGCCCACCGCCAATTGCTCGACGACATGTTTGAAACCATGTACGCCGCGCCCGGCATCGGCCTCGCCGCCATCCAAGTCAATGTGCAGGAGCGCATTGTAGTGGTGGATATCTCTGAAGACGGCAATGAACCACTCGGGTTTATCAACCCTGAGATCGAAGTGCTGGACCCGGAGATCCACCAGTACGACGAGGGCTGCCTGTCAGTTCCCGGTTTCTACGAAACATTGGAGCGCCCGCGCAAAGTGCGTGTTAAAGCCCTGGACCGCAATGGCGAACCTTTTGCCCTTGAGGCCGAGGGATTGTTGGCGGTCTGTATCCAACATGAAGTCGATCATTTGGACGGCAAGCTGTTCGTGGATTATGTCTCGCCACTGAAGCGCAACCGCATCCGCTCCAAGCTGGAAAAATCCCAGCGCCGCCGCGCCTGATCTGCGCCAGCCGCAGGAGCCTGGAGCTGCCGCCTTACGGCAGCTCTCCCACCCCCATTACCTGAGAGCAAGTCAGTGAATATTATTTTTGCCGGCACACCGGACTTTGCCGCTGTGCACCTGCAAGCGCTGCTCGACAGCGAGCACAATGTCATTGCCGTTTACACCCAACCGGACAGGCCGGCTGGGCGCGGTAAGAAATTGCTCGCCAGCCCGGTGAAACAGCTGGCACTCTCCCACAATATCCCGGTGTACCAACCCCTGAGCCTGCGCGACGAGACGGCCCAGGCGGAGCTCGCTGCCCTTGGAGCGGATATTATGGTGGTGGTGGCCTACGGCCTGATACTGCCGCAGGTGGTGCTGGATACCCCGCGTTTGGGCTGCATCAATGTGCACGCCTCTTTGTTGCCACGCTGGCGCGGTGCCGCGCCGATCCAACGCGCGGTGGAAGCAGGCGACAATGAAAGTGGCGTCGCCATTATGCAAATGGAGGCGGGTCTGGATACCGGCCCGGTTTTGGTGGAAAACCGCTGCGCCATTACCGAATCCGATACCGGTGGCAGTTTGCACGATAAGCTGGCGGAACTCGGCGGCCCATCCCTCCTCCAGGCCTTGGCTCTACTGGAAAGTGACAGTGCCAACCCTCAGGTACAAGACGATACCCAGGCTAACTACGCCAACAAAATTACCAAGGAAGAGGCGCAGATCGACTGGCAGCGCCCCGCTGCTGAACTGCATCGATTGATACGCGCTTTTAACCCCTTCCCGGTGTGCTGGAGCACTTATCGGGATAAGAAGGGCGAGCAGCGCCTGCGTATCTATAGCGCAGCCATCGAACAGGGCTGCCACAGTGATCAGCCCGGTACCATTCTTTCCAGTGACGACGAAGGTATTTTAGTGGCCTGCGGCCGCGAGGCCCTGCGCCTCCAATTAATACAGCTACCGGGTAAAAAAGCGCTTCCCGCAGCAGAAATTTTGAAAGGCTACCGGGAGCAGTTCGCCCCGGGTACCAAACTGGGATAATTATGAGCAGAGATGTACGCGCCGAGGCCGCCCGAGTTATCGCCTCACTGCTGGAAGAACGTGGCTCGTTGGCAAGACTTCTGCCTGCCGCCGAGGACAAAGTCGAGGAGCGCGACCGCCCTCTGTTGCGGGAGCTCTGTTACGGCAGTGCCCGCACGGCACCGCGCCTGCAATTGATCGCCGCCAAGTTGCTGCGTAAAAAAGTCTCGGATATTGAGATCAATGCACTGATCCTGCTGGGCATTTACCAGCTCGAGTACACTCGCATACCCGATCACGCCGCCATATCTGCAACCGTCAATGCCGCACGCAGCCTCGGTCTGGACAGAGCGACCGGGCTGATCAACGGGGTGCTGCGCAACGCCCTGCGCAACAGTGAGCAGCTTCAGCGCAAACTGTCCGGCAATCCACAGTTCAGTTCTATGCACCCGGCCTGGTTACAGCAGCGGATTAAAGCCGCCTGGCCTGAGAAGGCGTCAGACATCTTCCGCGCCAACAATGCCAACCCACCCATGACCTTGCGGGTAAACAGCGCCAAGATCTCGCGCGCGGATTATTTACAACAGCTCGACGAAACCGGCCTCTCCGCCGAGCCCTGTACTATTTCTCCGGTCGGTATCACCCTGGTTGAGCCGGTTTCAGTCACAGTGCTACCGGGCTTTGCCGAGGGCTTGGTCAGTGTTCAGGATGAGTCCGCACAATTAGCGGCGCTGCTGTTACAGCCGCAGGAAAATGCCCGGGTGTTGGACGCGTGTGCGGCACCTGGAGGCAAGAGTTGCCACTTATTGGAGCAGGAATCCAGCATTCAGCTGAGCGCGTTGGATATTGAGGAGGACCGCCTTGTGCGGGTCGAGGAAAACCTCGAGCGCAACGGGCAGAGTGCCGAGCTTATTTGTGCCGATGCCACGTCTCCGAATGAGTGGTGGGACGGGCAGCAATACGACCAGATACTACTGGACGCACCCTGTTCGGCAACCGGGGTAATTCGCCGCAACCCGGATATCAAACTATTGCGCCGGGAAGAAGACATTGCCGAGTTAGTGGCTTTGCAGGGCAAGATCCTGCGCGCTCTGTGGCCCCTGGTTAAACCGGGTGGGCAGTTGCTTTACGCCACCTGTTCCAGCCTACCGGCGGAAAACAGTGAAGTCGTCGCAGCGTTCATTGCGGAGACTGAGGATGCGAGCGACAATACCCCCGAACTGCTAAACGATAAGCCCTGGGGTGAGAAACAAGTTGCCGGTATGCAGCTTCTACCCCAAACCGGCGGCGGTGACGGTTTCTACTACGCTCTGCTGAGCAAAGCTGAATAACGGCGTCGCTAGTCGCGAGTCTCATCCGATATGAAAATTGTCATTCTCGGCGCCGGCCAGGTGGGCGGCTCTCTGGCGGAGGCCCTGGCCTCCGAGCGCAATGATATTGTCCTGGTGGACAGCGACGAGAAAACCCTGCGCGAACTGCGCGACCGCATTGATATCGGCGTGGTACTGGGCCACGCCTCTCACCCGGATATTCTGATGGAAGCCGGGATTGAGGATGCGGATATCCTGGTTGCAGTCACCAATAACGATGAGACCAATATGGCGGCCTGCCAAATTGCGCACTCTCTGTTTCGCGTACCCACCAAAATCGCCCGGGTACGGGCCTCTTCCTACCTGCAATACCCGGAATTATTCGATACTCAGGCCATCCCTATCGATGTACTGATCAGCCCGGAGCAACTGGTTTCAGAGTATATCTCCCGCCTGATGGAACATCCCGGTGCCTTGCAGGTGTTAGATTTTGCCGGCGGTCGCGTACAGCTGGTAACGGTTTTAGCCGTTCAGGGCGGGCCTCTTGTTGGGCACCAACTGCGCTATTTGCGCGAGCATATGCCCAAGGTAGATACCCGGGTTGCTGCGATTTATCGTCGCAACCGGCCAATTATTCCCCAGGGTGATACGGTGATTGAAGCCGGCGATGAAGTGTTCTTTATCGCCGCGCGAGCAGATATTCGCGCGGTAATGAGCGAACTGCGTCGACTGGAACACGGTTATAAACGAGTAGTGATCGCCGGCGGTGGCAATATTGGTTTGCGCCTAGCCACTCGGCTTGAGAATCGCTATTCGGTAAAAATTATTGAGCAGAGCCACAAGCGCTGTGTATTTTTATCCGAGGAGCTGTCTCACACCATTATCCTGCACGGCAGCGCCTCCGATCAGGAGTTGCTGCTGGAAGAGAGCATCGAAGATACCGATGTTTTTCTTGCCCTTACCAATGACGACGAGGCTAATATCATGTCGTCACTATTGGCCAAACGTCTGGGCGCACGCAAAGTGATGACCCTGATCAATAACCGCGCTTATGTGGACCTGGTACAGGGCGGTGAAATCGATATTGCCATTTCACCGCAGCAAAATACGATTGGCAGCCTGCTCACCCATGTGCGCCGAGGAGATATGGTCAACGTCCACTCCCTGCGTCGAGGTGCAGCTGAAGCCATTGAAGTTATCGCCCACGGTGACGAGCGCACTTCCAAGGTGGTGGGGCGCAAGATCGAAGATATCGACTTACCTGAGGGCGCCTCGATTGGCGCCATAGTACGGGAAACGGAAAATGGCAGCGAAGTTTTGATGGCACACGATGATGTCATTGTGCAGAGCGATGACCACGTGATTGTCTTCCTTATCGACCGCCGCCAGACCCGCCATGTAGAACAACTGTTCCAAGTTGGTTTTGGCTTTTTCTGAGCAAATAATATTTTCGTTTTCCGGCGATAACGGTCTCCGCCGTCCAGATAACATTGCAACAAATAACGATAGGCTGATAGGCGCCAATGCGAATTGCGGTAATTGCGCGAGTTTTTGGAATTCTCTTGACGGTGTTCAGCCTGACTCTGCTGCCGCCGATTGGCGTATCCCTTTGGTATGAAGATGGTACTCATAGCGCATTTGTCGCAGCTTTCGTCATCACTCTGATCACCGGCCTGTTCATGTGGCTGCCAGTGCACGATTTGCGCGAAGACCTGCGCACCCGGGACGGGTTCGTAGTGACATCTTTGTTCTGGCTGGTACTGGGCAGCTTCGGTGCCCTGCCCTTTATTATCAGCCCACAGCCTGACTTGAGTATCACCGACTCTATTTTTGAATCCATCTCAGGGCTAACAACCACCGGCGCCACGGTGATTACCGGGTTGGACTCACTGCCTCCTGCCATTCTCTACTACCGCCAGCAGTTGCAGTGGTTTGGCGGTATCGGCGTAATTGTTATCGCCCTGGCCATCCTGCCGATGCTGGGTATCGGTGGTATGCAGCTGTATAAGGCGGAAATTCCCGGCCCGGTAAAAGATACCAAATTGACCCCACGTATTGCCGAGACAGCACGGGCACTAATTGTTATTTATGTGATTCTTACAATCCTCTGCGGCATCGGCTACTGGTGGGCCGGCATGACGGTATTCGACGCCGTTGGCCATGCGTTTTCCACTGTGGCCAATGGAGGCTTCTCCACCCACGATGCCAGTATGGGGTTCTACGCCCACAACCGTGCGATCATGATTATTTGTATCGTGTTTATGTTTACTGCTGCCATTAACTTCGGTCTGCATTTCTTCGCATTTCGCAACAGGACCCTCAGCCACTATTGGCGCGACTCAGAATTCCGCTTCTACGTTATGCTGATTCTCGGTGCCGGCCTGTTGATCAGCTGTTACCTGTGGATATTGAATATCTTCTCCCCCGGTAACAGCCTGCTACACGGTTTCTTCCAGGTGGTCTCGATCAGCACCACTGCCGGCTTCGCCTCGGAAAATTTCTCAGCCTGGCCAGTATTCTTACCCTACGTCCTCTTGCTGTTAGGTATTCTCGGTGCCTGTGCCGGCTCCACTTCAGGGGGCATTAAGGCGGTGCGCGGTATGCTGATTATGAAGTCCGGCATGCGCGAGCTGAATCGCTTGGTACATCCCAATGCGGTTATCCCTATCAAGATCAACCGCAAAATTGTCCCCGATCGAGTTACCGACGCAGTATGGGGCTTCTTTGCGGTCTATGTTTCATCCTTTTTTATCCTCGCCATTATAGTCATCGCCACCGGTGAAGACTTTGTGACCTCCGTCACGACAGTAGCCTCCTGCCTGAGTAATATCGGACCCGCCCTCGGCGAAGCCGCTGCCCACTATGGTGCGGTTAATGAAGTCGCCAAATGGTTTCTCATCCTGGCGATGCTGATGGGACGCTTGGAAATTTTTACCCTGCTAGTACTACTTACCCCGGCTTTTTGGCGCCACTAACAACACAAGATGTCATGGCCACGCTAACGCGTGGCAATATTTTTTAATTTCTGCCACAGTTGCTGTTTACAGGAAGTAACTAATAAAAACAGGCTGTATGAGCAGAGATACTAGTGCGCTGCTCGGTCAACTCAAAATTGATCGGGAAACAGCGCCCGAACCCAGTTCCCCATCGCGCAAAGTTATATTGGCGGCATCTGTCGGCCTAGTTACTGGCATAGTTATAGGCCTTGCCGGCGCTTCTCTATTTGCAGAAGACAGTACACCAGTGCTCCCCCAAAGTAGCGAACCTCAAGCCAAAACTCTCAGCTTAATTCCCAGGGAGGAAAAATTTCACGAGACCATTCTCAATGCTTCCGGCTATATCACACCAAGGCGCATGGCTACCGTCTCTGCTGAAGTAATGGGCCTGATCAGTAGTGTGGATGTCGAAGAAGGAATGCAGGTCGAGGAGGGGCAGGTTCTGGCCCGCTTGGATGATGCCAAAGCGCGGGTCGCGCTGGATTTTGCCCAGGCACAAATTCAAGTGCTTCAAGCCAAGGAAGCGAGTATTCACGCGAAGTTAAAAGAGGCTGAACGCCAATATCGGCGTTTTGCCGGACTTCGAGACAAAAATTATTCCAGCAAAGCGCAGCTCACCCAAAGTGAATCCTCGGTAGAGGGGTTACGGGCAGACTTAAAAAGTGCCCGCGCCAATATTCAAGTCGCCATTCTTGAAGCTGAGAGGCAGCGCGAACGCCTGGCAGATCATATTATCCGCGCGCCTTTTGCCGGCGTAGTCACTACAAAAAATGCACAACCTGGCGAGATAGTTGCCCCCAGCTCTGCCGGCGGAGGTTTTACCCGTACTGGAATCTGTACCATCGTGGATATGAATTCACTCGAAATCGAAGTGGATGTGAACGAGGCCTTTATCGGCCGGGTCGCCAAGGGACAGAAAGTTAACGCCAACCTGGATGCCTACCCGAACTGGGACATTCCAGCTACCGTTATCGCCATCATTCCAACGGCCGATCGAGCCAAGGCGACTGTCCGGGTACGAATCGCTATCGACGACAAAGATGCTCGAATCCTGCCGGATATGGGCGTTAAGGTGGGCTTCCTCGCAGGCGAGGCCGCAGCTCCCTAGCAAACACCAATAAAAACACAACAGTATTTATAAGAGGGAATTTGAGATGTCAGAGGAAGTGTTGTTTCAGCTGAAGGATGTCAGCAAAAGTTTTACCAAGGGCAAAGAGACCATTTCCATTTTTGAATCCCTGAATATGGAAATTGATCGCGGTGATTTCGTTGCCATTATGGGGCCTTCGGGCTCCGGTAAAACAACGCTGTTAAACATGTTGGGCGGCGTCGATCAACCCAGCGGTGGAGAGATATGGTTTGACATCGAGCGCATTGACTCCCTCAATGAAGGCGCCCTAACCCGCTGGCGAGCGAGAAATATTGGTTTCATTTTCCAATTTTACAATTTAATGCCGATGCTCAATGCCCAGCGCAATGTAGAGCTGCCGCTACTGCTGACAAATCTGTCCAAATCTCAACGCCGCCACAATGTGGAAACCGCACTGGCCCTGGTGGGATTAAGTGATCGGGCAAAACATATGCCCAGTGAAATGTCCGGCGGCCAACAACAGCGTGTTGCCATCGCTCGCGCCATCGTTTCCGATCCAAAACTGATTCTGTGTGATGAGCCCACCGGTGACCTGGATCGGGCCACAGCAGATGAAATACTGGAAATGCTGCAATTGTTAAACCGCGATCACGGCAAAACCATCGTGATGGTTACCCATGATCCCGCGGCTGCAAGATACGCCAAGCGCACCCTGCATCTGGATAAAGGACAATTTGTGCAGAGGGAAATAGTGGCATGAGTGATTTTTATTTGGTTTTTAAAAATATGACAAGGAAGCCCTTGCGGCTATTCCTTACTTGCTTTGCTATTTTTATCGCCTTCTTGATTTTCGGTGCGGTTACCAGCCTCAAGTCCGCATTAAATTCCAGCGTGGAATTATCCGCTGATAATCGTCTGGTGGTATTCAATAGAATTAACTTTACCCAGTCACTACCCATTGCCTATGTGCAAAAGGTTGCAGCCGTCGAGGGAGTGAAACATGTAACTCATCTCAACTGGTTTGGCGGTTATTTTCAGGAACCCAGCCGGCAGGTCGTTTCAATGGCTGTAGATCCAGAATCCTATTTAAAAGTCTATGAAGAAATTGTTATTCCCGAGGAACAAAAGCAGGCCTGGTTTAACAATCGGCAAGGGGCCTTGGTTGGGGAAAAACTCGCGCAGATTTACGGCTGGAAAGTGGGCGATAGGATTCCTTTATCCTCCAATATTTTTTCGCACAAAGAAGGTGGCTACACCTGGGAATTTGTAATTTCCGGGATTTTTAAAGGGGATACGGAACAGTACGATACACGCCAATTATTGTTTCATTATAAATATTTTATGGAGACACAGACTTTCGGTGGCGACTGGATTGGCTGGATGGCACTAACAACCGATGATCCCGCCATCAATGAAAACGTCGCAAAAACTATCGATGACAATTTTGCCAACTCGCAGAGTGAAACCGATACCAGTACCGAGAAAGCCTTTAATAAAGCCTTTATTGAACAAATCGGAAATATTGGCTTAATTATTTTTTCTGTGGTGTTTACTGCCTTTTTCACCATATTGGTAGTGGTTGGCAACACTATGGCGCTAGCTATTCGCGAGCGTACCGGGGAAATTGCCGTATTAAAAACCCTGGGTTTTTCCAGCACCCGTATTTTCCGAATGGTGCTGTCGGAGTCCCTGTTAATTGCCTTTGTCGGCGGCCTTTCCGGCCTGGCCGCAGCCTGGCTGCTGGTCGAAGGGGTAAAAACCTTCCTTGCCCGCTTTTTGCCCAACTTGATTTTGGATGGGGATATCGCCCTGCAAGCCATTCTATTTATGTTGTTGTTGGGTCTGATTACCGGGCTGATGCCAGCCTTTCAGGCTCTGCGACTTAACATAGTAACTGCATTTAACCGACAACAATAAACTGGTGCCCCACTGAAACTACACAATGGTTTTCACTGGGGAAACCTTAAAGGAGAAGAAATTATGGGTTCTCTTATTGCTCAAATTGTTTCGGTAACCCTGATGAATCTGGGCAGCCTGCGCCGGCGCCTGTGGATGTCACTGGCCATGGTATTTGCCTCGGCAGTTGTCGTCGTAATCCTGCTGGCGTTTCTCGCTATGGCCAAGGGATTTGAGGCGACCATGAGTGGGGCCGGCTCCAGCCAGATCGCAATCCTGATGCGAGAGGGGTCTGCCAGTGAAATCAACTCTGTAATCCTGCAGGACCAGGTCAACCTGATTGCGGAATCGGCCGGTGTTGCCAGGGATACGAACGGCCCGCTGGTATCACCGGAGCTCTACGTTATTGTCGATGGCCTGAAGAAATCCACCGGCACCGAAGCCAATATCCCCTTGCGCGGCCTCAATGAAACCGGCATGGCCATGCGCAATAACATGCGTATGGTAGAGGGGCGTATGTTTACTCCCGGCACTAACGAAATGATTGTTGGTGAAGGGGTATTGCGTGAATTTAATGGTTTCGAAATCGGTAAAGAAGTGCGCTTTGGCAAAAACCTGTGGACAGTTGTTGGGGTCTTTTCCACAGGGGGTAATATATTTGAGAGCGAGCTGTGGGCAGATATCAAAATTATCCAAAGTCACTACAACCGCGGCAACAGCTACCAGTCAATCCGTTTGCAATTGGAGAATGACGGCGATCTCAAGCCCATTCAGGAAACCATCAAACGCGAGCCCCGCCTAAACCTGGAAGCGCAAACCGAACAGGAGTACTTCGCCAGCCAGGGTAAACAGCTGCAATATATCGCTACTTTTGGCTGGATCATCAGCTCTGTGATGGCGCTAGGCGCACTGGCCGGAGCTCTCAACACCATGTATACCTCGGTAGCGGACCGGGCTCGTGAAATCGCCACGCTGCGCGCGTTGGGATTCAGCAACTTCTCCGCGTTCTGCGGCACTATTGCTGAGGCAATGGTTTTAGCCCTTGCCGGCGGGCTTTTGGGTTCCCTGGCTGCTTACCTGTTTTTCGACGGTCTCAACACCTCAACTCTGGGAGGCAGTTTTACCCAGGTGGTGTTCAGTTTTGAGATGTCCCCAGACCTGTTTGTGCAGGGCGCCGTATTGGCGCTGGTGATCGGTTTTATCAGCGGCTTCTTCCCAGCCTGGCGCGCGGCACGCATGCCGGTTGTGGTCGCTTTCCGGCACGCGACTTAAATAATTTTATGTGGGGGCTTCTATGAAGAGCCCCTACTTTTTCTTGCGGTAAATTTTACTCTTGCCTTCCGGCTGTTTCCTGAAGCGCTTGTATTCCCACTGATACTGCTCTGGTGCCTGGGCAATACAGGCCTCCACTCCCCGATTCATCGCCGCCAGGGAAACTTTCTGCTCATCGCTATAAATGGCCTTTTCCGCAGGAACAAATACCAGCTCAAATCCACCTTCAACGCGCTTGCCGAAACCAAACACCACATGGCAGTTGGTGCGCTGAATCAAGTTGTGGGCGAGGGTCATCGTCAGGGCCGGGCGGCCAAAGAAAGGAGCAAAATCACCGCCCATATCCGGCTCCTGATCGGGAAGTATCAGGGCAAAATTACCGGCTTTGAGAGCCTTAAGTAGCGAGCGAACCCCATGTACGTTGGTGGGAACCATCTTGCCACCGGTCACTTCCCGCCCATTGCGAATAACCGGGTCCAAGGCTTCAATTTTGGGAGGCTGGTATAGCACTGTGCAGGGAGCCAGGGTGCCTACATGCAAGCCAAAAATTTCCCAATTGCCCGTATGCGGCATCAGTACAATTGTGCCGGTCCTGCCTTCTTCACTCCCGTCGAGCAAGTGCTGGTTGCGCACTCCCACAATCGCATTCTTACTTTTGGCCCAGGGGGTGTTCCATAGGGCCGCCATCTCAAAGCCGGTCATTGCAGTACTGATCACGCTCTCTCTGGCGAGCCGTTCGCGCTGCTTTGGGTCCATGGCCGGATAGCACAACTCCAGGTTTATACGGCTCAGACGCAGCCCCTCGGAGCGCGTCCACACAGCAATTTTGCCAACGAGTAAACCGAGGCGTCGCGACCAAGACAACGGCAGTTTGCCAATGATTTTCAGTGCCCCTACTGCAAGGCGCCCTTTAATATCCACTGAATTACTTCCTATCCACAAAAGCCATTTTGAGACGGCTATCTAGTTCGAGAATGAACATTGACACCTCCGAAGCGGCTATAGCGCTTTAAGCACAGGAGCCGCTGCCGCTATAATTGCGTCCCTTTGCCCACAGCAGATACTGATCCGGAGATAGCGGTGTCCAAGCAATACGATCTCAGTACCTTTCAGGGACTCATTTTTGCCCTGCAGGATTATTGGGCGCGCCAAGGGTGCGTCATTCTACAGCCTCTGGATATGGAAGTGGGCGCCGGCACCTTTCATCCAGCGACCTTCCTCCGTGCCATAGGCCCGGAAAACTGGAATGCGGCCTATGTACAGCCCTGCCGCCGCCCTACCGATGGCCGCTACGGTGAGAACCCCAACCGCCTTCAGCACTACTACCAATACCAGGTAGTAATGAAACCATCCCCGGACAATATCCAGGAATTGTACCTCGATAGCCTTCGCGCCATGGGCGTAGATCCCGCTGTCCACGATATTCGCTTTGTTGAGGACAACTGGGAATCCCCAACCCTGGGCGCCTGGGGCCTCGGCTGGGAAGTTTGGCTGAATGGTATGGAAGTTACCCAGTTCACCTACTTCCAGCAGGTTGGCGGCCTCGAGTGCTACCCAGTTACCGGCGAGATCACCTACGGTCTTGAGCGTATCGCCATGTATCTGCAAGGTGTCGAGTCTATCTACGATTTAGTGTGGACCCGCAACCCGGATGGCAGCCCCGTCACCTACGGCGACGTTTTCCATCAGAACGAAGTGGAAATGTCCCACTACAACTTTGAACACGCCGATGTGGAGTTCCTGTTCGCGACCTTCGATCACTGCGAGCGCGAGAGCACACGCCTGATTGAGCTGGGCCTGCCGCTCCCCGCTTACGAGCAAGTTATGAAGGCCTCCCACGCCTTCAACCTTCTGGATGCGCGCCACGCCATCTCAGTGACTGAGCGCCAGCGCTATATCCTGCGCGTACGAACCCTGGCCCGCGCCGTGGCACAGGCTTACTACGATGCGCGCCGCGCCTTAGGCTTCCCCATGGCAGATAAAGCACTGCGGGCAGATATTTTGGCGGAAGACATCGAGCAAGAGGAGAAGCAGTAATGGCTCAGGATTTTCTGGTAGAGCTGGGCACCGAAGAGCTGCCGCCCAAGGCGTTACACAAATTAATGAGCGCTTTCGCCGATGGTATTACCCAGGGCCTCAAAGGCGCCGAGTTGTCTTTTGGCGAAGTTAAAGCCTACGCAGCCCCCCGTCGCCTGGCCGTAGCAGTATTCGGTTTGGCAGATAAGCAGCAAGACAAACAAATTGAAAAGCTGGGCCCGGCTGTCAAAGCCGCTTTTGATAAAGAGGGTAAGCCCAGTAAAGCCGCTGAGGGGTTCGCCCGCAGCAACGGTGTAACTGTTGAAGAGCTGGGACGCAAAGAGACCGACAAAGGTGAGCGCCTGGCCTTTATCAGCGAGCAAAAAGGCGCTGAAACCGAATCCCTGTTAGCGGGCATTGTCGAGAAAGCATTGGCTCAACTGCCAATTCCCAAGCGTATGCGCTGGGGGGCACGCCGCGAGGAGTTCGTGCGCCCGGTGCACTGGCTCGTCATGCTGTTTGGCAACAAGGTAGTCAACGGTGAAGTACTCGGCTTAAAAGCCGGTAACACCAGCCGTGGTCATCGCTTCCACTGCAATCGCGAGCTGGAGATCCACTCCGCCTACGACTATGCACAGGTTCTGCGCGAACCCGGATACGTAATGGCTGACTTCGCCGAGCGCCGCGAAGCTATTCGCGCCCAGGTGATCGCCGAAGCCAACAACGTCAATGGTGAAGCGGTCATCGATGACGATCTGCTCGACGAAGTGACTGCACTGGTTGAATGGCCTGTAGCCCTCACCGGTCGCTTCGAAGAGCGCTTCCTGGAAGTACCCGCTGAAGCCCTGATCTCCTCCATGAAGGAGCACCAGAAATATTTCCATGTGGTAGATGAAGATGGCCAATTGCTGCCTTTCTTTATCACCGTGTCCAATATCGAGAGCCAGGATGCCGCTCAGGTTATCCACGGCAATGAGCGCGTAATCCGTCCGCGCCTGGCGGATGCCGCCTTCTTCTTTGAGACCGACAAAAAGACCAGCCTGGAATCACGCCGCGAGAAACTGCGCCAAATCGTGTTCCAGCAGCACCTGGGTAGCGTCTACGACAAGACTGAACGGGTAGCCACCCTCGCCCGCACCATCGCTGAGAAAACCGGAAGCAACGGCGACTGGGCCGAGCGCGCCGGCCGCCTGTGCAAGTCGGACCTGGTTACCGAGATGGTGTTCGAGTTTGCCGATATGCAGGGCATCGCCGGCTACTACTACGCCGAAAATGACGGCGAGCCGTTGGATGTGGCCAAGGCCATGTACGAGCAGTATATGCCCAAGTTTGCCGGTGACGAGCTGCCCGCCAGCGACACCGGCACTGTAATCGCCCTGGCGGATCGCCTGGATACTTTGGTCGGCATCTTCGGCATAGGCCAACCCCCCAGCGGCTCTCGCGACCCCTTCGCCCTGCGCCGCGCCAGCCTGGGGATCATCCGTATTCTCGTAGAGAAGCGTCTCGACCTGGACCTGCGCGAATTGCTGGAATTGGCCCGCGACAACTACCCGCGCACCGCCCTGGGTGAATATGACAAGGTGGTGGAGCAAACTCTGCAGTATGTACTGGAGCGCTTCCGCGCCCGTTACGAAGATCAGGGTATCGCCACCGAAGTATTTATGTCCGTTGCCGCGCGCAAGCTGTCGCGCCCGCTGGATATCGACAACCGCGTGCACGCGGTCAACGCGTTTAGCCAGCTGCCGGAGTCCGGTGCTTTGGCCGCCGCCAACAAGCGCGTTTCCAATATCCTCGCCAAGTTAGACAGTGCTGTACCCAGCAGTGTTGATGAAGCTCTGTTGCAGGAAGAGGCGGAAAAGGCTCTCTTCGCCGCAGTACAGGTTGCCCGCACAGAAGTCGAGCCCCTGTATAGCGATGCGCTCTTCGCCGAGGGCCTCGCCGGTCTGGCTGGCCTGCGTGAAACCGTAGACAGCTTCTTCGACCATGTAATGGTAATGAGTGACGACGAGCAACTGCGCAACAACCGCCTGGCCCTATTAGCCCAGCTGCGCGCACTGTTCCTCGAAGTTGCCGATATTTCCCTGCTGGTTCCTGCCAAGTAATGACTTGCAGAGGCGGGGTGTTAAACCCCCGCCTCGCAAATCAGGGAGATACGAATATGGCAATTATCATTCTCGGCCGCGACGGGGTGATCAACGAAAATCCCGATAAATTCGTCAAATCCGCCGACGAATGGCAACCCCTGCCCGGCAGTATTGAAGCGCTGGCAGCGCTCAGTCAGGCCGGCCATCAACTGGTGATAGCCACCAATCAGAGCGGCCTGGCGCTGGGCCAATTTGATCTGGATGACCTGGAAGAAATGCACGCCAAAATGCGTGCTCAGGTGGAAGATGCCGGTGGCGAAATCGCCGCTATTTTCTACTGTCCCCACGGCCCTGAAGATAATTGCCGCTGCCGCAAACCCCTGGCGGGTCTGCTGGATGCCATCGAGGCTGAATTTGATACCAGCCTGCACGACTGTTATTTGGTCGGAGACAAGCTGGCAGACCTTTATCTGGCGTTGGAGAAGGGGTGTAAACCCGTTCTAGTAAAAACTGGTGCAGGTGATCAGACTTTGCAGCACCTAATCGAGCAGCCGGATCCTCGCCTAACCGCCACTTCAGTTTTCACAGATCTGGCACACTTTTCTAATTTTTTTCTCACCCAGTAGTCAACTCTTAGATGTAGCCCCACAAAATCAAAAAGACGTCATATCCCGAGCTTCACGCACTATATTCGACACAACACGTTTAGCTACACGCCAAGTTATTGAGTTGCACGACACATTCCTATAAAAGCAACTAGCGGGAAGGTGAGCCCATTGTTGTATTAATGATTCGTGCTAGGCCATGGATGGGTAAGACTTGAATGAAGCTCTGAGAAGTTCTACTGGGGAAACGGAGTATTGCCCCTGAGAGACGAGCTCTTTTAGGCCTTTTGTTGCCGCCTGCGCAAAATAACAAAAGGGATATTCCAATGAAAAGAAAAATTTTTTCTGCCCTGACAGCGGGAGTGTTGCTATCGAGCATCGTATTTTCTGCGTCAGCAGCGGAAAAGTTCGCCCCCAGTCAAGAAAAACCAAAAAAAGTTTACATTGTTCAACTGGACAGCGAACCTCTGTCCTCCTATAGCGGTACCATCCCCGGCTTATCGGCCACCAAACCGACCAAGCGTGGCAAAATCGACCCCCAAAGCAGTAGCTACCAACACTATTCCAATTTCCTCCGGTCGCGGCGGGAACAAGTTCTATCCACCGTTCCCAGCGCACACACTGTTCATGAATACGACACCGCTTTTAATGGCTTCGCCGCCGTAATGAGTGAAAAGGAAGCGGCTGCTCTGCGCGGTCGCGCCGACGTTAAAGGTGTTTGGGAAGATGAAATACTAAAGCCCCATACTGACTCCACTGCGGACTTCCTCGGCATCACAGATATGCCCAGTCCATGGCTTTGGGGGATTACGGGTGAGGATATTGTTGTAGGTGTTATCGACACGGGGATCCACCCTGAACACCAGAGTGTCGCAGATATAGCTACACCGTTACAGGGCAACCTGGGGCCCCAAGTTCCCTACGGTTCAATACCCGACAGCTTTACTGGTGACGGTTGTGAATTTGGTAACAGTGACCAAAACCCCAACGACGCTGCGTTTACCTGTAACAATAAGCTGATTAAGGCCAAGTCATTTTCCGATGCCTTCCTGACCAACAACGAATTGGCAGATTACGAATTCCTGTCAGCCAGGGATGCAGACGGGCACGGTACCCACACCGCGACCACTGCCGCCGGTAACTATGGCGTTATTACCCCGGATGGAAAAACCCTTACCGGAATGGCGCCACGAGCCCGCATCGCGGTGTATAAAGTGTGCTGGGATGCTCCAGACCCCGATGATAGTGGTTGCTCGTCCGCCGACTCCATGGCGGCTATTGATGAAGCCGTTGCCGATGGTGTGGATGTTATTAACTTCTCGATAGGTGGCGCCAGTACCACCTTTAGTGGTGCCGATGACATCGCATTTTTATTTGCCGCCGATGCCGGCGTTTTCGTCGCCACATCTGCCGGTAATAACGGACCAGGCCCAGAGACCATGGGAACCCCTTCAGGGGTTCCTTGGATAACCGCAGTCGGCGCCTCTGAAGATGACCAGAGCTTCGGCTTAGCCCTACAAGTATCCTCACCAGAGTCGGTTTCCGGCACTTACGAAGGACGCGAGGGTAACGGCACAGTAAGTCTGGAAGAGGTTGGAGCAGTCTCTGCTGAGGTTGTTCTCAGCGAGCCGTTAGAAGCTTGTAGCGAAGTCACTAACAGCGAGTCTTTGGAGGGCAGTATTGCTCTGGTAAGACGTGGGGGTTGCTCCTTTACCGATAAATATAACAATGCTGCCGATGCCGGAGCCTTGGCTATCGTCGTTTACAACGATGGTACTGCAGACGATCGCATCAACCCGATTTCCATGTCAGCCCCTGATACCCGTATCCCCGGAATGATGATCTCGTACTACGAGGGCGAAACTCTCGCAGCCAGTAGCGAAGTTTCTGGGGTTATCGATCCATCTCAATTGATCCCCAGGGAAGACCGCGTCGCAAACTTTTCATCTCGCGGCCAGAACGGCGGAGCTCCGGATATTATCAAGCCGGATATCAGTGCCCCGGGGGTTGGCATTATCGCGGGGATTTCTCCAGTGTTAAGCGGAGGAGAACTATTCGGAGCCCTCAGTGGAACTTCTATGGCCAGTCCCCATGTCGCCG
This sequence comes from Microbulbifer sp. MKSA007, assembly GCA_032615215.1. NCBI lineage: Bacteria > Pseudomonadati > Pseudomonadota > Gammaproteobacteria > Cellvibrionales > Microbulbiferaceae > Microbulbifer > Microbulbifer sp. MKSA007. The sequence goes on along the minus strand of CP128433.1, from coordinate 162,689 downwards.
GTGTAATGGCCATGCTGAAACAGGCCAACCCCCACTGGAGCCCGGCAATGGCCAAGTCCGCATTGATGACGAGTGCACGCAATGACCTGCGCAAGTCTTACGGACTAGCGGATGCAACACCATTTGATATTGGTGCCGGTGCCATAGTGCCCCGTGACGCCTTTAAACCGGGTCTGGTTTACGATGCGGGCTTCAATGATTATCTCGCCTTCCTATGTGGCGCTGAACTCCAGCCCGAGATGGTCGATAGCACAACCTGTGATGCTTTGACGTCCCTGGGATACTCTAGCGATTCCAGCGACCTGAACCTCGCTTCTATGGGGGTCGCCGACCTCCTCGGCAGCCAGACCATCAAACGCCGGGTTACTAGCGTCGCCCCCGGCCAGCGTTGGTATTGGGCATCCATCAACGCGCCACTCGGTATCGATGTAGATATCAACCCGAAAGTGCTACGCCTCAGGGAGGGAGAGAGTGCTGAGTTTGAGGTGACCTTCACCGCCACAGAGTCCGCCGAAATGAATACTTGGGTCTTTGGTGACCTCACCTGGCAATCCGTAGGCTCCCAGATCAGTGTGCGCAGCCCAATTGCTATTCGGCCTGTTCCTCTAGCTGCACCACAGCAATTAACTGGCAGCGGCACCGATGGCAACCTAGAACTCAATGTGGGCTTCGGCTACAACGGTGATTTCCAGGTGAATGTCACTGGCCTGGCGGAGGGTGAGGCCACTACAACCACTGTTGAAGATGGCGATGTTCAAGTAATTTTCTTTAATATACCTGAAGGAACGGAGCTTGCGCATATCGCTATGTATGATGCCGATGTGGGCGATGGTAGCGGAAGTGACGACCTGGACCTGGAAGTTTATGGCCCAGCGCCAAACTATCCCGAAGTCGGTACCAGCGGCAGCGCCACTTCCGCAGAGTCAGTTTCCCTGGCTAACCCCTCTCCCGGTCAATATGCAGCCGTTGTTGTCGATTATGCGACATCCGCCGGCCCCACCAATTTCAGCTTATTCAACTTTAATCTGAACGGGGACAACGGAAATACCGCAGTGGATGCGCCAACTCAAGCACAGATTGGGGAAACTGGAGTAGTTTCTTTGGAGTGGATTAATCTTGCCCCCAACACTCGGCATCTTGGTATTTTGACTTACGGGGATGGTGAAAAAATATTTTCTGGAACTAATATAATGATCCATACCCGATAACCTATTTATTTTATTGTCTATAATTAGTGGTCTTTTCATCTATAGATGACTAACAGGGACAGAGGCCCCTACTCAAAAAAACTAGTAGGGGCATACTTTTCAATTTTATAAGGCGGTTTCTTCTTTTTTTGTAAAGTTATAGGTATTAATGTTAAGGCGTGTAACCTCACCATTATTAGGACTATAAACTATCCTTTGTGCCCAAAATTTGCCTTGCTCTTGCATTTCCTTCAAATCCCATTCCTCCCAAAACCATGGCTGGCAAGAAGCATATTTGTCGTATGGGCCAATGTCCCATGAGTCAGGTATGCACTTATTGTAATCAGACATTTCATATGGAAGATAATAAAAACCTATAACAAGATCTCCGTTAGTAGTTATTTTCCATACTAAAGGACTGTTAAACCCATCTAAGTCCAATTCACCAGTTCCATCACTATTTAACGTGTAAATAGAATTATCACGCTGATATATGGCGGGAGTGGTCTCTTCCTCCCACATATAATCTCCACCTGAAATTAAAGGAGGGTAATAGGACGATATTTCATGCTGAAATTTACTTGTATAAAAGAAAGTATCTATCTGATTTTTACTGGGCTTTTCATAAAAAACATATGTTAGTTTTTCCGCACCCGGCATTTCAATTGTTAGTTCTCTATCGTTAACATACCAGTTGGCGGCTATGGATAAAGTAGAAGTTTCACCCGATAAATAAAGCAGAGGATAACCAACGTTCACTACTCCACCATTTTCAAAATCTCCACTAAAATTTATTTCTAGAGATTCAGTGTTAGTGGTATAAGGTGAATTAGTTGTATTTTCTATTGAAGGGGATGGGAAAATATAATTTTTACCTATTTCAAGCGCATTGCTTACAGATAAAAGGCCAAAATTACGTATTGCATTTAATGGTACACTACTTTCATCTTTCGTAATTGTATTATATTCGAAATTAGTTTTGTACTTAGTGTATTCGACAAGGATGGAATCGATAGATTTTCTGCTAGAAATCCACTTTAATTTATTAAGTACTAATTTAATTTCATATTCATCGTTCTTTGAGTCGATTAATTCTGCTCCCTCAAGCTCTATTCCATTTGAAGTCTCCCGCCAGGTAAAATTTTTAACTCCTGTAATATGGCTTAAACTACCCTCATTACTAGAACCTATGAGAAGTTTCACGCCGTGGAAATCAGAGGAAGATAAATAATAAATATCTTCAATTAACTCCCCCTTCCCTGGAGAAGAGAAAACAAGATCTTCGTTGTTTACTATGTCTTCTGTAGTACTTTCAATCAAATCGCTATTAATTAAACTATGATAATTAGATATAACCGATTCATTGCTTGCAAGTAAGTATGTATCTTCGATTTCAGAGGGAAATTTTATATTTTTTGATTCAAGCTCCCAAGGATTAGAAATCAGTAGGTTAATAATTGATGCCACTGTAATAGCATATGGAGTATCAATATTTTTAGAGTAGGTATATAAACTCTCTCTATTTTCAATTCCGTTGTTTGAGCCACCTGTAATTTGCGCTGAGATAGCTGTCGACAAACTCGAAAGATTTACTTCTGGGAGTTCGAAAGCTTCAAGCAACTCATCTTCACCAGCAGCGAGCTTTAACTCTTCTATAGAACCTAAAATACTTACAAACTTTATTTTTTCTTCACTTGAATGTTTCGCTATAATATAAGCTACATCATCTTCTACTACATTATCTAATTCAATTTTTAAAGTATATGTTCCATCGCTTTCTGATTCAGTAGAAAAACTTTCATCTCCCACCAACAACTCAATATCTGAAGCTCCATCAACTCCACTAATAACTTTTCCTGTGACAGTTAAAGTTGTTGGTGTGGGGGATACGCCACTACTATCACTACCACTACCGCTACCGCTACCGCTACCGCCACAAGCAACTAACGTTAGAAGCTGAATTAGCACTATTGTTTTAATAAAAACCTTCATAAAATCCCTATAAAATGAAAATTCATCCCTTATATACTAAATCATTCTGTATAAATTATCATTAGCGAATACTTATTCGCTCACCGTAGATAATCAATCTCATAAATTACATTTAGTGGTGGTTGGTACATAGGTATTGACTAGAGATTTTGTATACAAATTATCCCAAGGTTGTCCGAACAGTGTTTTTAAGAAAATCATTTTCTCCAAAAACCTAAATAAATAAATCTCTAACCTTCAACACTTGTAATAAATAGCGTCCTGTTCAGCTGACTGCTCCACTTCGACTAACTGCCAACGGCACCGATGGCAACCTCAATCTAAATATGGGCGTCGGCTACAACGGTAATTTCCAGGTAGACTTAACTGGCTTGGCAGAAAGTGAAATCAACACAGCCACTGGTGATGGTGATGGTGATTTTCTTTGATATCCATGCAGGAACGGAGCACGCATATATCGCCATGTTTGATGCGGATGTAGGTGACGGTAGCGGAAGTGATAACCTGAATCTGTCAGTTTACATTCCTGCCCCAGACTACCCTAAAGTCAGCACCAACGGTAACGCGGCTTCCGATGAGCCAGTTTTTCTGGTTAATCTCTACTGGATAGTGTGCCGCAGGGATGCACCGATTCAGGCATAATCGGTGCTGCTAGTATGGTTTCACTCGAGTGGATGATTTTTGCCCCAACACTCGTCATCTGGGACTTTGACTCACTAAGGCGGGTAAAAAGTACTTTCGCAGACCCAAACTATAGTAAATACTCTGTAGGACTCACCCGCTAGCCATTCGTGGTAAGAAGAGCGAATTAAAACCGATCAGAATCTGGCCGGTTTTTTAGTCACATTTAAGATCATCCTGCTGGTGAATAAAAGCGCTCGCTATGTCTAGGGATACTCGACCAAAGTCCCAAAAATCTTTTGTCTTTCGATTGATATTCACAGCAACAGAAAGCTGATATTCCGGTAATATCATTAACCAACTCTGACTGCCACGACTAACTCCGCCGTGATTGGCCACTTTTGTTAATCCTACCTCAGGGATTTCTACTTCAGTCACCCGCCAACCCAAGGCATAGTTTTGTTCATTCACTTCACCATTGGCCAATTTTTGTGGCGCCCAAAATATCTCCCGGACTCCTGGGGACAAGTAGTCTGCTTTCAGGAACTGAGCACCCAGTCTCACCAAGTCACTGGGTGTGGAAATAAAGCCTCCCCCGGCAGGCGATGACTTAAATCCACTGGACGCCATTCCCGCAGGCGAAGGGCACTGCCAGACAAGCCATTACTTTTGTAGAAACGAGCAATATTACGTTCTATATCACCATTCAGTGGCGATACCTCTGTGCTGTTCATTCCGCTAAGCGTAAATACCTCATCATGCATCACTTCCAGATAAGGTTTGTCCTCAGCACCAGCCAAAACGGCTCCCAGAAGAACTGTGCCCAAAGTACTGTAATAAAAATCGGTACCCGGTTCGAAAAGTAATTCACTAGCATCAAAAATTCCCAGAGCCCGATACATATCCTCGTAGTGAACATCCAGTGCCAGAGTTTGATACAACCCCAGCCAATCGGAGTTCTTTTTATAATGTGGCAAGCCAGACATATGGGAAGCCAATTGGCGCGGGGTCATTGACGCCCAATCGGGGTTTGGTAAGGGTTCCAGATAATTTGAGATAGGTTTATCCAGATCAATAGCCCCCCTCTGTACCAAACGCGCCAATGCAGTTCCTGTTAAAGCCTTAGAGGTGCTACCAATACGAAAGCGTGTCTCTGTAGAAACAGGTACTTGCTCCTCTAAATCAGCCCAGCCGGCAGCCCCAGCCCAAACTACTGCACCACAAGCAGATACTGCCGCAGAAATTGCCGGAGCACCGATTTTCTCACGATGATTTTCAATTGCTTTAAGCGATTGCCCTGCGGCAAGCTGCAATCCACTATCGGAGAGCTCTTGAGTGGACGGCGCCTTTGTAGGTAGAGCCTGCCACCCCAATGGACTTAACGGCACTGTATTTAGTGACCAGGCATAGAATTGATAAACTGGCCACAACATATAAGTAAAACCACACAGAAGTGTGGCCACGCTCATCAATATGAGCTTACGTCTCATACCCCCTCCGAATTAAGCTTTAGGTCTGTTGCCCGATTTAAAAGCAAGCTTGACACAATTAAAAGTGTCGCAGGAGACACATTTACGACCAATTCCGACACGATTTTAGATCGGCCCTAGGTCTCAAGTTTTATTCTATTCCCACGTTTCCTAAGCGGTGAACAATATCGAAATTTATTTTTAGATTTTTCCATAAAGAAGTATTTTATTCGCAAACTAATAAACTCTAGCGCCATTAGGGTATTCATAGGTTTACCTCCAACTCAGTAAATTTTCTCTAAAGTTGAAAACTAACCTTCAATAAACAATTATTAAAAATGCCGTTTGGGAGAGATTTAAAGAATCATTTACTTTTTAACTAGGCTAAATATAAATCTTCCAATTTAAATATTAACAATTGGCTGCAAGTAATTAATAATTATATTTTTAGTGAAAACGCTTTCGATATTCACTCGGCAAAATACCCTTGTGCTTTTTAAAGGCTCTTCTCAATTGCTCTTGGGATTGAAAGCCACAGAGTTTTGCCACTTTATCCTGTGACTGATTTTGTTCGGAAAATAATTGGCAAGCTCGTTCCACTCTTATCTGCTCTAGAAAACGAGCAGGTGTTACACCAAGTTCTCGCACAAAGCTCCGGGCAAAATTCCGTGGGCTCATAGCGGCTTCCTGAGCCAGCCTCTCCACCGTTAAAGGTTTCCTAATATTCTGGTACATCCATTCAATTAAAGTTGCAAAACGATCGCTGTTTATCTGATTTTCCAATCGCACACTAAATTGCTGCTGTCCTCCATCTCTCTTTAAGTAGAGAACAAGAATTCGAGCCAGGTTGAGTGCCAAGCCCCTCCCATGGTCCTCCTCAATCATCGATAGAGCCAAATCAATTCCAGCAGTAATTCCGGCCGACGTATAAACATTACCGTCGCGGACAAAGATGGCATCCGGATCCACTTCTACCTGGGAGAATCCCTGCAACTCAGGAACATCCGCCCAATGCGTCGTAGCACGCCGCCCATTGAGAATGCCTGCGTTGGCGAGCATCAAGGCCCCACTACAGATTGAACCAATACGAGCAACTTTTTTCTGCTGCTCAGCCAGCCACTCCAGAACAGAACTATTGGCACAAGCTCGCTGACAGGAGTCCGGTGGCATGCCGCTCACTAACAGGGTATGAATCCCCTCAGCTTCATGAAACGGGAGGTCTATAAAAACCTTAACCCCTGTCGAAGTCGTAACCGGACCAGACTCAAGTCCCACCAACTGAATATCATAGAAATCCTGGTTGGAACGCCCTTGTTTGCGCAACTGATCATTTGCCAAGGCAAAAACCTCTAGGGGACCTGTGATATCCAGGCTAGTTGCACCCGGGCAGACCACCATGGCGACTTTCCTAGCTCCATTTTGTGTTTGTTGGTGCTTATTCATCTCGGCAGTTTTCCACAACGGCTGGGGATAAGAATGATTTACAGGCGCCAGATTCTGCCAGTTATAACCATCTTAGACACCCTGTTACCCCAAATTGATAGTCATTTTCTCCGGTACTGACGTATAAACTTTGACGGATATGAGTAACCCTCGGGTGACTATTGGTTCTTAAAGCTCCGAACGAGCCATACATCAGCTTGAGGCTTGACCTTCACTTAGCTGTCCGCACAATTGGCCCCTAATTTGTACACATCAACGGAGATCCCCTTTTGGTGGAGTTAATACTGAATCGAGGCGCAGAGCGCCGACTCAAGCGTGGCCACCTATGGATTTACAGCAATGAGGTGGACACTAAGCGCTCTCCATTAAAGGGAATTGATGCGGGTAGTCAGTGCCAAGTTCACGATAGCCAGGGCAAGCTGCTCGGCACAGCCTTTGTAAATCCGAGCCAACTTATTTGTGGACGAATAGTCAGCCGTAATTCTGACTTTTCCACAGATACTGTTTGTGAGCGCATACAAACTGCATTTGAACAGCGCCAACGGTACTTTTCCCACCCCAGCTACCGGATGGTATACGGTGACTCTGACTGGCTTCCGGGCTTGGTAGTGGATAGGTTTGGGGATTATTTAGTAGTCCAGGTCAGCAATTGGGGAATGGAGCGCTACCAACAAACGGTTGTGGATAAGTTGGTGGAGATGGTTAACCCCAAAGGCATCCTGCTGCGCAATGATCATCAGGGGCGCGCAGTTGAAGATATGCCGCTGGTACACAACGTGGCCTTTGGAGATGTACCCGAGATGGTCCCGTTCGAGGAGAACGGCGTTCCACTTCTGGCCCCGGTACACCAGGGGCAGAAAACCGGTTGGTTTTACGATCACCGGGAAAACCGCAGGCTGTTGAATCGCTGGGTCAACGGCAAAAAAGTATTAGATCTGTTTTCCTACGCGGGCGGTTGGGGTATTCAGGCACTGGCCAATGGTGCGGCAGAGGTAGTGTGCGTAGACGCCTCTCAGCAGGCCTTGGACTGGTGTTTGCTCAATGCGGATCACAATGGATTCGCCGACAAGCTCAAAACCATCCAGGGTAAAGCACTGGATGTCCTCAAAGGGTTGGTCGCAGAGGGGGAGAGGTTTGATGCGATTGTGCTCGACCCACCCGCTTTTATTAAGCGGAGGAAAGATCATAAAGCCGGCTTGGCGGCCTATCGCCATATCAATGAACTCGCAATGCGTTTGTTGGCGAAGGATGGGCTGTTAGTAAGCGCTTCCTGCTCTATGCATCTGCAATCTGATGAGCTTCTCGACTGTATCCGTGGCGCCGCTCACCGCTTGGGGCGCCCAGCCTCAATTCTGGCCAGTGGTGGTCAAGGGGCTGATCACCCTATGCATCCAGCAATTCCGGAAACCAACTACCTAAAAGCTCATTTTGTACATCTCGGGGGAAACACCAATAAGTAGGTGCTCATGAACCCCACAAGGCCCCGGTAATGACCGGGGCCTTGTTCTCAGATCGATGAACCTACTTCAGGTCAAAAGACATACTTCATGCCTAAAGTGGCAGTGCGGGGTCTGTTTGCACGGGCGCCATCTGGACTGCGACTAATAATAACCTGCTCATCCAACAGATTATCCACTTTCAGGTAACCGGTCAGGTCAGCCATGAAATCATAATGCGCAGCAGCATCTACAACCCAAAGTGACTCGGTATAATCAAATTGGTCGGTATCTCCCCGGTTGCATTGGGTATTAACACACATCTCGTCCTGATAGGCTGCAGTCAGGTTCAAACGCCAAGCAGCGCCGCTATCCAGACCCGCAGATATCGCAAAGACATTTTCTGGGAGGTATTCGAGGTTGTCGCCGGCAAGCAGGTCATTACCATCACTATCTTCACTGATTTCTGCATCAGTAAAGGTATAGGTTGCCCGCACCGGTAGTATCCAACCGTTTGTGAGCACCCACTCACTTCCAAGCGTAGCTTCCAGCCCTTTGATTTCTGCTTCACCCAACTGGTAGGTACCACTCTCGGCACCATTGGGACATTTCACCGCCACCGAGCAGTTTTGCACAGCATTTTCATAGTCACTGTAGAAGGCGATCAATTCAGCATTCAGGCTTCCGTTATCGAAGCGAGCACCCCATTCATAGTTTGTGGATAACTCCGGCCCCTGGCCATCGGCTGCACCTGCGCCGGGAGGGGCGAAGCCACGGTGCACACCTGCCAGCAGGCTCCACTGTTCGCTTGCCTGGTAAACAAGTCCCAAGCCTGGCAGCCATTCATCCACCTGATTGGAGCGATAGCTGCCCTTCTCTGTACGCTCAGCGTCGTTATAACGCTGCTGCTCGGTCTCTATATCCTCGTAGCGAAGAACAGCGGTGAGAGTCAGCTTATCGTTCAGCTGGATATCGTCGTAGATAAAGAACGAAGTTGCATCCGCTTCTTCAACACGGTTATTGCTGCTTTCTTCAGCGGTATCGGGAATATCTGTGCTCAGATACACCAATTTGCCATCAACCTGCTCATAGTTTTCCACAGGCTGGAATCTATCCACCTCATCTCGATGCTGGCGCACTCCAAAGGACAGCTCATGACTAACGGAAGCAGTATTAAAGCGCCAATCGGCACTGATCTGCAGGCCCTTGGCCTCGTACTCACGATTGTTGTGCTTAACACCGAAGGTGTAATCTTCAGTGCCATCCAAAACCGCTTGAGGGTCTAAAACTCCATCAACACTGCCGCCGGTATTAACAGCATCTATCAAGTCACCCTCGCTGACCTTAAACCAGTCGCGTTTAAACTTGTTGTAGTAAGCCTGGGTATGCAGGGCAAAACTGTCACTCAGTTCGATACTGTGGTTCAGCTGGATAGTGCTGTGGCGATTCTGCATTTCATCCAGGGCGCTGATACCGTATCGACGGTTCGGATCTTTCTTAAAGTCGGCATCCGTTAGGCCCAGATAACTCATGCCAGACTCCTCTTCGGAGTACTGAAGCTTGATATCCAACTGCTGGCGATAAGTTGCGTCTCTATCGGAACTGATACGGCCCTTTAATAGATAGTCTTCTTTAGCAATATCTGCGCTGCCGGCACTATCGATTTCTCTGAATCCATCTGCATACTGCTGCTGTGTTTCCAACAACCAGCCAGTATTTTCTGTACTGGCACCATAATGAGCATGCAAACGGGTCTCACCGAATTCTCCGGCCTCTAGTTGCACCATACCTTCACTGGCAGTGGGAATAGGTGTGCTCAACATATTGACTGCACCACCCACGGTGAATGGGCCATATTGCAGAGATCCGGGGCCTTTTAACACCTCAATTGCATTCATGCGGCCCGCACTGGGGAAATAATAAGCTTCTGGTGCAGAGTAAGGAGCCGGAGCCACTAACACTCCATCTTCCATCAAGGAAATTTTGGCGGAGCGTCCCCCTTGGGCACCGCGAATCCCGATATTCGGACGCAATCCGTAGCCATCTTCTTCAAGAATGTAGACCCCAGGAACTGAGCGCATCATGCGATTGATATCAACAAACTCGAACTCGGCTAACTCATCAGCATCAACCAAGTGTGCAGAGCCAGGCAACTTGGAAATAGATGAGGAGTCGCCGATTGCTGTTACGCTCTCCAGCTGTTGCTCGGCTAAAGTCGGCGCAGCACTAAGAGTGGCTATCGTAAAGGCCAGGGGTGTAAATGGAATGTGCTTCATGAACCCTCCAAGGATTATTAGTAACCTTGAGTCATTGTTTTTATAAATACGAATGATTGTATTTTAACATTCCCATTACACTTTATTTACACTCTTATTTTTGTTGTTTAGCGTCACGAACTTCGCTGGGGTGCCTGCAACTTTAAGGTTTTGCTTATAAGCAGATGTTTTCTAGGATCTACTCTTCGATCTGACTAGCATTGGGCTCACGTATCCGCTTCGGGTGTGCCCATGATTAGAAAGGCAAAACTCAAAGAGCTGGACAGGTTGGAGCAACTTTGGCTACATGCATCAGCGAACTCCCACCCCTCCATACCCCGCCAGTTTTGGGTGGACCGTATAGCTCAATTTCGTAAAGACTGCCGTAACGCCACTCAATGCCTGGTTTATACCGATCGCAACAACGCTGTCGCGGAAGCCTTTATCACGCTTCTTAGTGACGGTACCGTCACCCACCTCTGTGTCAGTCCTTTATTTACCGGTTGTGGAATCGGCACTAACCTCATTTCTGCAATTCGTGACCGACGCTATCCACTAAAGGCTGAAGTACTTCGTGAAAATCTTCGCACTCGATACTTTCTACAAAAGCATGGTTTTGTGGAGGTGGAGCGCAGCTATCACGTGGAGTATGGCCAGCATTCAATCTCCATGCAGTGCCCCAAGGCATCTGCAAGATAAAATTTGCCGCACTATGCCCATTGAATAGACTTTCCCTTATAACTGAAGCTTATTGAATCACTTCTTTTTATTGTTTCTACGCGACTCTTGAACCGGGTAGCATGCCTCCCATCATAATTTTCCTGAGCGCTGAATTTTTATGGGACGCAACGCTTCCAGCCAAACTTTACAGCCTATTCCAGAACGCACCTTTCATCACGATGCGGATCTGGGGTCCATGAACCTTCGTTTCGCTGGCGCCAAGCCAAGCGAAATTATGCAGTTCACCATGGAACACGCTCAGAACCCGGTGGTTTTTACTAATTTCCGCCCATTGGCGATAGCTTTTCTTCACTTGGTTACGCGCGCCAAACCGGATATCCCGGTAATTTGGGTGGATCACGGCTATAACACCCCGGAAACCTATCGCCATATTGAAAACGTGGTCAAATCTCTCGATTTGAACCTGCGCACCTACTCACCGAAGATGTCCGCGGCCCACTACAACGCTGTATACGGGGGAATCCCACAGCTGGATACCCCTGAACATGACTTCTTCTCCAGGACCGTTAAATTGGAGCCGTTTAACCGCGCTATGCAGGAATTGCAACCGGATGTATGGCTAAACGGTATCCGCCACGATCAGAATTCGCATCGCAAAAACCTGGATATTTTCACCCAGGGCAACCACGGTACTATTCGAGTGGCACCGATGTTCCACCTCAAGGAAATCGATGTGGAAGAGTATGTTTATGAGAATAACCTCCCCGATAACGATATTTACTTTGATCCAACTAAAGGTGAGGAGCACCGGGAGTGCGGATTGCTGTTGGAAAAATAGAGTGGAATACTCGGCGAGGACTAGCGTACTTCGCCTATTTCTTTAACAAGGCCTTCTATCCCAGCCGTTTATAAAGTGAATACTTTTTGCGTATTTACCGAATAATAAAATCTATTACAAAAGGCGAGCCTCGACTCGCTGTATTTTTTCAAAAAGGAGACTCTTCTATTTACTTCCGCGTAAATCCAGAAGAGTCTTTAAATTACTTATCATGCGATAGGCTAGGCAACTGCCCCTTTTGCAAGATGACCTCCTTTTTCCATGTAAATTTTCAGGTCCTTCAGCATTTGCTCAAATTGAGAGCCAGTCATCTTCTTCACCACAGGACTCAACACGCCTCCTAAAGCATTTAACTCCATATTTGCAGTGAAATTCACTGTTGTGCCTCCACCAACAGAGGGGCTTAATTTAAATTGAGATAAACTCTTTTTAACGGGGAATCCCGGTGGCGAATTTTTTGTTTCAACCGAGACATCCAGTTCATAGTTTTTCTCATCAAACCTTGTAATAGTTTCATCTGCGACAAGACCCGACGGTCCCTTATTTGTCAGCACACAAACCCGGCCTTCTACACTCGCATTTTCAACAGGTTTTCCCTCCTTAGCGAAGGAGTGAGGGATTAACGTCATCCACTCGTAAGCTGTATCAAAATCAACGGCGAGGACTTTCCAGACCTCATCAATTGGGCGGTTAATTGCGATTTCTCGGTTTACTTGGGCTTCTTTCATCTCTGATCTCCTGGGTTTCTCTACGGAGTGCTATTGACGGGAGACAGATTAACTGGACACTATATGCAACGGAATACAGCAAAATAGGACAATGTGTTGCATAAAGAGTCCATCGATTGGGGAGATATCCAGTTCTTTATCGCGGTAGCCAGGAGTAAGAGCGCTCGCAGCGTTGCTGACGACTTTAAAGTCAGCCATTCCACAGTTTCTCGCCGTATTGATGCCCTGGAGGAAAAACTCCAGGCCAAGCTGTTTTATCGCAGCTCCAAAGGCTATCAGCTGACGGAGGATGGCAAGGCGATGCTCGACTACGCCCAATCGGCAGAGCAGTATCTAAATGCCGCGCAGAAGCATTTACAGGGGGAGTAACCAGCTGTCCGGGGAAGTTCGCATCACTATGCCGGATGTAGTCGCATCGCACTTAATTATCCCCTACCTAAATGACTTCTCACGTACGTATCCAGAGATCAACATACAGCTACTGGTTACTAGCCACGTTCTCGATTTGGAAAGTCACCAAGCCGACATAGCACTTCGTATTCTCCCCAAAGGCGACGTCGATATTTCGGATCGACTTGTTGCTCGCAAGCTCGCCGACCTACCCAGTTGCTGTTACGGTTCTCCGAGGTATATCGAGAAATCTGTACCTGACGATGGCCACTGGCTCGGCTGGAGTGGCGATGACGCCACATTGAATTGGGCCAAAGACACGCCCTATCCGCAGATGCCTTATCAGCACCAGATTAATCATGGCTTGATACAGCTAGAGGCAGTTAAGAGTGGACTGGGGCTGGCCAGGCTGCCCTGCTTTCTTGCAGATGGTGCTGAAGGAGTCATCCGGGTCCCTGGGGCAGCTCCATCCAGCCTGCATGAACTGTGGCTAGTCTCCAACCCAGAGCACCGCAATGTTATGCGTTTTAAGGTTTTTAGGGAATTTATCGTGAAGTTGTTTAGCCGCCTGAATGATAAGTTAATAGGCAAGGCTTAACTGCATCGACTGATATTATTCTAAAAGTGATGGGATGTATTGTGACTTTAGTGATAACTCAATACTGATTTACACGCTTTTTGGCCATAATTTTTGCCGACCAATACCCAATTTTCTGGGAGCTGATTGTCAGAGTGGATACTTGGTAATGGGGTAATCGGCTCATCCACTCTCATCACCAAGCTTAATATTGTCGCAAAGCAAGCTCTATTACAGCCTACTTTGCGCCTTACCTAACGCCCACTGGATAATTACATCCTCGTAGTTGAATTCACCAATACTTCACCTTCCGCGTAGAGTTCACAGCGATCCCTTATCTGGTACTGCTTTCGCTGTTCCTCACAGGCCTGAAGAGCACTTTGACTCGCCTCAGCTTGGGTGCTTCCACCATCTTCGTTAAAACCGGCCACAAATGCGCCACGATAGTCCACAGCCATTGCCAGGGCCTTGTTTCCTGAGTACTTCCTGTAAGTTGACATTAGTTGGCCCAAACCACTGATCTCAGGCTCGAACTCCAATCCCTCTTCCTCCTCCAACTCATCCAGCATCGACTGCAACTGTGCCCGCGAGCCCTCTTCTGCAATTTGCATGAATAGCGGTTGGGAGACTTTTGCGAAAAGATCTTTATCTCGGTCCAGGTAAAGCTCCAGCACATACCACCAAGCAATTCCTGTTTCTCTCGGTGCGCGTAGATACGCCTGCTCCAACATTTCCGTATACTTCTGGCGGGGATACCCCAAAACTTGCATTGTGATCGCCAGTTCATGCCAGTACGCCGGTACTTCCCCATTGGCATTTACCAATTGAACATATTTATCCCGGATACGTTTCATGTTTCTGGGACTGGGGTGTCCCTCCTCCGCCAAGGCTGCCGATAAATCATTTTTTGCCTGGGCTTCAAGATACCAGGTTTCTCCCTGGTACTGCGCCGGAATAGAGTTCAAGACTTCCTCAGCGCGGGAATAGTTTTCTTCACCTGTCAAGGCAATGGCCAGTGCGGACTTTAACGATGGGCTAGAAGCCTGCTTTTTATCTGCATAGGCAATATATCTCTCTAGTGCTTCGGATCCCTGCTCTGAAATTGCCATAAAGTAGGCCAGTTCTGCGACTGCGGTACTACTTTCCATCAGGTTAACGGTGGGGGACTTAACGATACCATTATCGGAAAATTCTCCCTCATAATAATTGAAATGACTTTTCGGCAATTTCTTATACTGCTCATTGAGCTCGTCAAAAGTCATTCCCAGAGCTTCAGGTAGGCCCGCAATTGGATCATCGCCGGCGTTGAAAGCCTCCAAATAGTTATTTAAGGCTTTATTTCTACCTTTATCGAAAATCATCCAGTGAGCTAACATCCATCCACTGGCATAAAGTGCCTCGGTATCCCTTGAATTCAGCGAACCAGGAGTGGCTGAAAGCAGCTTATCCAGTGGTAACTCTCTCGCTCGAGTAAGACTAATCGCTCGATCAACAGGTATTTTTCCGAAGCTGTACTTTTTATTTTCCTCAAAATCTACCGTGGAAAACACTTCAGCAATACCTTCACTAAACCAGTAGGGGTAGAGGTGCTGGCTTCCGCTGTAGGTCAAAAAATGCGTATATTCATGAAACAACGTCTGGCGAGCCGGGTTGTCAGGAAGGACGCGATTTCCGTTTAGGTTTAATAATGCAAAACTCCCATACGCAGTATTATGGAATTGTCCAATGACAGTTCTAGACGACTCACTACCGCTGACTCCTTTAAAGCTGAGCCGATCATCCAGGGCGTATATCGTCAACTTTTGTTGATCTGCTGAATACCTGATGTATCGTTTTGCGAAAATTCGAAATCGTTCCAAGTCTATTGCCAGCTTTTCAACTTGCTTGGGGTTGTCATTGGTAACGATCCGAAAATGCTCGGTTTCGATCTCATACCATTCGGAATTCACTAATTTCTGCGTGCTTGTGCAACCGTATAAAGCCAGTGCAATCACACCACTAGTAACTATCAAACGACGAGCATCGCCGAGAATAGAAGAGATTAGGTTCCCCATAAGCCTTATGGTCCGTTTAGTTTTATTTTTTCGTAGAAATAGATAAGTAGAAAGGTTACCTAAAATTTTTTTCTTTTTAAAAATACAACAAAATTATTGCTTGGCCAGAATTTACTAAAAATTTTACTGTTTACTTTAATGGTTTGTCAGTAATTTTAAGCTTTAAAGGAAGGGTAGGTGCCCAATCGGCGTGACGCTTTTGATAGGGGGAAAAAAGACCGAATTTGTCGCAAGTTATTTTTAAGCGGAAAAAATATCCACAGTAATTCCCCTTTTGGGGAATTACTGTGGGATTTTCAGAAAAATGGCAATTAGACGTCGAGGTTTTCTACTGCCAAGGCGTTGGTCTCGATAAAGTCACGGCGTGGCTCTACCTGATCACCCATCAGAGTTGTAAAGATCTGGTCCGCGGCAATGGCATCTTCAACGGTTACCTGCAGCATACGGCGACTCTCCGGGTCCATGGTGGTTTCCCAAAGCTGCTCCGGGTTCATTTCTCCCAGACCTTTATAGCGCTGGATACCGTAGCCTCTGCGGCTCTCGCCCATCAGCCAGTCCATCACTTCAGGGAAGCTGCCAACAGGGTGCTGCTTCTCGCCGCGCTGGATAAAGGCACCCTCTTCCAACAGACCCACCATCTTCTCACCCAGAGCGCAGATAGACGCGTACTCAGCGGAATCGAAAAACTCGTGGTTAATCAGGTAGTCACTGCCAACACCGTGAGCCACGATATGGATATGGGGCAGGAATAGGCCGCGCTCGGTGTTCTCCTGAACCGTCACTTCGTGACGACGGGTTCCACCACTTTCTTCGTCACCGAGTTTCTCCTGGAGCTTCTCACTCCAAGCTGCAACTTTCTCCTGGGACTGCAGGTCTTCCTGAGACAAGCTGGGCAGGTAGATCATGCTGCGCAGCACTTCCTCGGGGTACAGACGCGACAGGCGGTCGATTGTCGCCAGTACGCTGCGGTATTCGCCTACCAGGCTCTCCAGGGAGGCACCAGAAAGCCCTGGGGCGTCCGGGTTCACAAACAGCGTGGCGCCTTCCAGGGCGGCGTTGGTGAGGAACTGGGTTAGAGCGCCCTCATCCTTCAGGTACTGTTCCTGTTTGCCCTTGGAGATCTTGTACAGCGGCGGCTGGGCGATGTAGATGTGACCCCGCTCGATCAGCTCAGGCATCTGACGGAAGAAGAAGGTGAGCAACAGGGTGCGAATATGGGCTCCATCTACGTCAGCATCGGTCATGATGATGATACTGTGGTAACGCAGCTTGTCCGGGTTAAACTCGCTCTTGCCGATGCCACAGCCCAGTGCGGTAATCAGGGTACCCACTTCGGCACTTGAGAGCATCTTGTCGAAGCGCGCTTTTTCCACATTGAGGATCTTACCCTTCAGCGGCAGGATCGCCTGGGTGCGGCGATCGCGGCCCTGCTTGGCAGAACCACCGGCGGAGTCACCCTCCACCAGGTAAATTTCAGATAGTGCCGGGTCTTTTTGCTGGCAATCTGCCAGTTTTCCGGGCAGGCCGGCAATATCCAGCGCTCCCTTGCGGCGAGTCATTTCGCGGGCCTTGCGGGCCGCCTCACGGGCTTTGGCCGCATCGATCATCTTGGTGACGACAGATTTGGCTTCCTGTGGGTTCTCCATCAGGTAGTCTGTGAAGTGGTGGCCCATCTCCTGCTCTACTGCGGGTTTCACTTCGGATGAAACCAGCTTGTCCTTGGTCTGGGAGGAGAATTTCGGGTCCGGGACCTTCACAGAGATAATCGCGGTGAGACCTTCCCTGGCGTCATCGCCAGTGGTGTTCACCTTGTCTTTCTTGCCCAGGCCTTCCCGCTCGATATAGCTGTTCAGGCCACGGGTCAGGGCTGCACGAAAGCCCGCCAGGTGGGTACCGCCGTCGCGTTGGGGAATATTGTTGGTGTAGCAGAAGATGCTTTCCTGGAAGCTATCGTTCCACTGTAATGCCACCTCTACTGCAATGCCGTCTTCACGCTGGCTCTGGAAGTGCAGAACCTTGTTAATCGGGGTTTTGTTCTGGTTGAGGAACTCCACAAAGGCACTCAAACCACCTTCGTATTCATAGACCTCTTCTTTACCACTGCGCTCGTCCTTCAAGACAATACGCACACCGGAGTTCAAGAAGGACAGCTCGCGCAGGCGCTTGGCCAGCACGTCGAAATGGAATTCGATATTGCTGAAGGTGTCCTCTGAGGGTTTGAAGTGCACCGTGGTGCCGGTGGTATCGCTGTCACCCACGACTTCCAGGGGTGCCTGGGGCACACCGTGGTGGTAGATCTGCTCGTGGATCTTGTCACCGCGACGGATAATCAGCTTCAGCTCCTTGGACAGAGCATTTACCACCGATACCCCTACCCCGTGCAGACCGCCGGAGACCTTGTAGGTGTTGTCATCAAATTTACCACCCGCGTGAAGGACGGTCATAATCACTTCTGCTGCAGAGACCCCCTCTTCCGGGTGAATCTCTGTTGGGATACCACGGCCATTGTCCGAGACGGAAATGGACTCATCCGGGTGGATGGTTACACGGATCTCATCACAGTGGCCGGCCAGCGCTTCATCGATGGAGTTGTCGACCACCTCGAATACCATGTGGTGCAGACCGGTGCCATCGTCGGTATCACCAATATACATTCCGGGGCGCTTGCGCACCGCATCCAGGCCTTTTAATACCTTGATACTGCTTGAGTCATAGCTTTGCTGCTCTGACATTTATTCGCTCCATTAAACTTATTGTGCGGCCGAAGCTTCGGCACTGATCTTCCCATGTTCCACGTGGAACACTTTCGGGCAATTCCAAGGGGCATCTAGTTGCCGCCAGGGGCGACTTGTAGTGCCCTCCTCAATTCCGGTTACAAGCACCTGGCTGGCACAACGCCCAACCCAATGCGCAAAAATCTGTTGGTTACTGTCATCCAGCTCTGCCGGCAAGTCATCTACCAGGAATACTGGCATATCCCCCAGCCTACAGACTACCTCCGCCATGGCAGTGCGCATTGCACACACCAACATCTTCTGTTGGCCGCGAGATAGGATATTGTGAGCCGACTCACCGGCTACGCTAAAACGAATATCCGCCCTATGGGGACCAATACGCGTATGCCCCTGTGAAACATCTGATTCCCGTGATTCAGATAGAGCGCCACGCAGGTCAACTTCTTTACGCCAACCGCGACGGTAACTCATATCGACACGGCTCAATAGGCTCTGTGGTAACTCACCAAGCAGTTGTGAAACGGCAGACTGCAATTGAGAAAACTGAGCTAATCGCAGATCGTTTACACGCTCGCCACTAAGGGCCAACTGCTCTTCCCATACGCCGATGCTGGCCTCATCGATTTTACCACGACGCAGGAGAGCATTTCGCTGCCGCAATGCGATTTGATAATTTTTCCACTCCTGGGCAAATAAATGTTCCACGTGGAACACTGTCCAATCCAGCAACCGGCGTCGAACGCCGGGGCCACCATCAAGTGCGGAAAAACTTTCACTGTTTATCAATTGAAGTGGCAGGCAACTAGCAAGCTGTGAGCTGGATTCAGCAGGAGCCTGGTTAACCTTGATTCTGCCCGAGCCATCGGCGAGGCGCTCTACCCCCAAGTTAAAACCTGTATCGAGCTGGGCAAAAACTGTAAGCCCACCAGTATCATGCTGAATAACTGACTTATGCTGACGAGAGCGAAAGGAACGACCGGTTGCCAGCATATGTACCGCCTCTAGCAGTGAAGTCTTACCACTGCCATTCGCACCACAAAACACATTAACGCCAGGACCCAGTTTGAGATCGGCAGAGCAGATATTTCGAAAATTAGACAAGAGAAGACGGGTCAGCGCCACAGACACCTCCCCCAGAGTGAAGAGCGCGATGCACAGGCATCGGTTTGTTTATCGGCTACCCCACCGAGCGGGGAGGTAGCCTCAATCCATTCAAAAAAGAGCAATGGGTGGGCTGCCTTACAGGCGCATAGGCATAATCACGTACAGAGCATCACCTTCTTCAGGTTGCTGCAGCAGAGCACTGCTGTTGGCATCCGCCAGACTGATACGGATCTGGTCACTGTGAATAGCACCAGTGACGTCCAGCAGATAGGAAACGTTAAAACCAATCTCCATTGGCTCACCTACGTAATCCACCATCATCTGCTCTTCCGCCTCTTCTTGCTCCGGGTTGTTGGCAACAATCTGCAGCAGCCCCTCAGAAACCTGAAGGCGCACCCCGCGGTATTTCTCGTTGGAGAGAATCGCCGCTCGGGAGAAGGCCTGGCGCAATCCCTGGCGATCCGCATAAACCACATTGCCCGCGCCTCGCGGCAACACGCGCTCATAGTCAGGGAATTTTCCGTCTACCAATTTAGAGGTGAAAGTAAACTGACCACTAACCACACGAATATGGTTGTTACCCAGCACCACCTGTGCCTGTGCATCGCTGTCCTCAAGCAAACGACCCAGCTCGAGTACGCCTTTGCGCGGCACAATAGCCTGGATAGGCGTGGAGACATCCAGGCCGGGGGCATCGCGATCGCAGAGTGCCAAGCGGTGGCCATCAGTAGCAACCGCACGCAGCTGCTGCGGGCGGCATTCAAGCAGCAAACCATTCAGGTAATAGCGCACATCCTGCTGAGCCATAGCAAAACTAGTGGCTTCTATCAGGCGGCGGATCTCGCGCTGGGAGATATCGAAACGGGTCTGTGCACTGGCCTCTTCCTGGTTCGGGAAGTCCGCTGCGGGCAGAGTCGACAGCTGAAAACGGCTGCGGCCACTGCGCAGTATCAGGCGCTCACCATCGCGCTCAAACTTTAGTTCAGCACCATCGGGCAGAGAGCGACAGATATCCAGCAGCTTGCGTGCGGGAACGGTCACCTCACCTTCCATTTCTACACCGTCTACACCGAGACGGCCGACAATTTCCACTTCCAGGTCAGTACCGGTCAGGGAGAGTTCCTGGCCCTGTAACTGCATCAACACATTGGCCAGGACTGGCAGTGTTTGGCGTTTCTCAACAACACCGGCCACCAGTTGTAACGGCTTCAGAAGGGCGTCCCGGCTCACATTGAATTTCATCGGTAGTTTCGCCTTGTTTTGTCAGTTATTCGATTAAGTGGTCAGCGACCGTGTCAGCAATTTAACGTCCTCGCGAATATCCGCGTCGGACTCCTGCAACTCACGTATTTTGCGGCAGGCATGCAGTACTGTTGTGTGGTCGCGACCACCGAAGGCATCGCCGATCTCCGGCAAGCTGTGATTGGTCAGCTCCTTGGCCAGGGACATAGCGACTTGGCGGGGACGGGCCACCGAGCGACTGCGCCGCTTGGAGAGCAAATCCGCCACCTTAATTTTGTAGTATTCAGCGACAACCCGCTGGATATTATCCACACTGACCAGTCGATCCTGTAGGGCCAACAGGTCTTTTAGTGCTTCGCGCACAAGGACATCGTCAATAGCGCGGCCGGTAAATTGCGAATTGGCAATTACGCGGCGCAGTGCACCCTCGAGCTCCCGCACATTGGAGCGAATACGCTGCGCAATAAAGAAAGCGGAGTCGTGAGGTAAATCCACACCCACCTGCTCAGCCTTCTTCATCAAAATAGCTACCCGGGTCTCGAGCTCCGGAGGCTCTACAGCCACCGTTAATCCCCAGCCAAAGCGGGATTTCAAGCGCTCTTCCAAGCCGTCGATCTCTTTCGGATAGCGATCACAGGTTAGGATAATCTGTTGACCACCCTCCAGCAGGGCATTGAAGGTATGGAAAAACTCCTCCTGAGAGCGCTCCTTACCGGCAAAAAACTGGATATCATCAATCAAAAGGGCGTCAACAGACCGGTAATAGCGCTTAAAGTCGCTGATGGCATTCAGCTGTAGCGCTTTCACCATATCTGCAACAAAGCGCTCGGAGTGCAAATACACCACCTTAGCATTGGGGTTGCGCTCCAGCAGTGCGTTGCCAACCGCGTGCATCAAGTGAGTTTTCCCCAGACCCACGCCCCCATATATAAAGAGGGGATTGTAGGCGCCGCCCGGATTGTCAGAAATCTGTTGTGCCGCAGCGAGGCCCAGCTGGTTGGACTTACCTTCAACAAAGGATTTGAAAGTAAAGTTGCGATTGAGTGAGCTACCGTGCTTGATGGCCCCCTCCACCTCAACCTGCCTGGCCGGCTGCTCCGGTACGGGGCGAGCCATCCCATTCATAGCCGTTGGTCGCAGATCTGTCAGGGCCAGTTCGCCTGTCGTCATTTGCTCGGCAGTAACCTCCTCAGCCATCGCGGGGTGAGGCACCGGCCTGCTGGCACCAAACCCAGACCCCAGCGGTGAAGTCACCGGAGGTGGCGCAGTGGCAACAGGTGGTACAGATACCTGTGGCGGTACTACTGCCGGCTGGACTGGAGGTGGTGGCGGAATTGGCGCCGATGGCGCGGGTGTCGGTACCGGTGTCGGAGGGGCATTATTTGTTACATGGCCGCGCTGGAAGCGAGCCGGCCGGCGAGCGGTAATCTCGAGCGCCACTTGCAGAGGGCGTCCCGGTGCAAACTGTTGCACCAACTCGCGAATGCGGTTCAGGAATTTATTGCCAACCCAGTCCAGCACAAAGCGGTTCGGTGCGATCAGGCGCAACTCGCCCTCCGCACTGACGGGATTGACGCGCAACGGTCTGATCCAGGTATTGAACTGCTGAGACGGCAGCTCGTCCTGTAAACAGCTCGCGCACTGCTTCCATACGGATTCAGTCAAGAAACCCCCCAAAAAACCCCAAAATGGTAAGACCAAGGAGAGACGGCAAGGCCGGATTAGGAATCACCCGGGGCCATCAAATAAGATCGGCGCAGTATACCTTTCCACCTTTAGGTTATCCACAAGAAAGACTGCATCTGTTGAAAAAACTGCGCAAAAAGATCCACACAATCAAGGATTTGCACAACAATTAGACAATTGAGGTGGAAACCCTTCGAAAGTTATCCACAGGAGGCTGTGGGTATCTTGGGGTCAATCAGTGGGCATTCAGAGATACCCCTGATGACTCAACGACTTGTCTAGTTGGCGTAAAAAATTACAGTAAACTCGCGCACCAATAAAAAGAATTTCCCTGATTAGCGCGTTGCTTTCGCTGCTGGCTTTCTATACAATCCGCGGCCTTCGCAGCGCGTAGCTCCGTCTGCACCGGCTTTGTGCCGGACCGGAGTCCAGGCCGCAGCCGGGAAAGGTCCCGAGAAATTTTGAACACAAAGTCTCAGGTAGCAAGACTATGAAACGCACATTTCAACCAAGCAACTTGAAGCGCAAGCGCACTCACGGTTTCCGCGCTCGCATGGCAACCAAAAACGGCCGTAAGATTCTGGCCCGCCGTCGCGCTAAAGGCCGCAAAGTACTGTCTGCATAAGATCTCTTCCCTTTTAGAGATATCTCTTTATGCAGCAGGTGCGCAGCAGCTTCGGATTTGCCAAGACGCTGCGCCTGCTCAATGCGGCGCAGTATCGCTTGGTATTCAATGAAAACCAGGTGCGCGCCGCACACCCTCATCTGTTGATCCTCGCCCGTCCAAACTCCTTGGAACACCCGCGTCTCGGTCTCGTTATTGCTAAAAAGCATGTACGCAACGCCTCCGACCGCAACCAAATCAAGCGTATAACCCGGGAAACCTTCCGTCTGCAGCAATACGATTTGCCGCCGCTGGATGCCGTGGTGCTCGCGCGCCCTGGGGTCGCAGATCTGGATAAGGCCGAGTTGGCGAAACTACTGAATAAACTCTGGCGTAAACTGGCCAAGCGGGCTCGACAGCCGCAACCCCGACCATGAAGTGGATACTGATCAAGCTGATCCATGTATACCGCTACCTGGCCAGCCCCTGGGTAGGCAACCAATGTCGCTTCTACCCCACCTGCTCCCGGTACTCTGAAGAGGCCATTGAAACTCATGGAGCGATAAAAGGGGGTTATTTAACTCTGCGCCGCCTTATAAAATGCCACCCCTGGCACCCTGGTGGATTGGACCCGGTTCCCCCCACCAGACACAAGAACACGCTCTAGGTAATAAGATGGATTGGCAACGCTATACGCTGCTCGGCGGAATTCTCGCGGTTCTCCTGGCACTTATCTTCCAGTGGAACGCATTTCAAGAGCAACACACTCCTGAACTCGACCGCGAAACCGTCGTGCAGACTGGCGGCGAGACTGTCAGCCAAATACCCCCGAAACACCCGCAAGCACCGGCGACAGTGATGTTCCCCAACTTCGCTCCCAGGTGCCCGCATCCAATGAAGGCAGCAGTACTGAGAGCAAGCTGATCAGTGTCACCACCGACGTTTTTGATCTGCTCATCAATCCTCGTGGCGGCGATATCGTCAAAGTGGCGCTGCGCAAACAGCAAGAGAAGTTGGATACCCCGGACCAACCCCTGATCCTGTTGAACCAGACCCGCAACCATACTTATATTGCCCAGAGTGGTCTTATCGGTAAAAACGGGACCGACAGCGCCGCTGGCCGCCCGGTTTTCAAGGTGGCAAAAACCGAATATGCGATGGTTGAGGGCGACGATACCCTGATAGTAGACCTGACTCTGCAACAGGAAGGCGCCAATATCACCAAGCGCTTCACCTTCAAGCGTGGAGACTACCTGATCCAAGTGGCCTACCTGGTGGATAACACCAGTGACAAACCCTGGTCCGCGGCCATGTTTGGTCAGATTAAGCGCGATGCCAGTGAACCCGCAACCGACACCGGTTTCGGTATGTCGCCTTTCCTCGGCGCTGCCATCCGCACCAACGAAAAGAACTACTTCAAGCAGGACTTCGAGGAGATTGCTGAAAGCCCCACCCGCGAAACCATCGAAGGTGGTTGGGTAGCTATGGTTCAGCACTACTTTATCAGTGCCTGGATCCCCCCCAGGACGAGCGCAATACTTTTGAATTGAAGGAGCTATCCAACGGCCTCTTCCGCATGGGTTTTACCGCACCTCAAGTGCAAATCCCCGCTGCCACCCAAGGCGAGCTGAGCGCTTCTTTCTACGCTGGCCCCAAAGATGTCTACCGTCTGGA
This sequence comes from Microbulbifer sp. MKSA007, assembly GCA_032615215.1. Taxonomy (NCBI): domain Bacteria; kingdom Pseudomonadati; phylum Pseudomonadota; class Gammaproteobacteria; order Cellvibrionales; family Microbulbiferaceae; genus Microbulbifer; species Microbulbifer sp. MKSA007. Next base: position 137,973 of record CP128433.1, on the reverse strand, counting down.
AGAAATCTCTCCCGGCCTCGACCTGACCGTCGATTACGGCTGGCTCTGGTGGATCGCCAAACCGCTGTTCGGTGTTCTGCACTTTATCCAGGAACATATTGTCAGCAACTGGGGCTGGGCGATTATCCTGCTCACCGTATTTATCAAGACGCTGCTTTTGCCTCTGTCCGCCGCTGGCACCAAATCCATGGCGCGTATGCGCAAGTTTGCGCCGCAGATGAAAAAGCTGCAGGAACAGTACAAGGATAACCGGCAAAAGCTGGCGGAAGAGACCATGAAGCTCTACCGCCGCGAGAAGATCAATCCGATGGGTGGCTGCCTGCCGATCCTGTTGCAGATGCCGGTATTTATCGCGCTCTACTGGATGCTCACCGAAACCGTTGAGCTGCGCCACGCGCCCTGGATCTTCTGGATTCACGATCTGTCAGCGAAGGACCCCTACTTTATCCTGCCGGTACTGATGGGCCTGTCTATGTGGTTTATGCAAAAGCTTAACCCGGCTCCCACCGATCCAACCCAAGCCCGCATCATGCAGCTGATGCCGGTAATGATGACAGTGTTCTTCCTGTGGTTCCCAGCGGGTCTGGTTCTGTACTGGATCGCCAACAACCTGATTACCATTGCGCAAACCTGGTATATCAATAAACAGGTGGATGCCGGTAAGTACTAACCAGTACCGATCTGCAGCAACACAATAAACAAGGGCCGCTAATGCGGCCCTTTTCCGTTCTGTCGAGTAAACTCAGCCGATGATACAAGAAAGCCTCAATCGCGACACTATTGCCGCTGTTGCCACCGCGCCCGGGCGCGGCGGCATCGGCGTTATCCGACTGTCGGGCGCAAGAGCCCTGCAAATTGCCCAACAAATCTGCGGGGAAAATTCCCTCCAGCCCCGTTCTGCCCACTACCGGAACTTTACCCACAAAGAGCAGTTAATCGATCAGGGATTGGCGCTCTTTTTCCCCGCCCCCAACTCCTTTACCGGGGAGGATGTGGTGGAACTCCAGGGACACGGCGGCCCAGTGATTCTCGATCAGTTACTTCAAGCAACTATCGAGTTGGGCGCTCGACAAGCCCGACCCGGAGAATTTTCCGAGAGGGCTTTCCTCAACGACAAAATGGATTTAACTCAGGCCGAAGCGATCGCCGATTTAATCGACGCCGGCAGTGCCCAGGCAGCGCGTAATGCCATGCGTTCACTGCAGGGCGCGTTTTCCGAGAAAATCGAAGACTTGGTGGAAAACCTTACCCATCTGCGTATCTACGTGGAGGCCGCCATTGATTTCCCCGAAGAGGAAATCGACTTCCTCGCCGATGGCAAAGTGGCAGCTGATATAGAAACCCTACAGGCACAAATGGTGGGTGTGGAAACCCAGGCGCGTCAGGGCGCGATAATGCGCGAAGGAATGCGAGTTGCTATCGCAGGACGCCCCAATGCAGGGAAATCCAGCCTGCTCAACACACTGGCCGGACACGACGCCGCTATTGTCACCGATATCGCCGGTACCACTCGGGATATCCTGCGCGAAAATATTCATATCGACGGTATGCCCCTCCAGTTTGCCGATACTGCGGGATTAAGGGATGCCCCGGATAGAGTCGAGCAAATTGGTATCGAACGCGCCTGGGAGGAAATCCACGGCGCAGATAGGGTACTTCTTGTCATGGATGCAGAGCAGCTCCACTCCCTGGACCCCACACAAGTTTGGCCAGAATTTACCAGTCAGCTAAAAGATCTCAACAAACTGACATTAGTACTGAATAAGATTGACCTCACCGACTACAGCGCTGGCCTTCAGGCACACACTGAAGGCGTGCCAGTGATTGCCATCAGTGCAAAAACAGGTGCCGGGCTCGATGCGTTAAAAGAACATTTAAAACAGAGTATTGGTTTCAGCGGCGCTGGAGAGGGAACATTCAGTGCCAGGCGCCGACACCTGGACGCACTGGGCCGGGCACAAGCTTTTATACATCAGGGCCAGCGGCAACTTCACACTAGCGGTGCAGGCGAACTGCTCGCCGAAGACTTACGCCAAGCCCAGCAGGCTCTGGGAGAAATTACTGGCACCGTCAGTGCCGATGAATTACTCGGCAAGATCTTCGGCAGTTTTTGTATCGGTAAGTAAACGCCCCATCCCAACTTCCAAGTTATCCCAAGGGGGAGGCTACTTTATCCTCCCCCGCTTCTCTACTTCCAGCTTCCCAACATATTTCTCACTTCTTTTACACAGGCTTAACCCCGACTTTCAGGGCGGGTAAATTAAATCCCCAATTTTTCCCGATCTTATTAAATAGATTCGCGAAAAAATCTGGCAAAAAACTCTGCAAAATAAGATATGGCGCCGATCGAGTTATACATGTCCACGGGGATTTCCCGTGGATATCTTTTCACTTGCTTCAATCACCTATAAATCACATAGATACAGCAACAAAACTCACAGACTTATACAATATTCACTCTTACGCACAATTAACCCCCAAGTCTTATCACCCTCTACGCACAAGCTAAAACCTGAAATTGCCAGGTGTGAGTAAAAAAGGGGATAAACACCTGCGTAAGCAACGAATGCTATGATGATAACTTTCCCGCCAGCACGAGGCGCGCAAAGTTGTCCCGGCTTTCCACAATCGTCTACCGGGGTTGCTCCCCCTTCAGCCAAGGGGTTATTGCCCATGTTTTCATCAGTGTAACCTTTTGATTTATAAGACTTTTTTTTGCTTATACATGATTTGCCGGACACTAATAAAAACAACTAAATCAAAAACCTCTCTCTAAGAAATACATATATTCATTTATATAAACTTAAGAGAGCCAAAAAATAATTTGCTCTAAAGCTAGCTCTAGAAAGTTTCATTGGAGAGAGAGTCCCAATAGCATGGAACTGGATAGTCTCAGTTTTTACAGCTTTACAAGCGTCTACCAACTAGAGTGCAGGAATATGCTTGTAGCCAATTGCTGACTCACACCTACTGCCTATAAAATGTGCGCCCCCAGTTGTAACCAGTAGCAGCCACTATGGAATTCCCTAAGACCTATGATGTGATCGTGATCGGCGGAGGCCACGCAGGTACCGAAGCCTCACTGGCAGCGGCACGTATGGGAGCTTCCACTCTGCTGCTGACCCACAATATCGAGACCCTTGGACAAATGTCCTGCAACCCGGCGATCGGCGGTATCGGCAAGAGTCATCTCGTGAAGGAAGTCGATGCCCTCGGTGGCGCTATGGCAACGGCAACAGACTTGGGCGGAATTCAGTTCCGGGTCCTCAATGCCCGCAAAGGCCCCGCAGTAAGGGCAACTCGTGCCCAGGCCGATAGAGCCCTGTATCGCGCCGCTATCCGTTCAATCCTGGAAGCACAGGAAAACCTGGAGATCTTCCAACAAGCGGCGGATGACCTGATTGTCGAAGGTGAACAGGTTGTGGGCGTTGTCACCAATGCGGGGGTGCGCTTTCGCGCCAAGACAGTGGTACTGACCGCCGGGACTTTCCTCGGTGGGCGTATACATATCGGCTTGGATAACCACGCCGGCGGCCGCGCTGGAGACCCGCCCTCGATTGCCCTTGCAGATCGTCTGCGCGAACTGCCTTTCCGCGTCGATCGCCTCAAAACTGGCACCCCTCCCCGTATTGATGCCCGCTCGGTAGATTTCAGCGAGCTGGAGGAACAGTGGGGAGATAGCCCCACACCGGTGATGTCCTATTTGGGCAGCCGCGATCAGCACCCGCGCCAGGTCTGCTGCTGGATTACCCACACCAATGCCCGCACCCATGAAATTATCCAGGGGGGCTCGATCGCTCGCCCATGTATTCCGGCGTGATTGAAGGGATTGGCCCGCGCTACTGTCCCTCCATCGAGGACAAGGTGCACCGCTTTGCGGACAAAGATAGCCACCAGGTGTTTATCGAGCCTGAAGGGTTGACCACCAACGAGCTGTACCCCAATGGTATTTCCACCAGCCTGCCCTTCGATGTACAGATTGAGCTGGTGCACTCCATCAAAGGCTTTGAAAAGGCGCATATCACCCGCCCTGGCTATGCAATTGAGTACGATTTCTTCGACCCGCGCGACCTTTTGCCGTCCCTGCAAACCAAATTTATCCAGGGGCTCTACTTTGCCGGCCAGATCAATGGCACCACCGGCTACGAGGAAGCGGCTGCCCAGGGACTCCTGGCTGGCGCCAATGCCGCCCTACAGGCCCAGGAGCGCGAAGCCTGGGCCCCGCGTCGGGATGAAGCCTACCTGGGCGTGCTTGTGGATGATTTGATCACCAGCGGCACTAAAGAGCCCTACCGCATGTTTACCAGCCGCGCGGAATATCGCTTGCTGCTCCGTGAGGACAATGCTGACCTGCGCCTGACCGAAAAAGGTCGCGAATTGGGCCTGGTCGACGATACCCGCTGGGCAGCGTTCAGTGAAAAGCGCGAGGAGATCGCTCGGGAGACCCAGCGACTACAAGATACCTGGGTGCACCCAAAGACGCCCCAGGCCGCCTCTGTAGAAACCAAATTGCCGCAGCCATTGGCGCGGGAATATAGCCTGATGGACCTGTTGCGCCGTCCGGAACTGGGCTATCAGGATGTGGCGGGCCTCAAAGGGGAAGCGGTAACCGACGAGCAGGTTGCCGAACAGGTGGAAATTTCGGCCAAGTACGCCGGTTATATCGATCGCCAGCGCGAGGAAATTGAGCGTTTGCAGGCCTACGAAGATACCCCGATCCCGGCGGACTTCGACTACAGCGATATTTCTGGTCTGTCCAATGAGGTTAAGCAAAAGCTGGGAGAGACCCGCCCAGATACCCTGGCGCGGGCCTCGCGAATACCGGGCGTGACGCCCGCATCCATATCCCTGCTGTTGATCCAGTTGAAAAAGCGCGGGCTGCTGAAGCGCAAAAAAGCGGTATAAATCGGTTTTCCACAGGGTATCCCGCGAGGCCCTGCGGGGTTTGAATTTCGCGGGACTACTGGGGGATAGACCCATTTCTCACTCAATGGAACAGTTTCGTCCGCGCCTGTTAGAGGCGGCGGCACAGATGTCGGTGGTACTCAGTGACCGGCAGCAGGATCAGCTACTGGAATACCTGGCGCTTTTCGCCCGCTGGAACAGTGCCTACAACCTGTCCGCCATACGCGACCCGGAGCAGATGCTGGAGCGCCATATTATCGACAGCCTCAGTGTGGTAAATCTCTGTGGCGAAGGTTCTTTAATCGATGTGGGTAGCGGTGGCGGCCTGCCAGGGATTCCCCTGGCAATTGTGCATCCGGAGCGCGCCATCACCCTGCTCGACAGCAATGGCAAGAAGACCCGCTTCCTGTTCCAAGTCGCCAGCACCCTGCCCCTGCCCAATATCACGGTAGTCAATGAGCGGGTAGAAGCCTTTGTGCCAGAACAGCCTTTTGCCGGTGTGGTGTCCCGCGCCTTTGCCTCCATCGAAGATATGGTCAATGGCAGTGAGCACATGTTGGCACCCTGGGGTCGTTTTTATGCCATGAAGGGCAAGCTGCCTGAGGATGAGTTGAGCGCTCTGCCAAAAGGCATTAAGGTCGAGCAGGTGCACCGGTTGTCGGTGCCCGGCTGCGACGGTGAGCGACATATGATTCAGCTCTGTCGCACAGAGTAAGATGATAGTTTGGCGGGTTTGTCGCCCGCCCAATCCTGCTCCCCTATCGTGGGGCACAACAGCTGCCGCCCGAAGCCGAGCCGGCGTCGGGGCAAACGCACCCGGAAACAACAAAGGACAAGAATCTTGAGCAAGATATTTGCTGTGGCCAACCAGAAAGGCGGGGTTGGCAAGACCACTACCTGCGTCAACCTGGCCGCATCTTTGGTTGCCAACAAGCGGCGCGTATTGCTGATCGATCTGGACCCCCAGGGCAATGCCACCATGGGCAGCGGTGTGGATAAAAGTGACCTTGAGGTGTCCGGTTACGATGTGCTGGCCGCTGAATTACCCGTTGAGCAGGCCATTGTATCCACAGAGAGCGGTTTTGATTTGATCCCGGGCAACGGTGACCTGTCTGCGGCAGAGGTGGAGTTGCTGAATCTGGAGGGCCGCGAATCCCGCCTGCGCCGCGCCCTGGCTGCGGTGAGTAATCGTTACGACTACGTGATTATCGACTGTCCGCCATCGTTGAATATGCTGACCGTAAACGCCCTCTGTGCAGCTCACGGCGTATTGATTCCCATGCAGTGTGAATACTATGCCCTGGAGGGGTTGTCAGCACTGGTGGACACCATCACCCAGATCCAGCAGGCCGCCAATCCGGACCTGAAAATCGAGGGTATCTTGCGCACCATGTACGATCCGCGCAACAGCCTCACCAGCGAAGTGTCGGCGCAGTTGCAGGAGTTTTTCGGCGATCGCCTGTATCGAACCTGTATCCCGCGCAATGTCCGTTTGGCAGAGGCTCCCAGCTTCGGCAAGCCGGCGCTGGATTACGACCGCCATTCGAAAGGGGCTATTGCCTATCTGGCACTGGCTTGCGAAATCAATCGCCGCCATCCCGCCAATCAATCTTCCAATAAGAAAAGCCGCCCTGTGGCGGAAGCCGTATAAGGGGTAATTACTATGGCCGCCAAACGCAAAGGACTGGGCCGGGGTTTATCCCACCTGATCAGCAATAAAAACAGCACCGCGATCGCCGAGGCTACCGGTGAAGCTGAAACCGAAACCGCCGTGGTCGACGGTGAGCTGAAGGAGTTGCCGATAGAGTTTTTGCAGCGCGGCCGCTACCAGCCACGCCGGGATTTTCCACAGGAATCCTTGCAGGAGCTGGCGGACTCGATACGCGCCCAGGGCATTATGCAGCCGATCGTCGTGCGCGGTATCGGTGAGCAGAGCTATGAAATCATCGCCGGTGAACGGCGCTGGCGCGCGGCCCAATTGGCGGGACTGGAGAAAGTGCCGGCACTGGTGCGCAGCGTTTCCGATGAAGCTGCCATCGCTATGGCGCTGATTGAAAATATCCAGCGTGAAGACCTGAATCCGGTAGAGGAAGCTGTAGCCCTCAAGCGTTTACAGGATGAGTTCAAGCTGACCCAGCAGGAAGTGGCCGATGCGGTGGGCAAATCCCGTACCGCAGTAACCAACCTTTTGCGACTGTTGAGTCTGAGTGAAGAGGTACGGACTTTCCTGGAGCGTGGCGATCTGGAGTTGGGGCACGCCAAAGCCCTGCTCGGTCTATCCGGTGCCACCCAGCGCTCTGCTGCGCGCCAAGTGGTCGAGCGCAGCCTTACCGTGCGCCAGACAGAGGCGCTGGTGCGCCGTTTACAACAGCCGGCTGCCCCCGCACCGGAAAAACCGAAGCTCGACCCCAATATCCGTCGCCTGACTGAGCGCCTGGCAGAAAAAGTCGGAGTGCCCGTATCTATCGATCACAACGATAAAGGCAATGGCCGCCTGGTACTCAAATACACCACTCTGGAAGAGCTGGATGGAATCCTGGCCCACCTGGGTTACGCCGAGGACTGAGGCCACAGGGAAATGCGCGTCCTAGTGGCGCGCGCAATAACTGTTGGCAAATACTCACTGCGGCGAGTAATTCCGTGCAAAACCTCCTGAAAATCAAATAAGTTGACGACATTTGCCGGTTGAATCGGCGATGCTGTTGCCGCATAATTCGCACGCCCAAATTTTGGGCGGACAGCGCAAAAAAAGTCGGCTTATCCCGTCTATGACAAAACCCCCGGTATTACGAATAGCCGCGGTACAGCTTCTGCTGATATCGGTGGCCAGTGCGGCACTGCACTTGAGCGGTAAACCGGTGACTGCGCTCTCCGTATTTATCGGCGGTGCCCTGTGTGCACTGCCCGGAGCATATTTTGGCAGGCGCGCCTTTCGCGATAGCGGTGCGCGCGCGGCCCATCGCGTGGTAGGCAATTTCTACCGCGCGGAAACCGGCAAATTTATATTGACCATGGCAGGTTTTGCAGCGGTGTTTGCCACCGTCAAGCCACTGAATGCCGCGGCGCTTTTTATCAGCTACGTCCTCTGTGTAATCGTGCAGTGGATCTTGGTAGCGCGCATGGTCCGCTAGCCGGTGGATAAGAAAAAAGAATTCTTACTTTTACGATTGTTGAGGAACTATGGCAGGCGAAGCTCAAACCGCGACGGGGTATATCCAACACCACCTGCAAAACATGACTTATGGCAAGCTGCCGGCCGGGTATACCCGCGCCGACGGTACTGTGCTGAATGAGTCTACTTGGACTATGGCGCATTCCTCCCAGGAAGCTGCGGATATGGGCTTTTGGGCCCTGCACGTAGATACCCTGGGCTGGTCTATCGGCCTCGGTCTGATTTTTTGCTTCCTGTTTGCCCGCGCAGCCAAGAAGGCCAGTGTGGACAAGCCCACAGGCTTCCAGAGCTTTGTGGAGCTGGTTACCGACTTTATCGACAAGCTGGTTAAGGAAACCTTCCCCCACCGCAACACTATGGTTGCCCCGATGGCTCTGACCATCTTTGTGTGGGTGTTCCTGATGAACCTGATGGACCTGGTACCGGTGGACTGGCTGCCGATGGCTGCCGCCAAGATCTCCGGCAACGATCACCTCTTCTTTAAAGTGGTCCCAACCACCGACCCGAACGCCACTCTGGGTATGGCCCTGGCGGTGTTTGCGCTGATGATTTTCTTCAGTATTCGCGAAAAAGGTGCCATCGGCTTCCTTAAAGAGCTGACTCTGCACCCTTTCCATACCGGCAAGTTGTTCTTTGACATCCTGCTGATCCCGGTGAACTTCCTGCTGGAAGCAGTATCCCTGATCGCCAAGCCGATCTCCCTGGGCCTGCGTCTGTTCGGAAACCTCTACGCCGGTGAAATGATCTTTATCCTGATCGCAATTGTCTTTGGCGTTGGCGTTCTCGGCTTTATTGGTGCGGGCCTCCTGCACATGGGCTGGGCGATCTTCCACGTACTGGTAATCGTGCTGCAGGCGTTCGTATTTATGGTATTGAGCACCGTGTACATGGCGATGGCACACCATCGCGACGATGAGCACGAGCACGATCAATAAGTTTTTAACCCTTTTTTCGACCTTTACAACAACTCTTTAACTTTGATTTGGAGAACACAATGGAAGCATTAGGTCTGGTTTACATCGCAAGTGCACTGCTGATCGGTCTGGGCGCCCTGGGCACCGCAATCGGTTTCGGTACTCTGGGTGGCAAGCTGCTGGAAGGTTCCGCTCGTCAGCCTGAACAGGCTCCGGCTCTGCAGGGCAAGATGTTCCTGATGGCTGGTCTGCTTGACGCGGTTCCGATGATCGGTGTTGGTATCGCTATGTACCTGATCTTCGCCGTAGCTCCTGGTCTGGTTTAATTACGCCGTTCCAATTGCCCTTAACCCTATTTAAAGAGCAAGAGGTGTCGGAGTGAATATCAACCTGACTCTAATCGGCCAGTCGATTACTTTCCTGTTTTTCGTCTGGTTTTGCTGGAAGTTTGTTTGGCCGCCGCTTTTGGGCGTGATGAAAGAGCGTGAGCAGAAGATCGCAGATGGTCTCGCTGACGCTGAACACGCACAGAAAGATCTGGAACTGGCCAAGCGCAAAGCTGCCGAGCAGTTGAAGGAAGCCAAAGATCAGGCTAACGAGATTATTGATGGTGCCAACAAGCGCGCCAACCAGATTCTCGATGAAGCCAAGCAAGCGGCTCAGTCTGAAGGCGATCGCCTGAAAACTGCGGCCAAAGCTGAGATCGACCAGGAAGTGAATCGCGCTAAAGAGCAACTGCGCAGCCGTGTGGCAGACCTGTCTGTCCTGGGTGCGGAGAAGATTCTCGCGGTCAATATCGACGCTAAGGCGCACGACGACCTGATCGATAAACTGGCAGCCGAGCTGTAAGCGAGGAACCCAATGGCGGAACTCAGCACACTGGCCCGGCCCTACGCTAAAGCTGCATTCTCTTATGCGCAGGAAGCCTCCCACTTAGGTGGTTGGAGCACTGCGCTGAGCACTGCGGCAGCGGTCAGCCAGAACGAAAAAGTGCGTGAGCTGCTGGATAATCCCCAGCTCACCAGTGAAGAGCGCGCAGATAAATTCCTGTCGATCTGTTCAGACGAACTCGGCGAGCACGGAAGGAACTTCATCCGGTTGCTGGCGGAAAACAACCGCCTGCAGCTGCTGCCGGAAATTTCCGAACTGTTCGAAGAGCTGAAAGCGCAAGCGGAAGCCACCCTTGAGGTGGAAGTTGTTTCCGCGCACGCCTTGAGCGATGCACAGGCGCAAGCACTGGGCCAAAAGCTCAGCGCGAAGTTTGAACGCGAAATACATCTGCACAGCTCGGTGGACGAGAGCCTGCTGGGCGGCGCGATCATCCGCGCCGGTGATACAGTCATCGACGGTACCGTACGCGGCCGTCTGGCCAAGCTCGCCGAGGCGATGAACTCCTAAATTACTCTCCCCGTTGGCGTTAGCCGGCGGGGACTTGAGGAACAGAGCATGCAGCAACTGAATCCCTCTGAGATCAGTGAAATCATCAAGAGCCGCATCGAAAATCTCGATGTGAGCACTGAAGCCCAAAATGAGGGCACCATTGTTTCCGTATCCGACGGCATCATCCGCATCCACGGCCTGGCCGATGTGATGTACGGCGAGATGATCGAGTTCGAAGGCGGCGTTTACGGTATGGCGCTGAACCTGGAGCGCGACTCCGTTGGTGCTGTAATCCTGGGCGACTACAAGGCGCTGGCTGAAGGCCAGAAGTGCCGTTGCACCGGCCGTATCCTGGAAACCCCGGTTGGTCCGGAACTGCTCGGCCGCGTTGTAGACGCGCTGGGTAACCCGATTGACGGCAAGGGCCCGCTGAACAACAAGCTGACCGACGCGGTAGAAAAAGTAGCGCCTGGCGTTATTGCTCGTCAGTCCGTTGACCAGCCTGTACAAACCGGTTTGAAAGCGGTTGATACCATGATCCCGATTGGCCGTGGCCAGCGCGAGCTGATCATCGGTGACCGTCAGATCGGTAAGACTGCTGTGGCGATCGACGCCATCATCAACCAGAAAGGCACCGGCGTTAAGTGTGTCTACGTTGCCGTGGGCCAGAAGCAGTCCTCTATTGCCAACGTAGTGCGCAAGCTCGAAGAGCACGGCGCTATGGATCACACCATCGTAGTAGCCGCTGGCGCCGCCGATCCGGCAGCGATGCAGTTCCTGGCTCCCTACGTCGGCTGTACCATGGGTGAGTACTTCCGCGACCGCGGTGAAGACGCCCTGATCGTATACGATGACCTGACCAAGCAGGCTTGGGCCTACCGTCAGATCTCCCTGTTGCTGAAGCGTCCGCCTGGACGTGAAGCCTACCCCGGTGACGTTTTCTACTTGCACTCCCGTCTGCTGGAGCGCGCCGCGCGTGTTAACGCCGACTACGTAGAGAAGTTCACCAATGGTGAAGTGAAAGGCAAGACCGGCTCTCTGACCGCCCTGCCGATCATCGAAACCCAGGCCGGTGACGTATCCGCGTTCGTACCGACCAATGTGATTTCCATTACCGACGGCCAGATCTTCCTCGAGACGGATCTGTTCAACTCCGGTATCCGCCCAGCGATCAACCCGGGTATCTCTGTATCCCGTGTAGGTGGTGCGGCGCAGACCAAGGTGATCAAGAAGCTGTCCGGTGGTATCCGTACCGCTCTGGCTCAGTACCGCGAACTGGCGGCATTCTCCCAGTTTGCCTCTGACCTGGACGAAGCTACCAAAGCCCAGCTGGATCACGGTGAGCGCGTAACCGAGCTGATGAAGCAGAAACAGTACTCTCCGCTGTCTATTGCGGACATGGCTGTTTCCGTTTACGCCGCCGACAAGGGTTACCTGAAAGAAGTAGAAGTTGCCAAGGTTCTCGATTTCGAAGCCGCCCTGCTCGCTTATATGAACAGCGAACACGCAGAGCTGATGGAGAAAGTGAACAGCACTGGTAACTACAACGACGAAATCGACGCAGCTTTCAAAGCCGCTATCGAGAAGTTCGTCGCTACTAGCAGCTGGTAAGAACTCCCTGGAGAGCGCGAGAGAGCGGCGTGTCCGCTCTTTCGGAATCTAACTTCCAGCGAACAAGGTAAATCACTATGGCAGGCGGAAAAGAAGTACGCACAAAAATTGCCAGCATCAAGAGCACGCAGAAAATTACTGCCGCAATGGAAATGGTTGCAGCCAGTAAGATGCGCAGAGCTCAGGATCGCATGGCACTGGGGCGTCCCTACGCCCAGCGCATACGCGCAGTGATCGGCCACGTCGCCAACGCTTCGGCCGAGTACCAGCATATTTACCTGCAAGAGCGCGAGGCCAAGCGGGTCGGTTTTATCCTGGTATCCACTGACCGCGGACTCTGTGGTGGCTTGAACGTCAATATGTTCAAAGCCGCTATTCGCGAGATGCAGGCGTGGTCCGAGAAGGGTGTCGACGTCGAAGTCTGTGCGGTAGGTAACAAGGCGGCCAGTTTCTTTAATGCCATCGGCAGCAAGGTTGTCGCAGCGGTACGCGATCTGGGCGATGCGCCCCAGGCCAACCAGCTGATTGGCTCAGTTAAGGTAATGCTGGACCGTTACGCAGAAGGCGATATCGATCGCCTGTTCCTGGTATCCAATGAGTTTATCAACACCATGTCCCAGAAGCCGCAGGTTGAGCAATTGCTGCCGCTGCCGAAGGACGAAGATGAAAAACTCATGCACGAGTGGGACTACCTCTACGAGCCGGATCCGGTTGAATTGCTGGATGGATTGCTGGCTCGCTACATCGAGTCCCAGGTATACCAGGCAGTAGTTGAAAACAAAGCCTGTGAACAGGCAGCGCGTATGATCGCGATGAAGAGCGCCACCGATAACGCCGGTGAGCTGATCGATCAGTTGCAGCTTGTCTACAACAAGGCGCGCCAGGCGGCCATTACCCAGGAACTGTCCGAAATTGTCGGCGGTGCGGCGGCGGTTTAATCCGCTGCCAGTAATGGTCAGCCTAGAAAGAATTTAAAGCTGAGGATCCGGAAATGAGTAACGGGCAAATTGTGCAAGTGATCGGAGCGGTCATCGACGTGGAATTCCCACGCGATTCTGTTCCGAATGTATACGACGCACTGGTGGTTGAGGACAAGAACCTCACCATGGAAGTGCAGCAGCAGTTGGGTGACGGCGTGGTACGCGCTATTGCCATGGGTTCATCCGAAGGTGTCAGCCGCGGTCTGTCCGTGCGCAATACCGGCGCTCCGGTTTCTGTACCGGTTGGCCTGGAAACCCTCGGTCGCATCATGGACGTGCTCGGCAACCCGATTGACGAGTGTGGCCCTATCGGTGAGAAAGAGCGCTCCTCTATCCACCGCGCTGCACCGACCTACGAAGAGCAGTCCAGCTCTACCGAGCTGCTGGAAACCGGCATCAAGGTAATCGACCTGGTTTGCCCGTTCGCCAAGGGTGGTAAGGTTGGTCTGTTCGGTGGTGCCGGTGTAGGTAAAACCGTAAACATGATGGAACTGATCAACAACATCGCTACCGAGCACTCCGGTCTGTCCGTGTTCGCAGGTGTTGGTGAGCGTACCCGTGAAGGTAACGACTTCTACTACGAGATGGCTGAATCCGGCGTTGTTGACCTGGAAAACAAAGCCAACTCCAAAGTGGCGATGGTTTACGGCCAGATGAATGAGCCGCCCGGCAACCGTCTGCGTGTAGCCCTGACCGGTCTGACCATGGCGGAGAAATTCCGTGATGAAGGCAAAGACGTACTGCTGTTCGTCGACAACATCTACCGCTACACCCTGGCCGGTACCGAAGTATCCGCACTGCTGGGCCGTATGCCTTCTGCGGTAGGTTACCAGCCGACCCTGGCGGAAGAGATGGGCGTTCTGCAGGAGCGTATTACCTCCACCAAGACTGGCTCTATCACCTCTATCCAGGCGGTATACGTACCGGCGGATGACTTGACTGACCCGTCTCCGGCGACCACCTTCGCGCACTTGGACTCCACTGTAGTACTGAGCCGTGATATCGCCGCTAAAGGTATCTACCCGGCTGTTGACCCGCTGGACTCCACCTCTCGTCAGCTGGACCCACAGGTAATTGGTCAGGAGCACTACGAAGTGGCTCGCGGCGTACAGTCTGTACTGCAGCGCTACAAAGAGCTGAAGGATATCATCGCGATCCTGGGTATGGACGAACTGTCTGAAGAAGACAAGCAGACCGTAGCCCGCGCCCGTAAGATCGAGCGCTTCCTGTCCCAGCCGTTCCACGTTGCGGAAATCTTCACCGGTGCACCAGGTAAATACGTTTCCCTGAAAGAAACCATCCGTGGCTTCCAGGGCATCCTGAACGGTGAATATGACCACATGCCGGAACAGGCCTTCTACATGGTGGGAACCATCGACGAAGCTGTGGAAAAAGCCAACAAAGCCAAGGGCTAATCGAGAGAGGCATATACTATGGCCATGACAGTACATTGTGACATTGTCAGCGCCGAGCAGTCTCTCTTCTCCGGGCTGGTAGAGATGGTGATTGTGAGCGGTATCGAAGGTGAGCTGGGGCTCTCCTACGGTCACGCCCAGTTGCTCACCGCTCTGAAAGCCGGTCCGGTGCGCATCATCAAGCCCGGTGGTGAAGAGGAAGTACTGTTCGTCAGCGGTGGCTACGCCGAGGTACAACCTAATATGGTGACTATCCTCGCTGATGTAGCCGAACGTGAGATCGATGAAGACGCCGCGCAGAAGGCCCGCGAAGAAGCGGAACACGCCCTGCACAAGGCACCGTCTGAAGTCGACTACGCGCGCATCTCAGCCCAGCTGGCCGAAGCCGAAGCGCGCCTGCGTACCCTGCAGGCAATTCGTAAGGCGGCCGGTAAGTAAACAGTTCTTGCCTTCGTAAGGCCTGTTTCCAGGCGACAAAAAAGCAGCTTCGGCTGCTTTTTTTATACCACTTCTAAAGCCGCCCTTACCCATATAGTTGAAAACGTCTTACGAGCACATCAGTACAGCCCACCCCATCCCGTGTAAGAGGTAATTACATTGAAAACCCCATCTAGAAACTATTTATTACTACTTATCCTGCTGTGTTTACTGACCGGATGTGGAGGTGGGGCATCTTCAGGGAGCGATGATGCTCCAACAACTGAGGAGGAAATCGATAATGAATTTCCCACCGCAAATATAACCTTTCCTTCGAGTAACGGGCTATGGAGCGACAAAGAGCAGCTCACTGTACGCGGTAGCGCAAGTGACAATATTAAGGTTGTAAGTGTCCGGGTTAATGGGATTGAGGCGTCGTCGGACAACGATTTCGAAACATGGCAGGCAAAAATTACCCTTGAGGAGGGTAGCACGACCGCAATAAATGTTGAGGTTACTGATGTAAATGGAAATACGTCTGCAAATGCAGCCTCAATCGGCGTTAACAGCTATGACGATTTCTATAGTTATAGACTCTACACTCCGTTGGCATTCGATTCCGACAGAAACTTGGCCTACACCTTTAATCCCACCAGAGAGTTAAATCTTGAGACGATGCAGGAACGTCATGTAGATTCTGAACTATCCGACGTGCAAGGAGCTAAATTTGATCAGGGTTCTGGTAATTTTTATTTAATCAAAAATGATGAATTACTCTCAGTAGATCGTGAATTTAATACCATAGAGGTAATTTCCGCAACAGAGGATCAATCCCTTTCTTTTGGACGTCGATCCCATATTTCGATAGATTATGGGACGAGAGATATCTATGTTCAAAGCTACTACAAAAATTATCTGATTAAGGTCGATCCCGCTACTGGAGAACGAGAAAAAATATCCTCAATTACCTATGAAGATGGAAGATCCGTAGGGAATTTTATTGGAGGAATTGAAATTGTTGATGGGCGCTTTTTTCTAGTAAGTGATGACGGATTACTCGAGTTAAATCCAGACACATGGCTTGCAACAGAAATATCGGGAAGTAACATCGGCTCAGGAGATGATTTTATACGCTTAGCGGGGCTGAGTATCGATTTAATTAATAATTTAGCTTATACCACTGATATTCATAGTAAGGTGTTTGAGATCAACTTGGTAAGTGGTGATCGAAAATCAATATCGTCAGGATTAGAATCCGATAATGAAAATTTGATTTTTTCCACTGCACTAAGTGGAATTATCGACGTGGGTGAGTCGCTAATTGTGAACTCGTCTTTTTTAACTGGGCATACATTATTAATCAATAAAAGAGATGGTAGTCGAGCACTAATATCAAAGAAAACAAGAGGAAAAGGTCCCCTACTCTCGACCACTTCCGAATTAGTATATGATGAATTCCGCAAACAAACAGTTATACTTAATGATATCTATACAGATTCTTGAGACTATAACTCTGAGTTTGATAAAGTCCATCAAATAATAGCAATAGATCCAGTAAGTGGAGATCGAGAAATTATATCCGGGCCCAATAACGGAGGGGGTATAGTGCAAGGGTACTTGCGCTATATGGCGATTGATAACCGTGATGGACATATCTATGTTAAAGAGCTTGAATCGGATACGATAATTAGAATTGACCCTTTAACGGGAAATAGAACTATTGTGTCTGGTGATGGTACGGGCACAGGAGATGATTTTAACGGCTTAAGTGGACTCTCTGTAGATACCATGAAAGATAGGATACTAGCTATCTCTAGTAGTTCGTTAATCTCAGTAAATTTACAGTCTGGAGACCGAAATACAATTACTTCATTCCCAGATATTGGATCTTTATCATTAGCTACTTATACCACAATAAATAACGAATCTTCAAAAGTCTACATTGTCGACCTTTTTAAAGGCATCGTAGAGTTTGATTTAGAGACAGAAGTAGCGAGAATTGTATCCAGCGATGAAGTGGGTAGTGGACCAGAGCTAAACGAACCTACCCATATTGCGGTCGATAGAAAAAATAATCGACTTTTTGTAGAGGATTATAATGATAAAGCTAATGAAGATGATCCAATTAACGTTGAGCTG
The DNA here is from genome assembly GCA_032615215.1 of Microbulbifer sp. MKSA007. Lineage (NCBI taxonomy): Bacteria > Pseudomonadati > Pseudomonadota > Gammaproteobacteria > Cellvibrionales > Microbulbiferaceae > Microbulbifer > Microbulbifer sp. MKSA007. The sequence continues at coordinate 121,040 of CP128433.1, read as the reverse complement.
TTGGTTGTAGACATAGAAACGGGTAATAGGATCCAGCTCTTGAGTTTATTTGAGCAGGAGTATGAACAGATGGCCCTTACGCCTGCAGTGGATCAGGCTAATGATCTTCTCTATATATCGATGCCCAATCGTGGTGTAGCTATTTTTGATGTCGAAACAAAACAATATTTGATGATATCACAGTAATATCTCAATTAGGTATCGGCCTTGAAAGCCGATACCTAATTGTATGAATTGGCAACTTCACTGCCATGAATCTATTTTAGACAATTGAATAAGTTACTACTTAATAATGGCGGTTGCTACAATAATCACTAGAAATGACTTATTTCTTTGTTTAAGAAGTTTTATACGATGAAGTGTTTAGTGGCTGGCGTATTGATCTCCTTTTTTATTACTCTAATTTTCTTGCCTGAAAACTCTTACGCCATTGGTATTATAAAATCCAGTAGTAAAGCCACATTAGCTGAAGATTTAAAACATCCGAGACACGTTTTCTTACATGGAAATATTGTTACTCCCTCGTTAATATATAATGACATTAAAGTTCCAGAGCATTTAACAGAATTTGGGTTCTTTCACTCTGGGTGGACCATAGATGAAATCAGTGAGGTGTCGCAATTTACAACTTTTGTTGACGTCTATTACAATGAAATAGATATTATGAAGGCTGCAAGGAGCCATGGACTAAAGGTATGGATACAAATAGCTCCGATATTTTTTGATGGTTATCCGACCTATAGGAAGCGAGCTGATTATTTGGAGCGGTGGGAGCTAGCAAAGAAACGATTAGAACCATTTAGTGATATAATTATAGCGTTTGACCCATTAGATGAACCCTTCCATCGATCAAAATTAACTAATCAAACGCTAAAGCTATATCTTGAAGAGATTGCTCAATTAGTAAAAGAAAGCTTTCCTAAAGCAAAAAGAGCAATTACATTTATGAATGAAACAGTTAGGAAGTCAAGCTTCAAAAAAATCATCCCAAAAAAATATAATTTGTTTGCTGTAAATTACTATGTAGGAGAGAGTTTTCAACGACAACTGGTAGAAAAGCTAATGGCCAAAACATCACATTTAGATGTTGAATATTACTTAATACCAAGGGCATTTAAAACATCGAATAGAGCTTTCGGTAGCATTTCAGAATCACAATTAATTAATCAGGCAAAGCAAGCCTACAATTTTGCGATAGCAAACCCCAAGGTTATCGCTATTTATCCTTTTGTTTGGGAAAGTATGTTTGGCGATGGTGAAGAGTACTACCTTGGGGTTGATAACTTAAATCGAGTGCAAGATGAATATCGAAAAATAGGTCATGCGATATCAAATTCCAGATAAACTATTTTTTATCACCCATTATATAAGTGCTGTATATAGATCTGTCATCACCAAGAACCTGAAGAGCAAATAGCTTTTCTTCAAGTGTCTTTACAGACTTCATTCTAAACTTCATTAAATCAGTTGACTCTAAATCAATAACAATAAAATCTGCCTCCTTTCCTTTTTCAAAATTTCCAACTCTTTCATCGATATCCAGTGCTTGTGCAGATCCTAAGGTCGCAAGATAGAAAGCTTTAAGTGGAGAGAGTGTCTTTATACTACTGGTATCTTCAATCGACTTCTGTAGCTGAACTACCTTATAGGCCTCATCCATAGTCTCTAACATCGAGAAACTGGTGCCGGCCCCAACATCGGTTCCCAGGCCCAGACTAACATTGATTTCTTCAGTTTTATTAAGCGGGAATAATCCACTCCCTAGAAACAGATTAGACGTTGGGCAAAAAGCTATAGCGCTACCTACTGAAGCCATACTTTCCATCTCTTGGTCATCCAGGTAAATACCATGAGCAAACACTGAGTGGTCGCGATGTAATCCATATATGTTATAAACATCAAGATAACTATTTGCTTCTGGGAACAATGATTTTACCCAATTAATTTCATCTTTATTTTCAGAAACATGGGTATGCATATACACATCGGGATATTCATCTAGTAACTTAGCTGCCTGCTTAAGCTGCTCAGGAGTACTTGTAGGGGCAAATCTTGGAGTAATGGCATAGCTCAATCGATCCTTATTATGCCAACGTTCGATCAGCTTCTTGCTATCGGAATAGGCACTTTCGGGTGTATCTTGCAGGTATTCTGGGGCATTGCGGTCCATCAGTACCTTACCTGCAATTAGTCGCATGTTCTCCCGTTGAGCAACTTCAAAGAGAGCATCTACAGACTCTGGGTGAACGGTACCAAATACAAGTGCTGATGTTGTGCCATTCTTTAGTAACTGACTAATAAAGAACTCTGCAACCTCCTTTGCATGTTCTTTATCGGAAAATTTCCTTTCAGTTGGAAAGGTGTATTCTTTAAGCCACTCTAATAATTGCTCGCCATGAGCCGCAATCATTCCCGTCTGTGGATAGTGAATATGAGAATCGATAAAGCCGGGAAGTATTAACTTGCCGCGATAATCTACAATCTCTGCGCCTCTTTTTTTACCGAAATTTCTTCTTCAGAAATTATCCCGGCAATTATTCCATCTTTGACAATTAATCCGCCATCCTCAATATACTCATAAGCATCATTAGTCTTCGCCGGGTCGGAAGTAAAATGAAGTATGTCACCTTGAAATATAGTTGTCTCTGCATAAACAAAGTTGCTAGAGGTTGAGAGTAATAGAAATAATTTAGCTATATTGGACTTTATATTGCTGCTTAAGGATAAATATTCGACCACCAGTTCACTCCGTTAAAATAATAAGCAAACCTACATATTTAGCATTTGAAAGATAATGTGACAAATTTATTTCGATTGTCTCTAGAAGAACTGGAATACAAAACAACAAATTAACTAATATATTGAGTAATAACCTACTTAAAAATACAGAAATTTGATTTGTATATTTTGTATTTGGAAAAAACTTAATAAATTCCATCTAAACTTGTACTTAAATCCAGATTGAAGGCTCTCAATCCATGTTTAAACATCCAGATCACGTAACAGTAGTTGTTACGAAATTAGAGGAAAGTGTCAGTTTTTTTGAATTGCTGGGTTTTGAGCTTCTACTCAAAAATTTTCTAACTGGCGAGAAAGCGTCACGGTATCTCCAGGTGGATAATGTAGAAGCAGATCACTTTACGATGGTACTAAAGCAGTCATCTCCGAAATTTGAGATACAGCTACTTCACTACCGAAATCCAGTGGTTAAAACCAATCCATCACTAATTGACTTGGCAAGGCCCGGTTATAACCATCTGTGTTTAAAGGTAGATAATTTGAATGAAGCTTTAGAGTATTTATCGAAGCAAGGAATTAGTACAAGAAGCGGAATATTGGAGTATCAAGATAAAAAATTAGCTTTTCTCTTGGGGCCAGAGAATATAACTGTTGAATTAGCCGAGTGAACTATCCAAGTAAATAGATAGTACTTTTACTTAGTAACTTGACATGTAAATCTCTCGAAGAAATGATACTTGCCTAGCTAAAATTTATGTATCCACATAAATTCGAGATATTGACATGGCAAATGAAATCATCTTTTATACGAACCCTCAATCGAGAGGCTGTATTGTTCGATGGATGCTAGAGGAGATATCAGTACCCTATCAAACCAAAGTACTTGAATATGGCGAAGACATGAAATCGCCAGAGTATCTTGCTTTGAATCCCATGGGGAAAGTTCCAACACTAGTGCACGACAACAAAATAATAACTGAAGCAGCAGCAATATGTGTCTACTTGGCAGATGTATTTTCCGATTCAGGTTTGTCTCCGATAAATAACGAAGAGCGTGCCAATTATTACCGCTGGATGTTTTACTCAGCTGGACCATTGGAGTCTGCCATCGTGAATAAATATATCTTTGATGAAGATGTGGCTAAAGATAAACAGCAAATGTTGGGTTACGGTAATTATAAACTTGCACTAGATACGCTATCTAGTGCAATAAAATCAAACCCGTATATTGTTGGAGAACGTTTTACAGCAGCAGATGTATATATTGGTGCACAGCTGGGGTGGGGGTTACAGTTTGGAACTATAGATGGACGTGAAGAGTATCAGGAGTATGTAAATCGTTTATCTCAACGTAAAGCATTTCAACGAGCTCAAGAACTTGATGCAGCTTTGGAAAAAGACATGAATATAAGCCCAGCTTAAATATAAATACATTTTGTTTGAACTAAAAGGTCAGAAACTATATTTCTGACCTTTTTGATTTATCCCAAATACTAGTTTTTAACTAAAAATTCCGCTTTTTATTTGCCGAACAGCTCTGTTGAATCGAAAACGATCATTTCTGTCTATAGAAGTATTTTCATCCATCATATGCTCATAATCACTTTCAACTACTTTGAGATAATCTAGTGCTTCATCTTTATCCCCCTTCATTGCAATAAGATATGAGCGAGACAAGCACATTCTTAATTTGTGAGCATCTGTTAGATGTTCTTTAGGATGATTATCGTGGAGCTTCAAGCATTCCTTTAGGCTAGCTTCGGTGAATGGGTCGTATTCAGCTACTTCCTTAGGAATTGGTTTTTTACACTTATAGATTGAGCTTGAGAATACTTGCCCATACCAGTCGAAATAATCTTCAAGATATCCCATGGTTACTTTAATCCATGGTAAACGATCAAAGAAAAAATCTTGATTAATGAAAAATGATTCGCCCTCAATAAGCTTTGGCATAAACTCTGCTGAAACATGTTTATTTAGGTCCTGAGTTTTACATACATCAATAAAACAAATTTCAATTGGATTATCAGGCCAGGAAAACTCATTAAAATCACCGATATTTAGTTCAATCAATGATTGAAATGGAGAAATACTATTTTCTAGTATTGGAACAAAAGATTCACCAAACTTATAGGTTAGTGAGTCACACTCCCAAACACGATCCGAACCATTTGCAGGTTTAGGTAGAAAACCCAATTCATAACTACTAATAGGTTTACTATCCAATATATTTGAGTTTCTGTTGTTTGAAAAATCTGAGTTACTCATCAACCCATGTGCGAGAGAAACCACAGATGCTCCCATAAAGCTTCCGGCATCAACAATATACCCTTTTTGCTGGAAGTTTTTTGACGCCAATGAATAGAGTAATTTGCGTTCGGCAATCGAAACCATTCCTGGTGTCTCAAATACGCTCTGTGGAACTTCAGTTTTAGAAAATGAAATTTCTGGGTGTACATAACAACCCCTTGCAATTTCCGCATCATCAATTTCGTACATTATTTTGCTCCGGAAAAAAATTGATTACTTAGCGTAAGCTACACAAAAAACAACATTTGCCTTCATTTCATCCAGTGTAATATCAGGAATTTCTTCTCTTACCCTGGTCTCTATTTCCGGAGTTAAACGCTCTAAAACATTACTATGGGAAGGCTGTAGTTCCCAGGTTTCGATATTAAAATACTTACGTGTTAATGCGCGTAATTCATCGATTCGAATGCGATTTAGATGTGTGTGTAAATAGTGGTCATGTGGCAAATGGCGAACAATATTAATATGGTTCCAATCACAAAACTTAAGATGATCTGGATTCCCTTCATCCAAAACTGATGGATTATGAGGAGGCATATGGTGCCCACTCCAGCCATAAAAGTTGTGATGCAGAAATATAATTTTTCCTCCTTTGGTTAACAACCCCGCAATATCCTCGAATACACCCTCAATTTCCAATAGGTGCTCAGTGACATTGTGTAGGCAAACCGTATCAAAGGTCTTTATACCGACGAGATCGCGGGTAGAGCACTGGCGTAGATCAATATCCGGGATCAAATCCATGATGTCCTGGCCGGACATTGGAGCGTTAACCCACTTTCTTATCCTTTTATTGCGAACCCTCCTGGAGTCTAAAGACATTGCTGGGTCTACACCGGTATAACTGTTTGCTCCAGCACAGAGGTAGCCCATGGCATAGCCACCAAAACCACAACCGACATCTAAAACATTGCACCCTTGTACATATTTATGTAATTTTCTTGGCCATGAGCAGTAGCCGAGTTCAACGGCACTAGTGATGAGATCCGAATCAAAATTCTTCAGTGCGTGGCGTATATTAGTGCAGTTGTGGAAAAATGCGATTTTAGCCTGCAATTCATGATTGTCCCAATCTTCTAAAGGTTCTATTTTCTTCAGTTGTTTTGCTGCCTTTGAGCGGGAAAGTTTTGAAAATGCAGGGTGAGAACGGGAAGTGTCTAAAATTTCAATCGCTTCCCTGGCGTTATTTTCGATACGTATCAATTTGACTTGGTCAAAAACTTTCAGCGCTCGTTTATGTTCTGGGTTGCACTTGATTGCTATTTTTATATCTTTTTCAGCTTGATCTATGTCTCCTTTAGCTATATTTAGCATAGCGGAGATTATTCTCATGCCTACATGGTGTGGATGTCTTGAAATGAAGGTCAGCGCATACTTATCACAATTTAGAATCGAACCATTTTTTGATTCGGCATAGCACAGAAAATAAGTAGCCGGATGAAAAGGGTTGAGATCGGCAATTGGACGCAATAACTCTCTCGCCAGGTCTATTTCTCCAGCTAATGCAGCTTGCTTCCCTTGTTCAAAGTTATCCAGCTGATTGATTTCTAAAGTAGACATTTAATTTTCCAAGTAATGGTAACCAGGTTTTTTGGCGTGGATATTGACTTGCATGCTGCAAATAGGTGCAGTTGCGCTCGATTTAAATCAAATATAATAAGATTGCTTATTATTGAGTACATGCTCGCAGCTAGCACTGATTTTCTTAAGCTATGAAAATATTCATAAATGTGAAAGTTGGAGCTGTCAAATAATAAATTTATTTTCTCTGAGAAAACTATTCAAGGTGCAATCTATAAAAGTTGGCGCGGATGCTAACTCGTATAATCGGTAAAGCCGGAAAGCCTGTGTTATAAATTGGATTTTGTAAGATTCACGTTATCCAATTAAGCAGCAGACGATAACATCTCAATCCTGAATAAATTGATCTGCCAACGGCCTGGTTGGCAAAACTTGTGGAGGTGGCTCTTTGAAACTGATAATAGTCGGTGGCGATGGCTTTTGTGGATGGCCAACCTCATTACATCTGAGTAATTTAGGTCATGAGGTTATTATTATTGACAATTTTTCTAGAAGAAAAATTGATAGTGAGCTCAATGTAGAATCATTAACACCGATTCGAGAACTGAAAGAGCGTATTGATACCTGGTTTGAATTAACGGGAAAGGTTATTCGCTTTGTCGAGTTGGATGTTTCCCAGAAATTTAACGATCTTGTAAATCTCCTAGAGGAGGAAAAGCCAGATAGTATAGTTCATTTTGGTGAGCAGCGCGCTGCGCCCTATTCGATGAAAAGCAGTGCTACTAAAAATTATACGATCGCTAATAATATTTGTGGTACTCATAATATTCTCAATGCGATTGTAGAGACGCAGCTTGATATTCACTTGGTTCACCTCGGTACAATGGGTGTGTATGGTTACGGCCATGAGGAGCCCATACCAATACCTGAAGGTTACTTGGATGTAAAAATAGAGACGATTGATAATCGTCAAATTTCAGACTCTATCGTTTATCCGCCTAATCCTGGCTCCATTTACCATATGACCAAGACGATGGATTCGCAGATGTTTCAGTATTATGCGAAAAATGACAGGCTTCGTATTACTGACCTTCACCAGGGGATTGTTTGGGGAACGCAGACTGAACTCTCTAGTTTGGATGAGCGTCTGATAAATCGTTTTGATTATGACGGGGACTACGGCACAGTCCTAAATAGATTTCTAATGCAAGCGACTGTCGGTTTCCCACTGACTGTTCATGGCACAGGTGGTCAAACTCGCGCATTTATCCATATCTCTGATACTTGCAAATGTATTGAGCAGGCACTTTTACATCCACCGGAGCTCGGTGAACGACCACTGATTCTCAATCAGATGGCGGAAACGCAAACACTTTCCGATCTTGCACAATTAGTTCAAACACTGACAGACTGTGAAATAAGTTATCTGCCAAACCCGAGGAAGGAGGCAGAGAGAAATGATCTCAATGTAAAAAATGATTTACTTCGTTCATTCGGATGGCAGCCGATTCTTATTAAAGATAGTCTTCTAGAAGAAATTACAGATATAACAATGCAATATCAAGATCGGGCTGATCATACAAAAATACCTTGCGTTTCTTATTGGACAAAAGGTAATAAACTTGCCGATATTTCCTATCGGGAAAAAACTAGTGAAGTTACTGAAACCATTTCCTAGTGGGTAGCTTTAGCTATGTCTACGCGAATCCTTATTACTGGTGGATGTGGATTTATAGGTTCAAATTTAGTCAAATATCTCAGTAATTTGAGTTTATATGACGAAATTTTAGTTTTAGATAATGAGGTCACTGGCACTACCGCAGCATTAGCCGGAATACCTCACCAATTTATTAGAGGAGATGTTAGAAATCAACGGGATGTAGATGAAGCTGTAAAGCAAGCTGATGCTGTTATACATTTAGCTGCAGATACACGTGTTATTAATTCAATAAATAACCCTGTCTATAATTTTGAAGTAAATGTACAGGGGACTGTCAATCTTCTGGAAGCAATGCGAAGGTATGAGGTTGGACATCTCATTAATGCTTCTACAGGTGGGGCGATCATTGGAGAAGCTGATCCACCAGTACACGAATTAATGCCAGTGAATCCCGCATCGGCTTATGGTGCGTCTAAGGCTGCAGCAGAGGCCTACTGTTCTGCATATTCTCAAAGTTATGGATTATCAATAACCTCTTTACGATTCTCTAATGTTTATGGTCCGCTTTCCTTTCACAAAGGAAGTGTGATAGCAGCCTTTATTAAAAATATTCTGAAAGGTCAGGTCTGTGATGTCTACGGAGATGGCTATCAGACTAGAGACTTTATTTTTGTAGGCGATCTCTGCCAGGGAATAATTAGGGCGCTGGAAAAGAGAGAAAATGGGGTATTTCAGCTGGGTAGCGGCCAGCCGACGTCAATTAACGAAGTAATTAGTTTACTAAGGGATGTCTCGGGCTGCCATGACGATCTTGAAATAGCTAACCACCCTTTCAGGGCAGGTGAAGTGCGCCATAACTATACGGATATTACTAAAGCAAAACAGTACTTGGGCTTTAGGCCGGAGGCATCATTAAGGGACGGTATTCAAATTACATGGGATTACTTTGTCAATAAGGAGGATGTTCTGAAGCCTAGCCTCTCGCAGAGGGCCCTACAGAATGCAGATTGACAAATTTTCAGTAGAATCATTCCCTGATTTAAATACTTATGCAGGTTTTGAGTCGGACCAGAAGCTCAGAGTTTGTATAGCCACAGAAGAAATCCTAGGTCCGGTGAGAAATGGAGGGATTGCTTCAACCTACTATCACTTAGCGAAAGGACTGGCAGCACATGGGCACGAAGTACATGTGCTCTACTTAAAAGGTGAAACAGTTGAGAATGAAACACCTGAGTATTGGGTTGAGGAATATTCCAATTTTGGTGTTTCACTGCACTACTTGGTGCACACGGATGAAACAATAATCGGCCCCTCACAGAGTTGGCAGCGACGATATAGTGCGGCATACCGCTGGTTAATTGAACAGAGACGTTTTGATGTTATCCACACTTCCGAATGGCGAGGTGGATTAATTTATGCGTTGATGGTTAAGAAGTTGGGTTTGGCGTTTAAAGATACATTATTTATTGTAAAGACATCGTCCCCGCACCTCTGGAATCGTCATTATCAAATGCAGCCATTGGTAAAAAGGAGCTGTTACCAGCGAGTTTTGCTGAGCAGAAATGTGTTGAATTTGCCGATATGGTAATTGGTGGTAGCGCACACCTACTTTGCTTTATGCGCTATGTTGGCTATAAGCTGCCAACATCAACTTATGTTCAGCCAAATATTCTCGATTTTTCCGAAGTTCCCGTTGATGATAAACGCATTAATCGACAGCCTGGTGATGTAGTTCGCACTAACGAATTGACCTTCTTTGGTCGTTTGGAAATGCGGAAGGGATTGGAGCTCTTTTGTACCGCTCTGGATTTACTTGAGCGGGCGGGGAATTGTCCTACCAGAGTTAATTTCCTAGGTAAATATGGTGAAGCCTTACCTAATCAAAACAATGAGAAGGTTGCGGACTATATTGAGCGAAAAGCGTCTACCTGGAGTTTTGAAGTCAATTGCATCACAGATTATAACCAGCCGGAAGCTCTCTCGTTTTTATGTTCCAGGGATATGATAGCGGTAATGCCCTCCCTGATTGAAAACTCCACCATGGCAGTATATGAAACACTAGAGAATAATATTCCTTTTATTGCAACGCGAGTAGGGGGAACTCCAGAACTTATCGCAAAAGAAGACCATGAAAGTTGTCTCATCGCACCCTACGCTTTTGAGCTTGCGAAAAGGCTAGAAGAGGTACTGAAGAATGGGCATAAGATTGCGCATTCCAGTTTTGATAACAATTATAACCTTCAAGTTTGGTATGGTTTTCATGCCTACTTAGCAGATCTTTTTAAGCAGTATAGTGGCGCTGAAGCGATCACCAAGATTACAGGCTCTCCCACCTTAACAGCTTCTAATGAGATGGAGCTACCGACCCTAGAAGTGGTTGTTCTATTGCGGGATACTGAGAGTGTTATGGAGTTTTCTGAGGCACTTTTAGTTGATAGACCCGACTCCATCAAATTTTTATTAATTGATCCCTATCTTGAAAATATTGCTGAGAGAGCTTCTAACTTTCTATTGGAAGCCGGTCTCAATTGTAGTTTGGTGGATTTCATTGGATTTCCAGCAGGGATTGCACTGGCAAAAAGTCTTTCTGAAAGTACTCTAGATGCTTGCATTCTCTGTGATGGTACATCCTCTCGATTAGGTGGAAAATTTTGTGGTGAGTTACGCAAAACTCTTCAAATAAATCATGAATTCATAATCACTAGCTTTTTATCTCTACCTGAAAACAAGGTGGTAATGCCGATAGGTGGAGATATCGTCTCTGAGATCAGCTTTGGAAATGCAATAGGCACAAATATTATTTGTATCCCAAAACTGGTATCAAGCAAGGTGGGGTCAATACTCCCTTATGATATTCGCTACGGTTTGGTACAAGAATATATTTTAAGGGCGAACAAAGAATTTGGGTTTGAATTGATGGTTATTCCTGAGTGCCATCTTCGTAGTGATTACTATTTAGAGGAATTGGAAGAATCTCGAAATAACGCTAACTCTGTCTACCTTCGCTCAATGTCGTTGATTGAAAATGATAATATTGCCTATCGTAAACTAGCCCTTCTTCCTTCAGCTCAGCCTATTGGAGCTAAATTAAGACCAGCACTTTATCGGGATAAGAATCGTTTGGATGAGGAACCTGTGTGGCTTTTACATGCCGACCGGCCTCGTAAAATGAAAAATCGTAATCCGAGGGTAGTTGTTGGTTTGGACGAGAGAAATTCCCATTTGCTCTGTGTAGCCAAAGGTCCGGGAAATAGGCAATTAATTGTTAATGGCGAGCCCCAATCAATTTCTTTGGAGCTACAAGATAATGAACTTACTTTACATAGATTCCCAATTCCAGATAAATGGGAAGAAGGTGAAAAATTTAATATTAAGTTTCTGTTAGAAGATCAAGAAATGACTTACACCCGTTTTATACGGGTTATAAAACTATCTAAAAATGTATTTGCAGCTATCTCTGGAAGTCCAATACTTAATGAGGTAGCTGTTGAGGAGATATTTAACCAAAAATATACCTGGAGTTTCTTCTCTAAAACAGAAAATAACACACCTGAAAACATTCAAGGGATAGATACCGAAGATACCACTTTATATGGGCAAGATCACGCAGAGGTAGGAGAGTTTGTAGACAAGGATTATACAGTAGAAGGTAAGGATGAGCCTGAACATGATATTGCAAAAATTATCCATGAGCAGGGAAAAATCAATGAAACTGAATTTAAACCCAAGTTTAGTTTTCAGGCTGTGATTCAAAAATCAGGTACTACCTTGCAACGTATATTTAAGGGATATACTGGCTCACCTATTAAGGGGTCAATTCCACCACGAGAGCTTTTTGCACTCGATCCACGGGTTCTTGAGGGATGGGCATGGGATAGAAGCAATATAGCTAAAAATTTAGTGATTGTCTTAGAGGTAAACGGAAACATTGTAGCTGAAGCCACGGCGAATCGTTATGTGGAACGTTTCGGTACTCGAAACCCGAAACTAGCTTGGTATGGATTCCGGTTCTCATTAACACCTGAAATAAAGCAGGAAAACTCAGAGATTACCGTACGTGTTAAGGAAAATGGACTTGTCTTACGAAATGGTCGATTGCGTTATCTTAAACAAATGCTAGTTGCGATCTAAGGTGGCTTGAATAATGAAAGAGCTTCACGAGGATTTACGCCTTGAAGCTGTTCAGAAACCTAAACGTATATGCATCCTAACGGAGGATATGTTTGGTCCAATAAAAAATGGTGGCATTGGAACGGCTTACTTTCATTTGGCTGTTTTTCTACAGAGATCTGGTCACAAAGTCACCGTCTGTTTCGTTAATGGTCTAGCAAAAAATCCTGTGAAAATGAAAATCACAAAAAATTTTTTTGCAAAACTTAATGTTGAATTTCATGGTGTTGCACCGCAGGCACTAGCTAAAACGACAATGGCTCGCACTATGGCAATGCCCTATGCAGCCTATGAGTGGCTCAAGAGAAATGATCGCTTTGATATTGTCCATGTTTCAGAATGGCGTGGAATGGGTTATATAGCATTACTTGCCAAGAGTCTTGGTATTGCATTCCAAGATATACATTTTGCTGTTAAAGGTTCTTCCCCAACACTCTGGTCTGCCGAAGGTAATCAACAATTCCTTAAAGAGGAACGGCAATTGGGGTGGGTATTTATGGAGCGTAGAAGTGCTGAGATGGCAGATACTCTGATCTGTGGGAGTCAGCATTTAGTCTGCTGGATGAAAAATAATAAATACCGCCTGCCTGAGCGCAGTTACTATTGGCCAAATGTATTTTTGGACGATCTATTACCTGATAATGAAGCCATAAAAAATAGTAACTTAGAGACAAAAGAATGGGTGTTTTTCGGGCGTCTTGAACCTCGTAAGGGGATTATTCTTTTTGTGAATGCATTAAACACTCTTGCTAAAAGAGGGGTTAGATTACCATCGATTACTTTTTTGGGAGGACACTCTTATCGATTTGATGCGCGAAAATTCATAGAGGAAAACCAGAAGCATTGGAGTACAGAAGTCTCATTTATAAGTGATTGTAATGCTATACAGGCTGTAGAGTATTTGAGTGGAGAAGGACGTTTGGCTGTGATCCCAGCTTTGTTAGAGAATTCCCCGATTTCTGTCTACGAATGCCTTGCAACTAAAGTACCATTTATTGCTGCTGATACTGGTGGTACTCGAGAGTTACTTGATGACGAAAATGGAAAAAAAATCCTCTTTAAGCCAAATCATATTGCTTTAGCGAGAAAGTTAGAATTACATGCAAAGAAACTGCCTGCGCCGGGTATAAAACACCAGAGGCTTAAGAAGTCGTTAGATGTATGGAATAAATGGCATGGCCAAGAGCATTCAATTATTAAAAACGCCCGATCTTCCAATAGACATGATCCCTTGGTTTCTATATGCGTAACTCATTTTGAGCGTCCAGACTTTCTCTATCAAGCGTTAAAAAGCATTAAAGATCAGACTTATAAGAACATAGAAGTTATTGTGGTTGATGATGGTAGCCATTCACAAGAAGCGCTACACGCGCTGGAAATTATAGAAAGTCACTATCAGAAGAATGGATGGCAGTTTGTATACCAGGAAAACCGATATGTAGGGGCTGCTAGAAATACTGCAGCACAAAATGCAAGTGGAGATTATCTACTTTTTTTGACGATGACAATGTCATGATGCCGGAAATGGTAGATAAGTTGGTAAGCGCGGCAACTTTTGCAGATATTGATTGCCTGACTTGTAGCTCTATCCGATTCAGCGGCAAGGGGGCACCTAATACTCCAGAAGGTAAGCTCGGAACTCAAATTCGTTTTATGGGGCCAGCTAGAGCTTGGGCAACGAAAGTAAATATAGTCGGTGATGCGACGTGTCTGATAAAAGCTTCTAAGTTTAGAGATCACGGAGGTTATACAGAGAGATATAGAACAGGTAAGGATGATATTGAATTCTATAGCAAGCTAATTTTAGCAAAGGAAAATGTATCCTATTATCCTGATCCTTTATATTACTATCGCACCGGTGACAACTCTATGAAATCCAGAAATCACCTTCAAGAAGAAGGGGATTTCAGGCAAATAAGTCCTTACCTTGAAGGGCTCGACTCGGAAGAGAAAAGCCTTCTACTACTAAGAAAACAGCAAAAAGATGCCAAAAAAAATAAAGGGGAAAAATATAAGCCAGGGTTTTTAAAGCGAACGATTCGAAAGCTGCGTAAATTCGCTAGGGTGAAAGTTTGAAAGTAGTTAAGTACATTGAAAGTGCTAGTGAAACACGCTTCCCCCTTATTTGTATCTTCCGTGATGAATTGGATATTCTCCCGGCTTTTCTCGACCACTACCGGTCTTTAGGTGTGACATGTTTCCACCTGGTGGATACGGGAAGTAGCGATAACTCGGTAAGCTATCTACTGAAGCAGAATGATGTCCAGCTATACGAAGTTGATTGTGGCTACCCCCAGGCAAACGCAGGTGTAGATTGGGTTAACAGAGTTGCCCGGGACTACTGTCAGGGAAAATGGACTCTTGTGGTAGATGCTGATGAATTTCTCTGGTTACCTGAAATTTTAGGTAAAGCTTCACTGAAGGTTACGACTCAACTTATGCAGAGTGAATTAGCTTTTGCTCTATATACTCCACTAATAGATTTCTTTAGTGACAACCTTCAAGGGAATGCATATGACATAAGAAATCTTTCTGAGTTAATGGAATCAACGCCTAACTATGTATCTTATAAAAACTTTAAGAAAAAAAGCATATTAGCTTTTCCTTTTTTTGAAATTCGCTCCAAAGCCAGAGCGCAAATATCTGGCATTTCTGATTATTTTGTTAAATCTTATAAAATTCCGTTGGTTTATTGGCGGACGGGTTTTCAATATTTACGTTCAACCCACTCATGTACGCCGGTTCCTCTCAGTAAAAATTGCGCTCATCTTCTCCATTTCAAATTCCGGTCCGGCTTTCAGCAAAGGCTTAGTCGGGAATTGCAGAACCCTGACCGGATGAATGCTGATGTATATCGCATTTCCAAGGCCATCATTAAAAATCAGATAACTATCCCGCAATACACATCGGATCTGCGCAAGATAGATGGATTCGGGGAAAGCGATTGGCTAACAAAGATGGATTTTGATACTGATTGGCAGAATGAAAATAAGTCCAAAAGCCACTATTTCGAACTGCTCACACAGCAAAAGATAGCCTCGGAGAGCTTTCTCGCCGATAACTTAAACCGTATAACCAAGTCTTTTAGTTGGCGACTGAGCCGGCCTTTACGCAGATTTCTGTTTCATCGGGGCATATTGCGACACGATCACTATCCAGAAAGGCTCGACCAGGATCATCCATTAGTGGATCAGACGATTGCCATCTATGAGTCATTTTGGTGGCTGGTTACGGGAATCTTTAGACTGCCTGTCGCAATCTATCGCGCCATTCTCTGGCATAAGCTGGGAGGACGTCGCCGGACCAGGTAGGGCTTTATACAAAAAAGGCCGGGGAGGTTTGTCCCCGGCCTTTTGTTTGCATCTCAGTTTGTGCCTGAGGTTAGTGTACCCAGTGGTGTCGTTCCATCTTCTCCTGTACCGCTTCCGCCGTAGGAGCGGGCATAGCACTGATAGGCAGGCGTTCGTGGAAGAATGCCAAGCGTTCGCCAGCCCCTACTTCGTTCATGGTTTCCGCCTCAAACACACGGCCATTAATTACCGTGTAGGTAATGTTCTCTGACAGGCGCAGGTTATCCAAGGGGTTGCCGTCAACCACGATCAGGTCAGCCAGCTTACCAGCCTCAATGCTGCCGATATCACCGTCCATACCCAGGTAGCGGGCACCATCGATGGTACCGGCGCGGAAGGCTTCCCAGGGAGTAAAGCCGCCCTGCTCCATCATCCACATTTCCCAGTGGGCTCCAAGCCCTTCGCGCTGGCCGTGGGCGCCGATATGTACGGTGACACCTTCGTCGCGCAGCTGCTTGGCCTGACGGGCCACATTAAAGTGGTTGTAGTGGGCATCCGGCGCAGTGGGGCGACGGACAGAGCGGGGGTTAACGATAAAATCGGGGGTAAAGCGGGTCAGGCGCTCGTTCTTCCATACCTCCGTGCGGTCATACCAGTACTCCTCACCCCAGAGACCGCCGTAGGCCACGACGAAGGTCGGTGTATAACCCACTTGGGTTTGGCTCCACAGCTGCTCCACATCGCCGTAGACATTGGCGATCGGCAGTGAGTGCTCGATACCGGTGTGCCCGTCCACAATCATGTTCATATTGTGCTGGTACTTACCGCCGCCCTCGGGCACTACCATAATGCCGGCTTCGCGGGCTGCCTGCAGCACTTGCTGGCGCTGGTCGCGGCGGGGCTGGTTGTAGCTCTTCACCGAGATGGCGCCCATTTCCTTGAGGCGGTTCACGTGGAACTGAGCGTCCTCCAGGGAGTTGATCTTGGCTTTGTAGCCTGGACCTTTGGCGCCATAGAGGATGGTGCCGGTGGAGAAAATACGCGGCCCAGTAATCAGGCCGGCCTTTTGCATTTCAGCGGCGGAGAAGATCTCGCTGCTGTCATTGGAGGGGTCGTGAATAGTAGTCACTCCAAATGCCAGGCTGGAGAACAGGTTCCAGTTCTGCTGCGGGATAATTTCTTCGCGACCCTGAGCACCGTGGGCATGAGCGTCAATAAGCCCCGGTAAAACGGTTTTGCCGGTGATATCGATACGCTTCGCTTCCGTGGGAATCTCCACTTCCGCTGCGGGTCCCACGGCGACAATGCGGTTGCCCCGGAACAGAACCACACCATTGTCGATAATTTCACGGGTGTTTTCCGCATCGCGCATAGTGACAACCTTGCCGCCGGTGAGGGCAACGAGACCTGCGCGATTGTCGAAGGACTGTTCAAAGCTCAGGTCGATGCCTTCAGAAACTGGCTCTGGCAGTTCCTCCGGAGCGCCGGCGACAAATTCGAAGGCATCCTTCAGTTCACGCTCGAACAGTTTGGGGCCGTGTGCCCAGCCCAAAGTATCGCTATCGGCAGACCAATGCAGGTTTTCACCGGCGCGCTTGGATACCTGGGTGACTTTGACTGCTTTGCTATCGGGGCCGATAACCTCGGATTTGCCGGTATGCATAAAGGGCGCGACAAAGGCTTTGAAGTCCTGGGTGAAGGCAACCCACTTGCCGTCCGGAGACAGGCGGAAGGAAGTAATCTCAGCGCCGTGCAGGTGCTCGCGCTCATCCTTGCCTTCCAGGTTGGTGCTCTTCAGCACGCGCTTGCCGCCGTCAGCGTTTTGGTACTCGGAGAAGTAGATACGATCTTCGCTGGCGCCGAAATGAGGCTCATAGCCAGACTTCACGACCCGGCGTTGCCAGTCGCCGTCGGCGTCTGCCAGGTAAATGCCCGGTTCCAGGGAGTACTCGGGGCTGAGCAGATAGCCGCCGGTAAAGCGACGGTAGGCCACAGCGTCACCACTTGGAGAAAAGCTTGGTTCAACGTACAGGCCCGGCTGCTTGGTGATGTTTTTACCGCGACCGTTGCGAGCGGAAACTACCCTCACATGGCCCAGGTTTTGGTCGTCCCAAGAGACATAGGTGATCTCGCGACCATCGCGGGACCAGCTGGGATAGAACTCAAAGTGGTCGTCCTGGCGGGTCAGACGACGACGCTCACCACTGGCGACATCCTGAATATAAATCTTGCCCAATGCCTGGAAAGCGACCTGCTTGCCGTTGGGGGATTTCTGCGCCCAGCGAATCATCTTCACATCGAAGGTTTCCGGCGCTACGTCTACCGGGAAGCGCACCGCATCCGCTACCTGTTTCTCAACTTTCACATGGGCCGCAATCGGTGCGACGCTGTCGCCGTTGATGGAGATGCGCAGGAATTTACCGCCAGTCCAAACGACCAATGACTCACCATCGGGCATCCAGTCGTATTGAACGTAGTTGCCATGGGGCCCAAAGATTTCCTGCAGGTCGCGTTCGAGGCCGGAGTAAACCGGAGTTTCCAGTCCTGTGTCCAAATCTTTCAGGAACAGGGAGGTCTGGTTGTCCTGGCGGCGAATAAAGGCCAGTTTACTGCCATCCGGGGATGGTACAGGTGCCACTGCGCCACCGGGACCGGAGACAAAGGTCTCCTCTTCACCATCCTGGAGGTCATAGCGGTTGATGGCAAAAATTTCCTGGGTGGAGTTTTTGTTGTACTTCCACACGGTGCCGGGGGTGGTATCGATGGAGTAATAGACATAGCGTCCATCTGGAGAGAAAGCTGGATCGGCAATATTTTTCTGGGCGATATCGCCACCGATGCGCTCTTTCAGTTGGCGACCTTCACCCCCACCGTAGTGGTACATCCAGATTTCACCGGCGGGGATACTGCGGCCAGACATAAAGCCTTTACGCGCTACCAGGTACTGGCCATCGGGGCTCCAGTTGGGCGAGTGCAGCAAGTTTTCCTTTTCTGTCGTGAGCTGGCGAAGGTTGTCGCCATTGCGATCCATCAACCAGATGTTGTCGGCGCCGTCACGGTCGCTGATAAACACGATGGTCTTGCCATCCGGGCTGAAGCGCGGCTGCATATTCCAGGCGATTTCATTGGTCAGGGCTACCGCCTCGCCGCCTGCTACCGGCACTGTGTAGATATCGCCGAGCATATCGAACAGGATGGTTTTGCCATCTGGGCTGATATCCAGGTTGCTCCAGGTGGTCTCGCGGGTGTCCAACTGGATCGGTTTGAATTCGTAGGGTGGCTTGTTGATATCCCAGGATTGGGCTTCCGCCTTTTCTACTTCCTTTTCTTTGGTAGCTTCGAGAGCGCTTTCGGCTTCTGCCGCAGCACCCATCGGCAGGGTCAGTGCCAGGACAGCCAGAGCCAACAAATGGTGGCGCGGCTTGTTCTGCTTGGTGGTGTTCATTGAAATATCCCTCCGCCCGATTCTGTGTTTGGCGGCTATATTTGTTTTGTTGGGTTGAGTAACCGGTTGATTTCACAGGGGGTAAATTACCGGGATCAAAGCGGCGCAGCAATCTTAATGCGTTGAATACCAGGGCCCCGGGGCGAACTGTTGTTCGCTTGAGTAAACCGGGTCTAGTGGCCACAATGCACTCAAATTTTGTAGACGATTGGAATATCGACCCGTTATGACTATCGATGTTGTGATTTTGGCCGCTGGAAAAGGCACCCGCATGCACTCTGACCTGCCTAAAGTGCTGCATCCTATTGGCGGTATTCCCATGCTTGAGCGGGTAATTGATACCGCCATGTTGTTGGGAGAGGTACAGATTACCGTGGTAATCGGGCATGGCGCAGACCTGATACGTGACCGCTTTGCTGATCGTGGTGTCAGGTTTGTGGAGCAGGAACAGCAATTGGGTACCGGGCATGCCGTGGCCCAGGCGGTGCCCTATTTCCGCGAAGGAGCCACCGTTTTGGTGCTCTATGGTGATGTGCCTCTGGTCAGGGCCGGCAGTTTGCAATCACTGCTATCGGCAGCGGATCACGGACCTGCCCTGCTGTCAGTTGAAATGGCCAATCCCGCCGGTTACGGGCGTATTGTGAGGGATAACAGCGGCTGTGTGCAGTCGATCGTTGAGGAAAAGGATGCCGATGCGGATACCCTGGCTATCCGTGAGGTCAATACCGGCATTTTGGCGACTCCTGGAGCACTGTTGGCTCGCTGGTTACCGGAGTTGTCCTGTGACAATGCTCAAGGTGAATACTACCTGACCGATATTATCGGTCGTTCGGTCAGTGAGGGGATTCCTGTAACGGGAGTAATTGCCAGTGATCCGCTGGAAGTGGCGGGAGTAAATAGCCGTGCGCAGCAGGCACAGATGGAGCGCGCTTTGCAGCATAACCATGCGACCAGTCTTATGAATGCGGGGGTGACTTTATTGGACCCCATGCGTATAGATGTTCGCGGCAGCCTGGAGTGCGATACCGATGTCTCTATCGATATTAACTGCATTTTCGAAGGGACAGTTTCACTGGGTAAGGGGGTACAAATTGGACCTAATTGCCTGCTAAAAAACTGTCGCCTGGCAGATGGCACCAAGGTAGAGGCCAATTCCATTATCGAAGGCGCTGAGATTGGTGAGGCTTGTACTATTGGTCCCTTTGCACGTTTGCGTCCGGGCACAGAGCTGGCCACTGGTGCCAAGGTGGGTAACTTTGTCGAAACCAAAAAAGCCAAAATTGGTGAGGGCAGTAAGGTTAATCATCTCTCTTATGTCGGTGATGCCCTGGTGGGCGAAGCGGTCAATATCGGTGCTGGCACCATTACCTGTAATTACGACGGTGTGAACAAGTCCCTGACCGAGATCGGCGACAATGCCTTTATAGGTTCTAACACAGCTCTGGTAGCCCCAGTAACTGTGGGCGCCGGAGCCACAGTGGGTGCTGGCTCCACCATTACCCAGGCTGTGGGGAGCAAAGAGTTGGCGGTAGCGCGTAGCAAGCAGCGCAATATTAACGGCTGGCAGCGTCCGACCAAGAAAAGCTAAATAACCCTTACCGTAATTGGATTGCCCCTCGGAAACTATAATTCCGGCGGGCCTTCCCTCTCCACGCCTGTTGATAGCCACCCTATCCATTAAACTTGCGCTTCGGGAACAAAAGGAATGGCCCGATGCACAAGCCCAGATTACAGCTGCTTGCCAGTTTTGATATTGCTTCGCTGCAATATTTGGATGAACAGGGACAGACGACCCAAGCCCTACCGGAATTTGCCACCCCGGATACCCTGATTGCTTACTACCGCCAGATGACGTTGGCTCGTATGGTGGATGATCGCGCGGTAAAAATGCAGCGTACCGGTCAACTTGGCACCTATCCCTCCAGCCTCGGCCAGGAAGCTATTGGTGTTGGTCTCGCAGCCGCCATGGCCAAAGAGGATATCTACTGCCCCAATTACCGGGAGACAGGCGCTCTTCTGGAGCGGGGCGTCACTATTGAGGAGATCTACGCAATCTGGGGGGGCGATGAGCGGGGGCAGAACTTTCGCCATAGCCGCGAAGATTTGCCCTTGAGTGTGCCTATAGCCACCCAGATGTTGCACGGTGCCGGTGTAGCCTTTGCCCTGAAATATAAACATGAGCATTTCGGTGAACCCATGCGCGTCGCTGTTTCGACCGGCGGCGATGGATCTACTTCGCGGGGAGACTTTTACGAGGCGATAAACCTGGCTGGGGACTGGCACCTGCCTCTAGTGATCGTTATCAACAACAATCAATGGGCCATTTCCCTACCGCGAGATGAGCAAACTGCCTGTAAGACTCTGGCACAGAAGGCTATTGCCGCCGGCATACCCGGCTTGCAGGTAGACGGCAACGATGTGATTGCCGTTCGTGAGGCGGTGGGTGATGCCGTGGAGCGGGCGCGCAGTGGTGCTGGCCCAGCTCTGATCGAGGCGATTAGCTATCGCCTGTGTGACCACACCACCGCCGATGATGCCAGCCGCTACCAGCCCAAAAAAGATGTCAGTGAAGCCTGGTCCCGAGAGCCTTTGCGGCGCCTGCGATCCTACCTGGAAAACTGCGGTGCCTGGGATGATGCGCAGGAAGAAGAGATGCAACGGGAGCTGACACAGAAGCTGGAGAGAGCGGTCCACATCTACCGGGAAACCCCCAGAGATGCCGCCACAGCAATATTCGACCACCTCTATGCAAAGTTGCCGGAGCCTTTTCTGGAGCAGTATCAACAGTTGCAGGGAGATAGCTAATGGCTGAGATAACTTTGGTCGAGGCTGTCACCCAGGCTCTGGCTTACGAGATGCAAGCAGACCCGATGGTGGTTCTATTTGGTGAAGATGTTGGTCTGAACGGTGGCGTATTTCGCTCAACCGAGGGGTTACAGGCCAGGTTTGGCCGGGACCGGGTGATGGATACCCCCCTGGCCGAGACCATGATTGCCGGAATGGCTGTCGGTATGGCGGTGCAGGGCCTGCGACCGGTGGCTGAATTCCAGTTTATGGGTTTTATCTATCCCGGTCTCGATCAGATCCTCAGCCACGCCTCGCGCTATCGCAATCGCACTCGCGGCCGCCTCTCCTGTCCGATTGTCTATCGGGCCCCCTATGGAGGTGGAATCCATGCACCGGAGCATCACTCCGAGAGCACCGAGGCCCTGTTCGCCCATATTCCAGGTCTGCGCCTTGTGGTGCCCTCCTCTCCTGCACGGGCTTACGGTTTACTATTGGCGGCAATTAGAGACCCGGACCCGGTCATTTTCCTGGAGCCCAAACGTATTTACCGAGCCGTTCGCCAGGAAGTGCCCGACACTGGCGAGGCTCTGCCACTGGATCGCGCCTTTGTGTTGCGGGAGGGCCGCGATATAACGCTTATCGCTTGGGGCGCTTCCCTCAAAGAGACCCTGCAAGCCGCAGAGCAGCTCGCAGAGGAAGGGGTAGAGGCTGAGGTTATCGACCCGGCCACCCTGAAACCCCTGGATATCCACACGGTAATAGACTCCCTGGAGAAAACCGGGCGCTGTGTCGTTGTGCACGAGGCGGCCAGGTTCTGTGGCCTGGGTGCCGAGGTGATCGCACAGATTAATGAGTATGCCTTCGATCTTTTAAAGGCACCGGTACAGAGGGTGACCGGTTTCGATACAGTGATGCCCTACTATCAACTGGAGGATGAGTATCTACCCGGAGTGCCGCGTATTTTGTCGGCCGTACAGGAAGTGCTGGACTACGCCAACGGAGGGCCACAATGAAGACTTTTACCCTTCCGGATCTCGGTGAAGGTCTGCCCGATGCGGTAGTGCGGGAGTGGCATGTCAGAGAGGGAGATACCATAGCTGCCCATGAAACTCTGGTGACAGTGGAAACCGCTAAGGCCTTGGTGGAAGTGCCGGCTCCTTGGGGCGGCACTATTGAGAAGCTATTTGCGGCAGTGGATGAGACCGTGAATGTTGGCGATCCCCTGGTGGGATTTATGGCCGAGGGAGAAGTCGCAGATGAAAGCCCGCCCACTCAAGCTGAAGAATCGGAACAAGAGACTAGTCCTCGGGCCGACAGCGGTACGGTGGTGGGAAAAATAGAGCAAGGGCAAGGTGTATTGGGGGCTGAGCGGGGGCCGGAGGTGGGCTTAAAGCGCCTGGCCACCCCGAGAGTACGGGCCCTGGCCAGGCGTTTGGGGGTAGATTTACAGTCAATATCACCAGCGGGTGCACTGGTAACGGAAGCCCAGGTACTTACTGCGGTGGGGCCGGGAACAAAGCCCAAAACTGTGGCGAAGGGGCAGCATCCATCACCTGCCCGCGCTTCTGCCGTACAAACTACAGCCGTTGCACCCCAATTCGATTCTGAGTCCGAAGTCATGACGCCTGCACGTCGCGCAATGGGTTTGTCCATGAGCCGAGCGCGAGATGAGGTAAAGCAGATAACGCTGTGTGACGATGCGGATATTTCCAACTGGTGGGGTAGTGCTCCGGCGCTGCTGAGATTGATTCGTGCAGTACAGGAAGCTTGTGAGGCGGAACCTACCCTCAATGCCCTGTATCAGGATGAGAAGCTGGCGCCGCAGGGCAGTATCAATATTGGCTTAGCAGTGGATTCTCCACGAGGACTCTATGTGCCGGTACTCAGGGATGTCGCCCAGCGTACTGATGAAGATCTGCTCCAGCAGGTGGCGGACTTTAAGCACCAGGCCCGCGAGACCGGAATCGCCCAGCGAGACCTTCAGGGGGCAAGCATACTTCTCTCCAACTTCGGCTCCATAGCCGGTCGCTATGCCACCCCAGTAGTCATGCCGCCCACTGTTGCCATTGTCGGTGCCGGGAGGGTGTGCCAGGGAGTTGTGGTGGTCAATCGATGGCCGGCACTTCGCCCCTTACTCCCTCTCTCTATCAGTGCCGATCACCGGGCCGTTACCGGTGGAGAGTTGGCGCGCTTTCTTCAGACAATGTTGGAAACTTTGTCCCTCTAACAGCCTGAGTGAGTCCTATACCGGTATTTAATCAGTTGAGTAATGGTTATTGATAAAAGTTGTGGGAACTTTAGTTTCGTTTTGCTATCTTTAAGTTTCGAAATGAAACTTATCTGCCTATGTCCAAACGCAACACCCAACAGCGCCGCCACGGTATTCTCCACTTGCTAAATGAAGTAGGAGAGACCAGTGTCGAGCAATTGGCGCGGCAGTTCGGAACTTCGGAAGTTACGATTCGAAAGGATCTGACGGCAATGGAAAATCACGGCTTGTTGCTGCGCCGCCACGGTGGTGCTATCCCGGTGCCGAGGGAGTTGGTCAATGAAGAAGGGCCCTCTGGGAGTAAGCGGGCCATTGGTCGAGCCGCTGCTGAGCTGATACCGGATCACCACCGAATTGTGATCGATTACGGTCGCACCACGGCGGCAATGATTCCTGAGCTTGAAAGCAAGCGCGGCCTAGTGGTGATGACTAACTCGCTGCATGTGGCCAATGCACTGCGCGAACTTGAAAACGAACCGACGCTGTTGATGACCGGAGGCACCTGGGACCCACACTTTGAGGCCTTCCAGGGGCAGGTTGCAGAACAGGTACTGAGAGGATACGACTTCGATCGCGCTTTTATTGGTGCCGATGGAATCGATTTGCAACGCGGCACCTGTACATTTAATGAACAAATTGGCCTCTCCCGCGTAATGGCGGAAGTTGCGCGGGAAGTGGTTGTACTGGCGGAGTCCAGTAAAGTGGGGAAGCGGATTCCCAATCTGGAATTGTCCTGGGAGCAGGTCGATATCTTGGTAACTGATGATGGCCTGGCGGACGCCGTGGGCCAAAAACTGGAGCAGCTGGGTATCCAGCTCATTTGTGCCGCTGAAGACAGGAGCAGAGGCGCTCAGCCTGAAATGTTAATGGGCGGCGAGACTCCCGGGTTAATGAGGAAATAATTATGTGCGGAATCGTAGGTGCGCTGGCACAGCGCAATGTGACGGGGATTCTTCTGGAAGGGCTGCGCCGTTTGGAGTATCGCGGTTACGACTCAGCCGGAGTCTGCTTAAGCAGTGGAGATGGCCAGCTGCAATTGCGCAAAAGCCTGGGCAAGGTCGCAGATTTGGAAGCCAAATTAAGTGAGGAAAGCGCCGAGGGCCATATTGGCATTGCCCATACCCGTTGGGCTACTCACGGTGTTCCCTCCGATGAAAATGCCCATCCCCATCTGTCAGGCCATATCGCTCTGGTTCACAACGGCATTATCGAAAACCATCAGGAATTGCGTTCAGAGCTTCAGGGAAAAGGTTATGAGTTTGAGTCTGAAACCGATACTGAAGTTGTGGTTCACCTTATTCACTCATTAAGTTCTGAGGGCCGCAGCCTGGTCGACTCTGTGACTGAAGCCACGCATATACTGGAAGGTGCCTACGCCCTCGCGGTGGTTAGTCATGAAGAGCCGGAAGTTTTGGCCTGTGCCCGCTCTGGTAGTCCGCTGGTCCTTGGAGTGGGTATTGAAGAGAACTTTATTGCCTCTGATCCTATGGCCCTGCGCCAGGTGACTGATCGCTTTATATTCCTCGAAGAGGGCGATGTGGCGGAAGTGCGTCGCGGTGGCATCGCAGTTCGAGACAAGTTGGGAGAGGAAGTCAGTCGCCCGGTGCACAAGTTGACCGGCGGTCATGAAGCTACCGATAAAGGGCGCTACCGCCACTTTATGCAGAAAGAGATTTTCGAGCAGCCCCAGGTGGTCGCAGCCACTCTGGCGGGCCGTATCGGTGAGCGCTCAGTGTTGGCCCAGGCCCTTGGTGCCCGCGCCCAGGAGATTTTGCCCAAGGTGCAGCAGGTACAGATAGTAGCCTGTGGCACCAGTTACCATGCGGGAATGGTAGCCCGCTATTGGCTGGAGGACTGGGCCGGTATTCCCTGCTCGGTGGAAGTGGCCAGTGAACTGCGCTACCGCAAGAAAGTGGTGCGCCCGGGAACCCTGTTTGTGAGTATTTCCCAATCCGGGGAAACGGCTGATACCCTCGCCGCCCTGCGCCAGGGCAAGGACCTGGGCTACCTGGCCTCCATGACCATCTGCAATGTGCCCAACAGCTCATTGGTGCGAGAGTCTGAGCTATCGCTAATGACTGAGGCGGGCCCTGAGATTGGTGTGGCCTCGACCAAGGCCTTTACGACCCAATTGGTAGCATTACAACTGTTCTGTATCGCCCTCTCCAAGGTCAACGGCCTGTCGGCGGAGCGTGAAGCTGAGCTGGTCAGCGCCTTGCACCAGTTACCTGAGCTAATGGAGAGTTTTACCGGTCTGGATAAGGTGGTTAAAAACACCAGCAAGGCCTTTGCAGAGAAGAACCACGCGCTTTTCTTGGGGCGTGGTGTCGAATTCCCCATTGCTCTGGAGGGCGCTCTAAAGCTGAAGGAAATTTCCTATATCCACGCGGAGGCCTATCCCGCCGGCGAATTGAAGCATGGCCCCCTGGCACTGGTGGACGGCGATATGCCCGTGGTTGTCGTTGCCCCCAATGATGAGCTGCTGGAAAAACTCAAATCCAATTTGCAGGAAGTGCGTGCACGGGGTGGGCAACTGTTTGTTTTCGCCAGCCCCAAGGCCGGATTTACCAGTGAAGAAGGTATTACCGTGGTGGAAGTTCCAGATTCCCCAGAGAGTCTGGCGCCGATTCTCTACACCGTGCCGCTGCAGCTATTGAGTTACCATGTGGCGTTGCTGAAAGGTACTGATGTGGATCAACCCAGAAACCTGGCTAAATCAGTCACGGTTGAATAACTGTTCACCTGCCGCAAAAGGTTTATGCACAAGCGAGTAAAGCTGTGTGAATTTACTACCTCTGATAGCGTCACCCTGCGCTATCTAGAGGCCGGCAGCGGCCCCATATTATTGATGCTACACGGCTGGTCCCAGGGGGCGGTGTTGTATAAACATCAGCTCACTGGGCTCAGCGATCAGTTTCGTGTGATCGCGCTGGATATGCGTGGTCATGGTCAGTCTGACAAGCCCAATCATGGCTATCGAATTTCCCGCCTCGCCAAGGACTTGCAAGAGCTGATCTCAAGTCTGCAACAGGAACCCCTTCATTTACTCGGCCACTCCGCCGGCTGCTCGGTGATATGGAGCTACCTGGAAATGTTTGGTGGGGATAGGGTCAGTGCACTAGTGCTAATTGATGAACCCCCCTGTCTACTGGCAGATCCCGCCTGGAGTGAAGCGGAGCGATTGGCCGCTGGAGGCATACTGACCCCGGAGAGCCTCTTCCAGTTTGTGGATAACTTGGTTGGAAAAAAAGGTGCTGAGGCCACCCGCCAAATTCTTATGTCTATGGTCACGCCTTTAATGGGGAAAACCCAACGGGATGAGCTGGTTGCGGTTAACCTGCAGTGTCCCCGTCGCTGGGCTGCAAAGCTTTTTGTGGATAACATAACAAAGGACTGGCGGGATTTTATCCCCAGGATTGATAAGCCGACGCTAGTGGCTTTCGGTCGTGCCAGTCCACACCCGATAGAGTGCCAGCAGTGGATTCACCAGCAAGTTGCGGGTTCCAGGCTTGAGATCTTTGATGTGGCGGAAGGAGGAAGCCATTTCCTGTTTCTGGAAGCAGCGCAAAGATTTAATGCCTTGGTGAGTAAATTTCTTCTCAAGTTTTCCACAGATAGCCATTTCCCCGTGCCCTAGTTCAGCTTTGTGGATAACTGTGGATAGAGTTATCCATAGTTACTGGAATTTAAAAAAATAATTGAAACAGCTTCTGCGAGAAGGCAGTTTTTCCTGTGGATATTCCTTTTTAAGATACCTTCACACCCGTTACCCCATTGGAAAAGGATAAAATTGATGATGAAGGCCGTCGGTTATCAACAGTCTCTGCCAAGCAGTGATAAAGAAGCGCTACAGGATATAACCCTCCCCATACCGCAAGTCTCCGGCCGGGATCTGCTGGTAGAAGTACAGGCCGTTTCGGTTAACCCGGTAGATACTAAAGTGAGGCAGCGGGCTAGCCCGGACACCGGTCAGTGGAAGGTACTTGGCTGGGATGCTGTGGGCATAGTGAAGGCGGTAGGCCCGGAAGCGGGACTCTTTAAGGTTGGCGATCGGGTTTGGTATGCGGGCGATATCTCCCGTTCGGGCAGCAATGCCCAGTACCAGCTGGTGGATGAGAGAATCGTTGGTACTGCCCCCAAGACGGTTGGCTGTGCCGAGGCGGCGGCGCTGCCTCTCACTGCGATTACCGCTTGGGAAATGCTATTTGACCGCCTGCAAGTTGCGGTGGGTAAAGGGGCAAACAACAAGTCACTGCTGATCATTGGTGCCGCTGGTGGCGTGGGTTCGATCATGGTCCAGTTGGCCCGTCGTCTGACCAATTTGACTGTGATAGGCACTGCCTCCCGCCCCGAAACCAAAAGCTGGCTTGAAGAGCTTGGAAGCCACCATGTGATCAATCATCGGCAGTCTCTTAGTGAACAGTTAAGTCGCGAGGGTATCGATGGCGTCGACTATGTTGTTAGCCTCACTAATACCGAAGAGCACTTGGCGGAAATTATCAAAAGTATCAGACCTCAAGGCAAGTTTGGTTTGATTGACGACCCCACCTCCTTGGATGTTGTGGCACTGAAGCAGAAGAGTCTGTCCCTGCACTGGGAGTTTATGTTTACTCGCGCGCTGTTTTCTACCGAGGATATGGTTGCCCAGCATGTTCTGTTGAATGAACTTGCGGAATTAATTGACCAGGGATTAATTAAAACCACTATGGGGCAGAATTTTGGGAAAATAAATGCAAATAACCTTTTAAAAGCACATCAGCTTATCGAATCCCAGGCTGCAAAAGGAAAGATAGTCCTGGAAGGTTTTTGATAGAGTAAACTCTCTCCTACTCAGAGTCATATCTATGACATCTGGGTGGGAATTTACTTTGAGTAAACAGTCCTAATTATTCAGTAAAAGAAACTAAGTGCAAGATACTAAATTTTCATTATTTGGCAGTAAATTTTTGCTTATATTTCTACCGCGCGAAAATAAACTGATAGAAAAGACATCAAAGTCACTTTTATATTTTTCCGCATTAAGCAGTCACCATTTTATTAAGTTATTAATCCTCGCATAGAAAATAAAAGTCATGCTATAACCATGCCTCGGCATTTTCCAAAGATGAGAGGGCCGCTAGGTGGCTACAACAGAAAAAAATAAAACAAAAACCGGTATTGATGCTGCTGTTATGAATGGCGACATCAATATGTTGCTTGGCGAGCCAACCCAGCCGCCAGAACAAGTTCGTGAAGAGCGTAAGAGGAAGCTGACGGCGGCTTTTCGGCTGTTTGGAAAATTTGGTTTTGATGAAGGCGTAGCCGGTCATATCACTGTCCGTGACCCAGAATATGACGATCATTTTTGGGTCAACCCCATGGGGGTTTCCTTTAAACAGATGACGATGTCACAACTGTTGCTGGTCAATCATCAAGGAGAGGTGGTTGAGGGGGATGGTTACCTTAATGGCGCAGCCTTTACTATTCATTCTCACATCCATAAAACCCGCCCGGATGTGGTAGCCGCTGCGCACGCTCATTCCCTTTATGGGAAAAGTTGGTCTACTCTCGGGCGCCTTCTGGATCCCATTACCCAGGATGCTTGTGCCTTTTATCAGGACCACGGTTTGTTGGATACTTTTTCCGGCGTGGTATTGGAAATGGGAGAAGGTGCGGCCCTTGCTAAAGCCTTGGGTAACCACAAAGCACTGATATTGCAGAATCACGGCTTACTGACGGTGGGTAAATCCGTTGATGAAGCTGCCTGGTGGTATATCACTATGGAAAAAAGCTGCCAGGCTCAGTTACTGGCGGAAGCAGCTGGGCAGCCTATTTTGATCGATCCAGAGGTGGCAATACGAACCCGGGCGGTTGTGGGAACTGAACTGGCGGGATTATTTAGCTTTCAGCCTCTTTACAATGTAATTGCAAAAGAACAGCCGGATATGTTTGAGTAAAGAAACTCCAAAAACTCTGCCAAATTTGCAGAGTAATTTTTTGGAGCGCTGCAAAGCGCCGGCACTTTTTCTCAGAATTTATTCCCTGTTTTCTATTCTAGCATAAACTTCCTGATATTGAGTGAGCAGCAATAGTTGCTCGATAGAGATCTATTTCAATAAGGCGTCACAGGGAACTGTAGCGAGTAATGCACTATCTGGTTATTGCGCTGGTGCTGTTGTTAGTTGTGGCCATTACCCTGGTTATTGCGCGCCTGTTGCCTTTACCTATTCCACTGCCTCTATTGCAAATTGCTGCGGGAGCAATACTGGGTAGCTTTTTGGGAATAGAAATACCCCTCGAGCCAGAAATTTTTTTCCTGCTGTTTGTTCCGCCCTTATTGTTTATTGCCGGTTGGCGAATACCGAAAGGCGCCCTGTTTCGTGATATCGGTGCCATTGTTACCTTGGCTATTGGCTTGGTGCTTTTTACCGTTGTGGGTATGGGATATTTTATTTCCTGGTTGGTGCCTGTCATGCCACTGGCGGTGGCTTTTGCAGTAGCGGCAATTTTGGCACCGACCGATCCCGTGGCGGTATCGGTGGTCCACGGTGGAACTTCTATGCCACCACGGCTGGAGCATATCCTCGCCGGAGAGTCCCTGTTTAATGATGCCTCGGGATTGGATATTTTCCGTTTTGCAGTGATTGCTGCCCTCACGGGGACCTTTTCATTTCCCCACGCACTGGCTGGTTTTTTCTGGGTCGCTATCGGCGGTGTGGTTATTGGTGCTGGAGCGGCATTTGCCTGTGGATATATTTTGCGTCTGCTGGTCAGAATTGGCGGTGAGGACACTACTGTACAAGTTCTAGTGAGCTTATTAGTGCCCTTTGCGGCATATATCGCCGCCCATACTTTACAGGTATCGGGTATTTTGGCGGCTGCCAGTGCTGGAATTGCGACTCACTATACCACCTTACACGGCGCGGAAATGTCGACTACACGGATGGACCGCCGTGCAGTATGGAAAACAGTACAAGCAGTTCTTGACGGTATTATTTTTGTTTTGTTGGGAGAGCAATTGGTTCGAATTACCGGAGCGGATTTCTCCGGCGCGCGCCACACTGGTGACTTAACAATTATTTTTTATGTCCTGGCAATATTTGTTGTACTACTTCTCCTGAGATTTGTGTGGGTATGGGTCTCCCTATATCTCTCACGTTTTGGGCAGAAAGTAGAATCTTTTGGTACCCATTTTTTATTGGTTAGCGTGTTGACCATCGCCGGGGTAAGAGGGGCGATTACATTGGCGGGAGCCTTTTCCCTTCCCCTCGCTATGACAGATGGAAAGCCGTTGCCCGGTCGTGATTTAGCCCTGATTATTGCAATGGGCGTTATCTTACTCTCCTTATTGCTGGCAAGTTTTTTATTGCCTGTTCTACTGCGCCGTTTACCCGAAGCCCCCAATTTTGCCGCTATCGGTGATGAAAAAGGTGCGCGAATATCTGCTGCCACAGCGGCAGTGAATCAGCTGATGAATATGCGTCATGATATTGATCGAGGTGAAAAAGATCGCGATCTCGCTTTTGAGGCGGTGGATCACCTTTTAGCTATTTATCGGCGGCGCATAACCCTAGGAGAAGATGAAAGCGAGGATATTATCTGGATGCGTTCCAGGGTTGAGCGTCATTATCACCTTGCCGCACTTTCTGCTGAGCGCGAACAACTGTTGGAATTGCGTGTCTCCAGGAAGATTGATGATGAACTCCACCGCAAATTGGTTTTGGAGGTTGATCTGGTAGAGGCGAGCTTAATTAACAAAGAATAAATTTTCTCTTGTAATAGACACGCTTAAATTGGTGAAAACTTGATATGGAGTTTGTAGAGCTGTGTTCAGTTAATGGGGTTTCCCTTTTTCAGAAAAGAAAAATAGACAGTCCCCAGCGCGAGCCCCTGGGTAATTACTCAATCCCCTATCCCGCCAAGCAGGTGCAGTTCCGGGAGTTTAGTGAGGGACAGCGTTTTGATTGGCACTGTGCCCCGCAGGCGCAGTTTATTCTTTATCTTGAAGGCAGGGTGAAGCTCACAACCAGCTCCGGTGAACAATATACCTTTGCTCCCGGAGATATCTTATTAGCCAATGATTTACACGGAGAGGGGCATATCAGCGAGAGTCTGAGTCCGGGCAGGGCTGCCATTGTCGTGCTTAATGACAGCCCCTGGGACCAATAACCGGCTTACTGTTTTTCCATCTCGGGCTTGGCTTCTTCCCAGTAGTGATCCAGATGCAGGTCCTTATCGCGGCGGTCTTGTTGTAACGCCTGTAAAAGCTGCTCGCGATAGATTCGGCTTTGCGCAATATGCTGGGACTCATCGCGCCAGTAGGGGAAAAGTGCCTCCAGCATACGTTGGTCGTGCTGCTTGAATTTCAAGGCGGCGCGGCGCGCCTGTATGGGACTGAGTCCCAATAGTTCCAGCGCCTTTTCGCCGATGGTCAGGGCCGAGTCCACAGTCTCGCGGAAGATATAGCGGACCCCGGCTTCCATCAAAGCATATTGGTGCATACGGTTGCGGGCCCGGGCGAGGATGGTCACATTGGGGAAGTGTTTTTGCAGCTGGGCCACAATTTCCAAACAGGCGGCCTGGTCGCTCAAGGTCAGGATAACCAGCTTTGCATTTTGGGCTCCGGCGGCGCGCAGCAGATCCTCTCGCGAGGCATCCCCGTAGTAAGCCTTGATACCATAGCGGCGCACCAGATCCAGTTGTTCTGCATTGCGTTCGAGTAAAGTGGTATTGAAACCGCAGGCATTTAGAAGTCGCCCGGCGATCTGCCCGAAGCGCCCGTAGCCAATAATGATTACCGGTGAGCCGGAATCCACAGGCGGTGATGTATCTATGTTGGCGGGAACCTCTGGGCCGGTGACAAACCGCGGCTGGATAAACTGTTCGTAGATCAGCAGCAGCACTGGTGTCAGGGCCATGGTCAGAGCAATTTGAGCTACTAACAGATTGCCGATGTCCGCACTCAGGACCTGAAGCTGGGTAGAGAACGCTACCAATACAAAACCGAATTCACCGGCTTGCGCCAATGACAGAGCGAACAACCAATCCTCGCCCTTTGACATTCGCAAGGTGCGCGCCAGGGCAAACAGCACGGTAAATTTTACCAGCACCAACGCCAATGCTAATCCGATTAGCACCAGCGGGTTGTCCGCGATCAGGGAGAAATTCAGGCTGGCACCCACGGCGATAAAGAAGAGACCCAACAGCAGGCCCTTAAAAGGCTGTATATCCGCTTCCAGCTCATGGCGGAACTCGCTCTCGGCCAGCAGTACCCCGGCGAGGAAAGTACCCAGTGCCGGCGATAGGTCCAGCCAGGTCATTACCGCAGCTGCGGCAAATACGATCAGTAGCGCGCTTACGGTAAACAGTTCGCGAACTTGGCTGCCTGCCATTAGACGCAGCAAGGGACCGAGCAGGTAACGTCCGGCGAAAATAAAAGCCAGCATGGTGCCGATAACCGCCGATGCGTAATACCAACCACTCAAGCCACTTTCATGGGGGCTGGCAGCGGTACCTGCCAGCAGTGGCAATAGCGCGAGGATGGGAATAACAGCGATATCCTGGAACAAAAGTACCGCAAATGCAGCGCGCCCGCCCTGGCTTTTCAACAGGCCCTTTTCACTGAGGGATTGCAATACGATCGCAGTTGAGGATAGTGCCAGGATCAGCCCGATAGCCACCGAAGAGCGCCAATCCATCTCGGAAAAGGCGAGAACCAACCCAGCGATGGCCGCAGCGGAAAACAGTAGTTGGGCACTACCGGTGCCTAGGATAGCACCGCGCATTTTCCACAACTTCCTCGGCTGCAGTTCCAGGCCGATCAGGAACAGCATGAGTGCAACACCAAACTCGGCAACGTGCATTTCATCGCTGGCATCGCCGACCAGGCCTAGGGCACTTGGGCCAATGGCCACACCGGCGAGTAAGTAACCGAGGACTGAGCCCAGGCCCAGGCGGGTGGCAATGGGTACCGCAATCACTGCAGCAGCCATGAAAATTACTGCCTCAATAAGGAAGCCGGAGTGTTCCATTTAATCGTTATCGCTATTTGGCTGTCGGTTGCTGGGGCTCGTCGCGTTCGGGCTCAGAAAACTCCCGGCTGCGACGAATCAATGGCGCTATGGTAGAGCCCTGTACGACGATAGAAAAGAGCACCACTCCATAGGTCATGACCACCCACAGGTAGCGAAGGTCCTGTCCCTGGACGAAGGCACTGCCGGCGGGAATAGACATCGCCAGCGCCAATGCCAGACCACCTTTCAGCCCTCCCCAGATCAAAATCCGGTTGGTATAGGGGTGGTACTTGCGACGACTTTTTAAATACAGGAAGGGGATGCCGACAGCGAAAACCCGGGCGGTGAGAACAATGACAATGCCCACTGCCATCAGCAGGTAGTCGGAGGGGCGCAGGTCGATAGTAATCAGGAACAGGCCCACCAGCAGGAAGAGCAAACCGTTGAGGAAATCTTCGGTGATGCTCCAGAAATTATCCAACTCGTGTTGGCTCACCCGGGAAAAGCCGCGCTCGCGGGTAAAGTTGCCAATAATAATGCCACTCACCACCATTGCCAGGGCGCCGGAGACTCCGAGTACATTGGCCAGGGAAAAACCGGCGGTGGGAATAACCATGGTTAGCATCAATTCCAGGCTGTGATCATTGGTACAACAAATAGCCCAGTGGAAAACGCCACCAATGATCAGTCCCAGCAATATGCCCCCCAGTGCCTCGATGGCGAATAGCTCAGCCACTGCCGGTACCGTAGGTTGGCCGCCTTCGAAAGCGAGTGCGTAAATCACCGCGAAGATCACGATACCGAAGCCATCGTTGAACAGGGACTCACCTTCCACCTGAATGGAAACCTGCTCCGGGGCCTTCAGGTTTTTCATAATTGCCAGTACGGCGATAGGGTCGGTGGGAGAGATCAATGCACCAAATAACAGGCAGTAAACAAAAGCCACCGGCATATTGATCAGCATCAGGAACCAGTAAAGAAGGGCCCCGACCACAAAGGTGGAAATGAGGGTACCGACAATGGCGAGAAGACCGATCTCCAGTTTCTGGTTGCGCAGCTCCAACAGATCGATATGCAAACTGCCGGCAAAAAGCAGAAACCCGAGCATTCCCTTGAGCAGAATATCCTCAAGGTTGAGCAGCGGCAGAAGCTGATCTGCCCAGGTGCGCAACTCCACCACCCCCAACTTGCCCAGGGCGGTGACCAATAGTGATAGGGCCAGGGCACCGGCGGTAATAGCGATTGTGGTTTGGGCGCGCAATACGTATTGGTTCAAGAAGCCCAGAAAAACTGATACGGCGGCAAGAAAACAAAAGGTGTAATAAACTTCCATGCCGTGTGTGGACTCCAGCGCTGAAATATTCTCGGATGGTTTAATGCCATTTTGGGGAGCGCCCCGGTGGCAATTTATATGATGGTGAGTGTGCCGTTATTGTAGTCGTGCAGAGGCTGCTCGATTTCCCTTGGAGTGGATCTAGGGCAACAGGATTACACCGGGGCGGACCGCGCAGGCACAAGCGGCCAACTCCCTTTTATATGGGCGCGCAATTGTAGCGGCTCTAGGGCGCCACACAACTGCATTTTTCAGTTTTGCGCTCAAACGGATCGACTTCCCCTACCCACTAAAATTCATTAATGCTTTAGCTTTTTAAACATTACTTCATTACTTTCTAACTGCCAATTAGTAGATTCCTACTGACTATTGAAAATAAAAAGGATGATTGTCACGCCAATCTAGTGGTTTTTATCCCTCTTGAGTAAAGGCAGCTACCGACTATCTCATGAATTTTCACGACAGTGTCTACACTGGTAGATAGTCCATACCCATAAATGCGCAATTGAGGAAGTAGTAGTGAAGCATTCGATGTTGTGCGACACCTCAAAGCTGATCGGTCGGGTGCTGATGTCGCTGATCTTTATATTTGCCGGCTGGAATAAAATTGGCGGCTACGAAATGACAGAGGCCTTTATGGTTTCCATGGGGATACCCGGCTTCATTTTGCCCCTGGTCATCGTTATAGAGTTGGTGGGAGGACTCGCGGTGTTACTGGGGATATTCACCCGGATTTCTGCTTTTGTCCTTTTCCTGTTCTGTCTCGCTTCGGCCTTCCTGGTACACCTGTCCCCTGGTGATGCAACAGAAATGACCAGCTTTATGAAAAATATCACGATTGCCGGTGGTTTCCTGATTCTGACCTGTGCCGGTGCCGGTCGCTTTAGCCTGGACCATTGGATACGCGGTAAGTAGATTTCAGCAACAGTTGTAGAGAGGAATTCAAGCCAGTTTCAGTCGAGCTTCAGTGGGGAGAAATTAGCCGGGCCTATACTGCCTGGATATAGGTAATGACTCAACAGGATTACCATGAAGCTTTTTTATGCACCGGGTGTTTGCTCTCTATCGCCTCATATTGTCGCTTGTGAAGCAGGGATCAATCTGGGCCTGCAAAAGGTCAATCTAAAAACCCACGAGCTGGAAAACGGCGACGACTTTACAAGGATTAGTCCTAAAGGGTACGTGCCGGCACTGCAACTGGAAGGCGGAGAAGTACTGACAGAAGGTCCGGCAATCGTCCAGTTTTTGGCGGAGCAAAAGCCCGACGCGCAACTGGTGCCACCAGTGGGCACCCTGGCCCATTACCGGCTTCTCGAATGGCTCAACTTCCTCAGTGCTGAAGTCCACAAGCTATTCAAACCACTGTTTTGGCATGGTACAGAAGAAGAACAGGAGGATTCCCGGGTTAGGCTTATCCGCTGGTTTGACTATATCGAAGGACAGCTTGATAAAGACTACTTAATGGGAGACGGTTTCACGGTTGCCGATGCCTACCTGTATGTTCTCTCTCGCTGGCTGAAACATCAGCAGTTTGATATGCCCCGGTGGCCCCGGCTTCAAGCATTCCAAAAGAGAATGGAAGAAAGGCCCGCAGTGCAGAGGGCGCTTCAGGAGGAAAGTTTAGAGCCGGTGTAAAGAGCTGCCATTAACGCGGGGTAAAGCGCCGGGTCGCAGGGATATCGGACTCGATCGGTTGGCGAACCTTCGCGACAAATAGTGCAGAGAGTAGTGCCACAAAAGCACAGCCCGCCATAGACCCTGCAATAGGTGTCAGGGTCCCGGTGTGCAGGCTGCTCGCCATTCCACCCAGTATCCCCCCGGTAATAAACAGAGCGGCGCCGTATAGCGCGTTGGCACTACCGCTGATTTTGGGGAAGAACTCCAAATAACAGGCGGCGGCATTGGGGCCGGTAATACCGATACAGCTCATCACCAGTACCAGGGGAATCATCCACAGGGTCAGTTCTTTGACACCTGTCATAGTTCCCAGCAGCAGCAGGCCGCAACCCAATAGCTGCAACACAATACCCGCCAGCAGGATATTGCGCGGCTCAAAAAAGTTCAGTAAGCGGATATTCACCTGAACCATGCAAATTAGCCCGAGCACGCAGATACCAAAAAACAGTGGGAACTGATTCGCGCTAACACCGAAGTAATCCATAAACACAAAGGGCGCGGTGGTGATGTAGATAAACATCGAACCGCTGACACAGGCCTGTGCAATCAGGAACCCAATAGCGCGGGGATTGCGCAAAACCTGGCCGTAGCTGCCCACGAGAGACTTCAGCGGCATCATCTGGCGGCGTGCGCGGGTAAAGCGGGAGACAGTCTCCGGTAGCAGCAGCTGTACTAGAACGAGCATTGCAAGAGCGTACAGTAACAAAAAGACGAAAATACTTTGCCAGCCGCCAACGGCTAGTAGTGCAGAGCCGATCACCGGGGCGATCAGCGGTGCAATCAGCATGATGGTGCTAATCAGGGAAATAATTTTTGCTGCCTCACGGCCACTGTGTAGGTCGCGCACAATTGCAGCACATATTACTGTGGCAAAGCCGCCGCCAACTGCCTGGCAGAAGCGCAGGATAATCAGTTGGTCTACATGGTCGGTAAACAGGACTAACAGGGAGCTGGCTATATAGATACTGAGGCCGATGGTTCCTACAAGGCGCCGTCCCCAGCGATCTGATAATGGTCCGCCAAATAGTTGTCCGAGGGCAAAGCCCAGCAGAAAACTGGACACGGAGTACTGCATCCGCTCGACTTCTGTATCCAGGGCCGCCGCCATCGCCGGAATGGCCGGCAGGTAGCTGTCGATGGAAAAAGGTGTCAGAGAAACGAGTGCGGCCAGCCACACCACTAGCCAGCGCGGGGCTTTCTCGTCTGGGTTAGAAGCGATGGGTGTCATTATGTTGCTCAGGTACAGCCTGGAAGGATCTTCCCGGCAAAGCCCAATTGGCGGGAAATGGCTTTGGTAGAAACGGGCGGGCACATTGTCCCTTGCCCGCTTTGGATATCAGGGAGTTTAGTGCTTGTCTTCCCGCAATGTGTACAGTCCCTGTTTCAGTTTCAACAGGTGCTCCTGTAGCTGAGGACCTTTGCGCTGGGCTACGCCGATAGCGAGAACATCGATTACCACCAGGTGGGCGATGCGCGAGGACAGCGGCGTATAGATCTCAATATCCTCTTCCACATCCACTTCCAGTGGGATGCTGGCTTGCTGTGCTACCGGCGAGCCGCTGGGTGCCAAACCAACCACCAGAGCGCCCTGCTCTTTTGCCATGCTCATGGAGCGAAGTAACGCCTTGGTGCGACCGCTCTGGGAGATAGCTACTACTACATCCCCCGCTTGCATGGACATGGCCGACATATTCTGGATGTGGTGGTCCGAGTGAGCAGCGGTGGCCAACTGTAGGCGGAAGAACTTGTGCTGGGCATCGGCGGCGACGGCACCGGAGGCACCAAAACCGAAGAATTCCACCCGCTTGGAAGCGGCCATCGCAGTGACAGCGGCCTCGAGGGCACGGTCGTCAATTCTATCGCGGACTTTCAGCAGGGTATCCACCGTGGAGTCGAAAACCTTGCGCTTGTACTCGGCAATGGTATCCGTTTCCGTAACCGCAATCTGGCCGAAGCTGGGGCTGGAAGCCAGCTGCTGCGCCAGGTTCAGCTTGAACTCCTGGAATCCGGAGCAGCCCACGGCGCGGCAAAAGCGCACCACGGTCGGTTCACTAACCTGGGCTTCAGTGGCCAGGTCGACGATGCGCATATGAATGATTTCATCGGGGTTGGCGAGAATATACTCCGCCACCTTGCGCTCTGATTTGCGCATGGATGACAGTTGTTCACTGATTCGTTGCGTTACTTCCGCCGGTTTCACAGGACTTCCTTCTCTATGCCAGATGGCGCAGTTTAGCCGCTGTGCCCTCTGCTGGCGAGCGACATCACATTACATTGTCAGGCGGGACAAAATCCTGTTTATTTACACAGGTCTTGTGCATCAGCTCTGGTACAATCTTCGCCCATGGACGTATCTCAGATTTTAGACCCCCTCAACGACGCCCAGCGCGAAGCAGTAGCTGCCGCGCCCGGCAATCAATTGGTTCTGGCCGGTGCCGGCTCGGGCAAGACTCGGGTGTTGGTACACCGCATCGCCTGGCTGATGCAGGTGGAGGGCGCCTCGCCCTACTCCATTATGGCGGTAACCTTTACCAACAAGGCGGCCCGCGAGATGCGCGCCCGTATCGAAGAGCTGCTGGGGGTGAACACTTTTGGCATGTGGGTGGGCACCTTCCACGGCCTGGCTCACCGCCTGCTCAAGGCTCACTGGCAAGAAGCCAAGTTGCCGCAGAACTTCCAGATCCTGGATTCCGACGACCAGCTTCGCCTAATCAAGCGGGTACAGGCAGATCTGGGTCTGGATGATAAAAAGTGGTCACCGCGTGAAACCCAGTGGTGGATTGGCGCGCAGAAAGATGAAGGCCTGCGCCCGCAATATATCAATGCCGGCGCCGATCCCTGGTTGCAGACCATGGTGCGAATCTACTTCGCCTATGAAGAGGCCTGTCAGCGCGGTGGATTGGTGGATTTCGGCGAGCTGCTGTTGCGCGCCCACGAGCTCTGGCTGAATAACGATGCTATTCTGGCCCACTACCGCCGGCGCTTCCCCCATATCCTGGTGGATGAGTTCCAGGACACCAACACGATTCAATATGCCTGGTTGCGCTTACTTGCCGGTGAGCAGTGCCATATCACCGCCGTGGGTGACGATGACCAGTCTATCTACGGTTGGCGCGGTGCTAAGATCGAGAATATCCAGCACTTTTCCACAGACTTACGAGAAGTGCAGACGGTGCGACTGGAGCAGAACTACAGATCCACCTCCACCATTCTGAACGCGGCTAATGCGGTGATCGCTAATAACAGTGGTCGCTTGGGTAAGGAGTTGTGGACCAAGGGTGAAGAGGGTGAGCCCATCGCCGTCTACGCGGCCTACAACGAACAGGATGAATCGCGCTTTATTGTCGAACGTATCAATGACTGGGTGCGCGACGGCAATCGCCGCGACAGCATCGCCATCCTCTACCGCTCCAATGCCCAATCCCGGGTACTTGAAGAGGGGCTTTTGCGCGAGCAGGTTCCCTACCGTATCTATGGCGGCCAGCGCTTCTACGAGCGCCTGGAAATCAAGAATGCCCTGTCTTATTTACGCCTGATTACCAACCGCGATGATGACACTGCGTTTGAACGGGTGGTGAATACACCCACCCGTGGCATCGGTGCGCGCACTGTAGAGATGGTGCGCTCTTATGCCCGGGAGCAGGGTTGCTCCCTGTGGCAGGCGGCCAAGCTGATGTTGCAGCAACGGGTATTGGCTGCTCGCGCCGGCAATGCCCTGCAGAGTTTCCTGGACCTGATTAACCAGCTGGCAGCGAATGCAGAAGATAAAGAGTTGGATGCTATTGCTGAGGATGTGATCGAAAACAGCGATTTGTTGGAGTTTCACGGCAAAGAGAAAGGCGAGAAAGGCCAAACACGGGTGGAGAACTTGCAGGAACTGGTCACTGCCTGTCGCGGCTTTACCGGTGCAGGCCTGCCCGAGGGAGAGGAAGAAGAGGAGGAAATCCCGCTTCTTAACCAGTTTCTCGACAGCGCTGCCCTTGATGCGGGTGAAGGTCAGGCGGATGAGTTTGAGGATGCCGTCCAGCTGATGACCCTGCACTCCGCCAAAGGCTTGGAGTTTCCCCTGGTATTTATGGCGGGTGTGGAGGAAAACCTGTTCCCCCACAAGATGTCGGCGCAGGAGCCCGGCCGCATGGAGGAGGAGAGACGCCTCTGCTACGTGGGTATCACCCGCGCCATGCGCAAGCTATACATTACCTACGCGGAAAACCGGCGTCTGTTTGGCAGCGAAACCTATAACAGCCCTTCCCGCTTTATCGGCGAAATTCCACCTAATTTGGTGCAAGAAGTGCGCCTGAAGACCGAAATTTCCCGTCCTCTCTATCAGGCGGACTACGGCAAGGTAGGCCAGTTTTCCGACCCGGCGCCAGACTTTGATGATTTGCCCCCGCTGGTCCTGGGCGGGCGAGTGGACCACGCCAAGTTTGGTGAAGGAACTGTCATTGAGTTTGAGGGAACGGGTCCTCGAATGCGGGTGCTGGTTAATTTTGACGATGTTGGCGACAAGAGGCTGATACTTTCGATGGCCAAGTTGCAGCCGCTTTAAGTGATGGCTTGAGCTGGCACTAAGCATTAAATACTGAGTGCCGGAGCATGTCGGTACTGAGAGGCATGCAGAATTGAAAGTTAGATAGTGGTGAATGGATTCCAGCTATAGCGGGAATCCATCCAAAATACCAGGGTCAGATCACAGAGGACTTCCCCTGAAGACCTAAGTTGGCGACCAAAGCGTCTGCCGATAATTTGTACAATACAAAAATAACGATAAATTAGTAGCAATGAAAAAACTCAATTGGTACCCGGCTATCATTCTCGGGCTCTTAGCCCTGCTCGCCATAACCTTCGCCGCCCTGGTAGCTTCCCGTGCAGAAATGGGCCCTGCCCAGCACTTTTCCGCAGAGGGCAATAAAGAGCTGTTCGAGTGGAAATTAGTTACTACCTGGCCCAAGAATTTCCCTGGCCTCGGCAGTGCGCCGGAGCGTTTTGCCAAGAAAGTCGAGGCGATGTCAGCCGGGCGTCTCAGGTTCAAAGTGTACGGTGCCGGTGAATTGGTACCTGCCCTGGGCGTATTTGGTGCTGTATCGGAAGGCGCCGCGCAGATGGGACACGGTGCTGCCTATTACTGGAAAGGCAAGGTGCCTGCAGCCCAGTTTTTTACTGCGGTGCCTTTTGGCTTGAATGCCCAGGAAATGAATGGCTGGTTGCATCACGGCGGTGGTCTCGAACTCTGGGAAGAGATCTACGAGCCCTTTAACCTGATTCCACTTGCGGGGGGCTCCACCGGCGTGCAGATGGCGGGCTGGTTTAACAAACCGATTGAGTCGGTGAAGGATTTAAAGGGCCTAAAGATGCGTATTCCCGGCCTGGGTGGTGAGGTTTTAAACCGCGCAGGCGGCACTGCGGTGACCATTCCCGGTGGAGAACTCTACACCGCCCTCCAGACTGGAGTGATCGATGCTACCGAATGGGTGGGGCCCTACAACGATCTCGCTTTTGGTTTCCACCAGGTCGCTGAGTATTACTACTACCCCGGGTGGCATGAGCCGGGCTCTATCCTGGAATTTATCGTTAATAAAAAGGCGTTCGAAAAACTGCCTGCTGATTTGCAGGAAATAGTGCGAGTCGCCGCCCGTGAAGCTAACCAGGATATGCTGGACGAATACACGGCACGCAATAACCGGGCCCTCAAGGAGCTGGTAGAAGAGCACGGGGTAAAAGTGGAGCGCTTGCCGGAGGATGTTCTGTCTCACCTGAAGAAGATCAACAACGAAATTATGCAGGAGACGGCGCAGCGGGACCCGGAGTTTGCCCGTGTTTACAAAGCCTTTAAGGAATTTGAACGGGATGTGAAGCCCTACCACGAGATCAGTGAAGAGGCTTACTACCAGGCGAGAGAGTTAAAGGAAGATTAGCGCCCAACTACTGGGCCGATGATATTGCCGGCTGTGTTGCTCTACAGCCGGCGAACTCGAAATCTACAATCAGGGCAGCGGCCTGGTGCGGCCGGCATCGTCGATCGCGACAAATACAAACTCACCCTCGGTAACCTTGACCTGCTCACCGGAATCCACCCGTGTCAGCCAAACCTCAACCATGGTACGAATTGAGGAGCGCCCTTCTTCAATGGCTTCCGCATAGCAGCTGACTGTTGAGCCAACCGGAACCGGGCGCAGGAAAACCATGCTGCCCACCGCAACAGTTGTGACACGGCCGCGCGCCATGGTTTGCGCGAGAATGGCGCCAGCGAGGTCCATCTGCGACATCAGCCAACCGGCAAAAACATCCCCCTGCGGATTGGTATCGCGGGGCATAGCCAGGGTTTGCAGGGTTAGCGTGCCTGTGGGTTGCGGATCTTCATCGAGAGCTGACAGTGCGGACATCGGGTACTCACAGATTGTTAGAGTTATTGGTTTCCACTACTGGAATGGTGGCGCATTCTAGCACAATTTGGCCAGTAATTGACCAGAATAAATTTCGGCCTTTAGTCGACCGCAGACGCGTTTTTGGCCGTTGGTGCCGCCTCTCAGTCTATGGACGGCTCCCACGTGTCGCAGATCACTATTGCTGAACCACCCCCGGCAACCAAGTGGCCAGGGCCGGCCAAATCGCCAGCAGGCAGAGCAGTAAAAGTTGAATGGCAATAAAAGGTGCTACCCCGCGATAGATGGCCGATGTGGCCACAGAACTGGGGGCCACCCCGCGCAGGTAAAAGAGGGCAAACCCAAAAGGAGGCGTTAGGAAAGAGGTTTGCAAATTGATGGCAATCATAATGCCGAGCCACACTGGATCGACGCCCATTGCCAGCAGTACCGGCCCCACAATTGGTACCACTACAAAGGTGATCTCGATAAAGTCGAGGATAAAGCCCAGCAGGAAGATTACCAGCATCACCAACAGGGTCGCGCCGATTACCCCTCCGGGCAAGCTGTGGAAAAATCCTGTCACCAATTCTTCACCGTTGTAACCGCGAAATACCAGAGAAAATAATGAAGCGCCAATCAATATGGCGAAAACCATTGCCGAGACCTGAAGTGTACTGCGGCCGATTTCCCCGGCGCGCTTAAAGCTTAGTGCTCCGCGACTGGATGCCAGTAACGCCGCCCCCAGTGCGCCGACGGCGGCCGCTTCTGTAGGGGTGGCAGCGCCAACGATGATTGATCCGAGCACAATCAGCATTAAGGCAATCGGGGGCAAAAGACTGCGAAGCAGCTGGGCCTTATCCACTTCTGGAGGCTCGCTGCTCTCTGTGGGTTTGGGGCGACGGGCGATAAATAATAGATAAATGATATAGGCGGCCACCAGCAGTAAGCCGGGAATAATTGCCCCTACAAACAGATCCCCTACGCTGACTGGCTTGGGATTGAAAATGCCCGCAGACAGTTGTGCCTGTTGATAGGCATTGGAGAGGGTGTCACCCAGTAGAACCAAGGCAATAGAGGGAGGGATAATTTGCCCGAGGGTACCGGTGGCGCAGATAGTGCCGGTGGCCAGTTTGGGGGAGTA
Organism: Microbulbifer sp. MKSA007; assembly: GCA_032615215.1. Classification (NCBI taxonomy): domain Bacteria; kingdom Pseudomonadati; phylum Pseudomonadota; class Gammaproteobacteria; order Cellvibrionales; family Microbulbiferaceae; genus Microbulbifer; species Microbulbifer sp. MKSA007. The sequence goes on along the minus strand of CP128433.1, from coordinate 76,341 downwards.
GCCATTTTTTAGCATGGTGGGCAGTGACATCAACCCCATGGTGACTACAGTTGCACCGACAATACCAGTGCTGGCGGCGAGCAGCGCGCCCACTACTACCACGGAAATGGCGAGTCCTGAGGGAGCCCCCATAAAGGCTTTGCTCAGATTAACCAGCAAATCTTCGGCAATCTTGGCTCGCTCCAGTATTACCCCCATCAGCACAAATAGCGGAACGGCAACCAGAGTGCCGTTTTGCATAATGCCGTAGAGGCGATCGGGGAAGGCGCGCAGCAACTCAGCATCAAATACGCCATACACAATACCCAGGCCCGCTGATAGCAGGGCGGTACCCGCGAGGGTAAAAGCTACTGGGTAGCCGAACATAAGCAGAGCGCAGACGGCTGCAAACATCAGAAAGGGGATTAGCTCAATCACACTTCGGCCCCTTCTACCTGCTTCAGTACTGCTTTTGACGACGACATTGGAATGGATTGTTGTTGGGGCAGCATCAATTGCACCAGCGCGCGAATAAACTGAGCCAGCCCCGCCAGAGCCAAGGTGACCGCAGACAGAGGAATCAGGCTCTTCAGTAAAAATACCCCAGGCAGGCCGCCGGCGTTCGCACTGTCTTCAAAAACTGACCAGCTATTCAGTACAAAGTGCCAGCTGCTTACAAATAGAAAGACGCAAAGCGGTAAGAGGAATATCAGATAGCCAATTGCATTGATCCAGGCTTTGGCCCTGGCGCTCATCCTGCGGTAGAAGACATCCACTCGCACATGGGCATCGGTCTGCAACGCATAGGCCAGCCCCAGCATAAAGGCGGCACCGTGCAGGTAAATCACGGATTCCTGTAGGGCGATAGAACCGGTATTGAAGCCGTGGCGCATCACCACAACACAGCTTTGTAACAGAACCATGGCCCAGGTGAACCAGGACAGCAGTTGCCCGGTATGACTGGTCAGGCGCTCGAGTGCCTGCGCGCTGCACAGCAGAAAACGCATGGGGGCTTCTCTCTTTACATCTTATTGTTATTTATGTTGCTCGAAGGTTAACCCTTTGCCCGCTCTCATGCCAGCAGGGTAAAAATACAGCTGTAACCTTTTTGTAATCTTTTATTCATAGAATCGTCACCCGTTGTTCCTAGCATCGCCGCGTGAAATAAAAACACTCATCGGAGTTACACAATGAACAAGCAAATTCTGGCGACTTCTCTGGCAGCCCTGACCCTGGCAACTTCACAGGTTGCTATGGCAGCGCGCGATTACATTAGTGTTGTAGGTTCCTCTACTGTTTACCCGTTTACTACGACTGTGGCGGAGCGTTTTAGCCGCGCAACCCAGTTTAAAACTCCAGTCGTTGAGTCCACTGGTACTGGTGGTGGCATGAAGTTGTTCTGCCAGGGTGTTGGAGAAAGCACTGCGGATATCACCGGTGCCTCCCGTCGCATCAAGCAATCCGAATTGGAAATGTGTAACAGCAACGGTGTTGATGTTGTTGAAGTGCAAATCGGTTACGACGGCATCGTTCTTGCGAATGCTAAGAAAGCAGCTCCCTTTAAGCTGACTCGTAAGGACATCTTCCTGGCCCTGGCTAAGGAAGTACCTAACCCAGACGGTTCTGAAACTCTGGTAGCCAACCCCTACAAGACCTGGAAGGACGTAAACCCAGCTCTGCCCAACACCAAAATCGAAGTTTTGGGTCCGCCCCCCACTTCCGGTACTCGCGATGCTTTTGCCGAGCTGGCAATGGAAGGTGGCTGTAAGAAGTTTGGCTGGATCAAAGCCATGAAGAAAACAGACAAGAGCGCTTATAAAGCGATCTGTCACAACGTTCGCGAAGACGGTGCTTATGTTGAAGCCGGTGAGAACGACAACCTGATCGTGAACAAGCTGGTTGCCAACCCCAACGCCCTAGGTATCTTCGGCTTTAGTTTCCTCGACCAGAATGCTGACAAGGTACAGGGCTCCCTGATCGAAGATCAGGCCCCTACTTTCGACTCCATCGCTGACCAGAGCTACCCGGTTTCCCGTCCGCTGTTTATCTACGTTAAGAAGCAGCACGCTGACGTGGTTCCCGGTGTTAAGCAATTCCTGGCTGAATTCACCAATGAGCGCGCCTGGGGTGAAGATGGCTACCTGGCTGACAAAGGCATGATTCCTCTGCCCACCGAGGAGCGTCAAAAGATTGCTACTGATGTGCGCAAGCTGAACGCACTGAGTAATCTCGCAGCCAAGTAAAAAAATTCTGGAGTTGTACTGTCAAAGGGAATTGACGGCCAAGCTCGAAAGGGCTTGGCCGTTCTTTATAAGAAGACTCACAAATTGTCGCCCCCCCTGTGATGGAGCGCGGGGATAAAGTCTGGATAATGCCAGCGACGATATTTTTAGTACGGTAATTCAATGCAAACCCCCACACTGTTCGCACTTTTGCTGCTCCTGATATTAGTGGCCTACGGCACTGGCTTTCGCCGTGCAGTGAACGCTGCTCGCAGTCTTGGCGGCGTTCGCAATCTGGCCGCCCTGCCCAGTTACTACGGATTACTCACCGCCCTTTGGTGTGGTTTGCCAGCACTGATATTACTCTGTGGCTGGTTGGTGTTTGACGATTCGATCATCCGTGCGATGGTCATGAATAGTATTGCCGATAAGCCGGAGAGCATCTCCGGGCAGAACCTTCTCTACGCGCAGATCCAGAATCTCGCGGCGGGCCACCTGATAGGTGAAAAGTCCCCACAATTGCAGAGTGCTGCGGACTACCTCAGTCAGTTGCGTTCCAGCTCTAATAATTTACAGGCCTTCCTGAGCTTGGTATTGGCCAGCGGCCTTGCCGCTTTCACACTGCTGCGCTTTTCTCCCAAGCTGCGCGCTCGCGAAAAAGTTGAAAAAGTGCTGCGCACGGTGCTGATTGCCTGTGCCAGCGCCGCGATTCTAACCACTGTCGGTATTTTGTTATCGGTATTGTTTGAATCCCTGCGCTTCTTCCAGTCCGTGCCGGTGAGTGAATTCCTGTTTGGATTGCACTGGAGCCCACAGATGGCCCTGCGCGCAGACCAGGTGGGATCGAGCGGTGCTTTTGGTGCTGTCCCGCTGTTTACCGGAACCCTGATGGTGTCCGCGATCGCCATGTTTGTGGCGGTACCTGTGGGATTGATGGCGGCTATTTATCTGGCGGAGTACGCCAGTAAGCGCGTGCGTTCCCTGGCCAAGCCAGTACTCGAAATTCTCGCCGGTGTACCCACCGTGGTATACGGCTTTTTTGCTGCCTTAACCGTTGCTCCATTTATTCGCGAGTTGGCCACCTCTATGGGCCTACAGGCCTCCAGTGAAAGCGCACTGGCCGCTGGCCTGGTGATGGGAATCATGATCATTCCCTTTGTTTCCTCTCTGTCCGATGACGTGATCAACGCGGTGCCCCAGTCCCTGCGCGATGGCGCCCTGGGTTTGGGTTCCACCCAGTCCGAGACGGTGCGCAAAGTTGTGATTCCTGCGGCACTACCCGGCATCGTCGGCGGTGTATTGTTGGCCGTTTCCCGCGCAATTGGTGAAACCATGATTGTGGTGATGGCTGCCGGGCTCGCGGCAAACCTCACCGCAAACCCGCTCGAATCGGTCACGACTGTGACGGTGCAGATAGTGACTCTGTTGGTTGGCGACCAGGAATTTGACAGTCCCAAGACCCTCGCCGCTTTTGCTTTGGGCCTGATGTTGTTTATCTCCACTTTGGTGCTGAACTTTATTGCCTTGCACGTAGTGAAAAAATACCGGGAGCAGTATGACTGATCTTACTCAGGCGCAGGTTCGCGAGCGCATAGAAAAAAGCCTCGCCAGCCGTCACCGCAAAGAAAAGCTGTTTCGTGGGTTGGGTATTGGCAGTATCGCCTTTGGTGTACTCGCTGTACTGATTTTGTTCACTGACATTATCAGCAAAGGCAGTGGTGCCTTTGTACAGACAGCTATCCAACTGGAGGTGCACTACGACGAACAGGTTCTGGGCATCGATAAGGTCGATGATGAAAGTCTGACCTGGGCAAACTTCACCGGTGTTATTCGCCAATCCCTGCGCGAACGCTTTCCCACTGTGACTGGTCGCAGTGACAAGCGCGAGCTCTACAGCCTGGTTTCCTCGGGAGCACCTTTTACCCTGCGCGATCGCTTAGCTGCGAATCCGGAACTGTTGGGTAAATCCGAGAAAGTCTGGCTGTCAGTCGATGACGATGTGGATACTTTCGTCAAAAGCCTGAAGGACTCCAAAGAGGGATTCCGTGGTCGTACCTCGGACCAGAAGGCCGGTTGGATTGAACAGCTGCTGGACAGCGGTGAACTGAAGAAGCGGTTCAATACCATCTTCTTTACCAATGGCGACTCCCGTGAACCAGAGCAGGCGGGCATCCGCGCAGCCTTGATGGGCTCCCTGTTTACCCTGTTGGTAACTCTCGCACTGTCATTCCCTATCGGTGTGGCGGCGGCGATTTACTTGGAAGAGTATGCGCCCAAAAACCGTTGGACCGATTTGATTGAGGTGAATATCAATAACCTCGCGGCAGTGCCTTCTATTGTTTTCGGTCTTTTGGGCCTGGCGATATTTATTAATTTCTTTGAGTTACCGCGTTCGGCACCCCTGGTAGGGGGCTTGGTACTGACATTGATGACCTTGCCCACGATTATTATTTCCAGCCGCGCGGCTTTGAAGGCGGTGCCACCCTCAATTCGCGAGGCGGCAATGGGTATGGGGGCTTCACGTATGCAGGTGGTTTTCCACCATGTGCTGCCCCTGGCGATGCCGGGTATGTTGACCGGCGCGATTATCGGTATGGCCCAGGCCCTCGGTGAGACGGCGCCCCTATTGATGATTGGTATGGTCGCTTTTATTGTCGACGTACCTGCTGGGGTAACCGACCCGGCCACCGTGCTGCCTGTGCAGATTTTCCTGTGGGCAGACAGCCCGGAGCGCGCCTTTGTCGAGCGCACCTCCGCAGCCATTATGGTGTTGCTGAGTGTGTTGATTGTGATGAATACCAGCGCGGTATTGCTGCGCAAGAAACTTGAGCGCCGCTGGTAACAGAGCGCGGATTATCAGAAAGCGGGATATTATATGAGTACCATGACCCTGGATGCCGCCAGCCAAACTGATGCGGCGCAATCCGATGTTGCGGGTAGGCAAATGATGAATGATCGGGCTGATGTTAGAGAAACAGTTGGCCAACCCTTCTGTGACACCGCCAAGTTGCGTATGCGCAATGTGAATGTTTTCTATGGTGAAACCCAGGCGATCCACTCGGTCGGCCTCGATATTGGAAAAAATGAAGTGGTTGCCATGATCGGCCCTTCCGGCTGTGGTAAGTCGACGTTTTTGCGTTGCCTCAACCGCATGAATGACACCATTGAAGGTTGTCGCGTCGAGGGCGAGTTAAGTCTGGATGGTGACCCCATCTATGGCCCCAAAGTGGATGTGGTACCCCTGCGCGCCCGCGTCGGTATGGTATTCCAGAAACCAAACCCTTTTCCCAAGTCCATATACGAGAATGTGGCCTACGGCCCAAAAATCCACGGCATTGCCAGCCGCCGTGCCGATCTGGATGAGATCGTAGAAAACAGCCTTCGCCGCGCCGGTCTGTGGAATGAGGTTAAAGATCGTTTGGACAAGCCGGGCACGGGTCTGTCCGGTGGTCAGCAGCAGCGTCTGTGTATCGCCCGCGCAATTGCGGTGAGTCCGGAAGTGATCCTGATGGATGAGCCCTGCTCTGCCCTGGACCCAATTGCGACGGCGCGAATCGAAGAGCTGATTGATGAGCTGCGCCAGAACTACACTATCGCAATCGTTACTCACTCGATGCAGCAGGCTGCGCGGGTGAGTCAGCGTACAGCTTACTTCCATTTGGGGCATTTGGTGGAAGTTAACGATACTGAAACGGTGTTCACCAACCCCGAGCACGAACTCACTGAAGCCTATATCACCGGCCGCTTCGGCTAAGGTTCCTGCTCGGAGGGAAAACTATGGAAATGCATTTCGATCAACATATCTCACGCCAATTTAATGAAGACCTGGAAAGCCTAAAGACAGAGATGCTGGAAATGGGCGGCATGGTCGCTCGCCAGGTTGCCGATGCGGTTGATGCCCTGGCTAATGCTGACAGTGAGTTGGCCGAGGAAGTGCTGCGTATTGAAGAAGTCATCGATAAGAGTGAGATGGCCCTGGATGAGCACGCCACGCTAATTATAGCCAAGCGCCAACCGGCGGCATCCGATCTCCGTATGGTGCTGTCTGTCATTCGAATTGCCCGCGACCTGGAGCGAATTGGAGATGAGGCGAGCAAGATTGCCAAGATGGCCATAGCGCTGACAGATGAAGGTACGTCGCCGCGCGGGTATACCGAAATCCGTCATATTGCCAATGCTGTGCGCAAAATGCTCAATGACGCCCTGGATGCCTATACTCGTTTCGATGTGCAGTCGGCTCTGCAAACTCTTGCTGAGGACCAGCAGGTTGATATGGATTACCGTACGGCCGTACGTGAACTGGTAACTTACATGATGGAGGACCCGCGCAGTATTTCCCGGGTCATTAATGTGTTGTGGACCCTGCGCTCACTGGAGCGGATCGGTGACCATGCGAAGAATATTTGTGAACAGGTTGTTTACTTGGTGGAGGGTGCTGATATCCGGCACGGGCACCAGGAAAATCTGCGCAAGTCCTAAAGGGATTTGCTAATTTAAAAAGGCCGCCTAGTGCGGCCTTTTTTTTACGGAAAACTATTTGTTAGTCGTTAGGTAATACAGAGCATGAAATTTATCTTCGAGGTTCAACTACAAAATGGGTTTAAAGCTGAGGATTATGCCGATGCCTGGATGCGCGCTTCTGAGATTATCCAGCGCTCCCCGGGAGCGATGGGCACAGAGCTTCATCAAAAAATTGATGACCCCAATGTGTTGATAGCCATTGCTAGCTGGCGATGTAAAAAAGATCGGGATGCTATGCAAGCTGAGCACAGTAAAAAAATTGATGAAATCATTGCCAGTGTGGCCCCTTTTGTAAAAATTAATCTAATAGGGGAGTTTTATGACCCGCAATGGGTTGTAAATATTAATAGCGATTGATGTTAATCAATTCAACCTGAACACAGCCTGAATAAATATATGTTCGAATATTAAAATAAAACTTTTTATTTTATTCTTTTTAGCTGGAATTTATTTGTTTGGTGCATTACAGCCAATTACAGCGTTTGTTTTTTCTGGTTGATACGTTCTTTTATCGAAAAAAATATTCGCTTTACCGCAAATTTGGCTCTAATTGCTTATCGTGTAATTTGCTGTTGTTGCGCACCAAAAAACTTTTGCTACAATCCGCAGCCCAATTTGGATCGCTACGTTAACGAAGGATTTATCAAATGAGATTCAAGCTTGCTGCTCTTCCCTTGATGCTTGTCGCCGCAACTGCAGGCGCTGAAGAATATAATTCTTTTACTAATGCTACATACTCTAATACCGAGTATGGTTATAAGGGGGATGGTTTTAATTTTAGCTCTGATGCAGATGATTTTGGTCTTGGAACTACTTACTATTTTGGTGGTAAAGAAACTCTTGGCCCCTTGAAAGAGTTCGAATATATCAACAAGGTGAGTAATGTTTCTGCTGGCTTCTCGCACTCTAACAGTGGTAGTTATGACTCTGATATTTTCGCGGTAAGTGGTGAATATTTTGCATCCAATGGGGTCGTTATCGGTGCCGGTATATATGACCTTTGGGAGTCTAATTTAGATTATCAGTCTATCGGATATCTCTTTTCTCCAGATTTTCTGGTTAAGTTGAACCATGTTGATAACGATAGTGATAATGAATTTTCGGTGGAAGCTCGCTATAACCACCAGTTGAACTCAACTGATTATGTTGGTTTTAATATTTATGTGGATGAGGAGTCTGACAATCGCGTCTTGTCCTCTAAGTATTTCGTTCACCTGAGTGGAGAGCAGTACCTGACTGCAGAGTTGGCTTACAATAGCATCAAGGAATATGATGATTTCTGGACGCTGAGTACTGAGTTTTTCTTCAATCAGTACACTTCTGTTGAGTTTGACTATAACGAACAAGAAGATTATAAGCTGGGTATGACTCACTTCTTTAACCGCAATATTGCTGTTGAAGCAGCTTATCTTTCTAACAATGATGTTAAGGGTGACCTTGATATCTATCAGTTGGGCTTAACTGTTCAATTGTAAGCTAGATTAAATAAAGGGCTATCATTGATAGCCCTTTATTTTGTATGTATAGCTTGGGTAAGCTCAAAGCAACTTAGCTGTACTGCTTCAATCCTGCTTGGCACATTGGTGCCAGATTTCTTCTGTATCCAGCTGTTTTTATGTAATGGTTGGAGTACTTTACTGATTTTCCTTTTTATTAACGAACTCTAAATAAATCTGAAATCTCTTTAGATCTCTCGCTATCGAGAGATAATCCTTCCGAAATTTAGCTTAATTCTTATGCGGGCTTACTAAATGAAAGCTTGTCGCTTCGAATGTTTCGTAAAAACCTGTGGGTGAATAACTTTCATCGATAGGTATCTCCAGGCGAAAGGTTGCTTGTCAGTTCAGTAGAACTATATGAGCAGTGGAAGCATAAAGAACCTGTTGTGTGAATTGAATTATCAAGGTTTGGTGATAATAGCATATTTACCGAATAGTTCATTTATATGTGGATTCTGCTTTTATCTCATACAAATAGTATTTGTTGCGCAGTAAAAAATTCTTGCTAGAATTCGCACCCCAATTTAGGTCATTATGTTAACGAAAGGTTTTGGAAATGAGATTCAGTCTCGCTATTCTTCCCCTGTTACTTCTCTCTGTAACAGCTGACGCTGAGAAATATAATTCAATTACTACAGCTGGCTATTCTAGCTTGGATTATGATCTAGATGTTTTGGGTGGTGAGTTCGATTTAGATGGTAATCAGTTTTTGGCTGAAACTACTTATTACTTTTCTGGAAAAGAAACTCTAGGCCCTCTAAAAGAGTTTGAATATATTAACAAAGTAAGCAATGTGTCGGCTGCCTTTTTCCACAATGAGGTAGATAATAATAATGCCGATAATTACGCCGTGACCGGAGAGTATTTTTCTCAAAATGGTTTGATTTTCGGTGTTGATTTGACCGAAGTTAATGATCGCAATATTAACACGGTTGCTCTTGGCTATTTATTCACCCCGAACTTTTTATTAGAACTTTCCCATACTGATTTTGAGTCTGATGAAGAGACTTATGTTGAGTTTCGATACAATCACCCGTTGAGCGGTACTGATTATATTGGTTTTGATTTTGTCAGTGACGATGGATTCGATGTGGCTGTCTTTTCCTCTAAATATTTCACAAGTCTGGGAGGTGGGAGGTATTTGACCACTGAACTTTCCTATGCCGACTATGAAGGTGATGACGATTATTGGCAGATCGGTGCAGATTATTTCTTCTCACAAAGCACCTCGTTTGGTATGAAACTGGACGAGAAAGACGATATGAAGCTGGCTTTCACTCACTTCTTTAGTCGGAATATTGCCTTAGAGGCTGCTTATAGCACTATGGAGGCAGATGATAATATTAATATTCGCAGCTTTGGTAGTGATACCTATCGTGCTGGATATACCTCAACGCTTGATGTAATGCCGGATCTTGAAAATGATACCGTGCTTAGCTTTTTGACTCCCTTTATTGAACTTGATGTAGAAAAGTTCGAACTTAGCGTAATTTTTCAGTTATAAGCAAAATTAAAAAAGGGCTGTCTGAGACGGCCCTTTTTATTTATAAATCGAATTTATTTACCCTTTGTTGGTGATGGCTTTTATTCGGTTTTGTGCCATGGTGCCAATTTCTCCTCCAGCCCCAGCAGCTTCCTGATAGTGCTTGTAAGCACTTTGCTTATTTCCCTGTCTCTCATAGGTCTGGCCGAGGTAGTAGTGAGCGTAAGCTGTATCAAGATAGCGTAGTGATCTGGTTAGGTCGCCCTCTGCAGAGCTGTAATTTTTTAATTGGATATTAGTGACTCCCCGTTTTAGCCAATACGAAAATAGCGCCGGATTCTTTTGAATGGCACTGTCGTATGCCTTTCGGGCATTTTTATATTGTTTCTTTTGGCTGAGTAAATCGCCTTCTAGCGCAAAAAAGGCAGCTTCTTTGGGTTGCTGTTTTTGAGCTTTTCTTACCAGCGTTAGTGCAGAGTCAAACTTTTTATTATTGGCTGCGGCAACCGCATTGTCGTAATTCTTGTAAGCATCGGCATCGCGCTTTAATTGCGCTATGGCTTTTTGGTAAGAGGCCCGGTTGGTGATTCCCCCTTGGGGTAGAGATTGACTGTGCTTGATATTAGCGCTGACACGAGACTGTGAAGGGGGATGGCTGGCAAAGAGCGCTTCCAGTCCACCAGCTTGCCGCCCCTCCGACAGTTCAACAAATTTGCTTTGCAGGCGTACGGCCCCCTGGGGATCATACCCCGCAGCGGCCATATATTTCATACCGTATTGATCTGACTCTAACTCATTGCCGCGACTGTAGCGGGCAATATAGGCGGAGCCCCCCAGTTGAGTCCCGGTGGCAATCAAGTCAGAGTAGCCAGAGTCCTGGGTGGCAGCTCCCACGATTGCCAGGCCTGCGCCTAGTAATTGTTGTTGGGACATTGCAGTTGCGGAATGTCGTGCAGCAGCGTGAACTATCTCATGGCTCAGTACGGCAGCGAGCTCAGCTTCGTCATCGAGTAACACCAGCAGGCCTCGATTGATAGCGATTTTGCCGCCGGGCAGGGCCCAGGCGTTGGGAACCGAGTTGTTCAGAACTACAAACTCGTAAGGTAGCTGGGGACGGTCTGAGACCCGCGCCAGCTTTTGGCCAACCTGGCTGACGTAGTTTTGCAGGGCCGGATCAATGGTGTATTGGCCGCCCTGCTGTTGTTGGTTGGCAGCGTAGTGCTGTTGCCCCAGTTGAACCTCCTGCTGCGGAGATATCAGCGAAACCTGTTTCTCACCGGTGACTGGGTTGACAACACACCCGCCGAGAATGGATGTTGTCAGAAATGCGACACATGCCGTAAGCGCCTGGGTACGCGAGATCATTACCTCCCTCCCTGTATAATGTTGAGTCATTAGAATGGTTACTCATTGTACACAGTACGGGAACTGAGGTTTATGACGGCACTTCAAGTCATTGAGTTATTTGCGGGCAACAACCCCGAAGGTGAGCCCGTGGTGGAACGGCTACAGGTTCGTGTGAGCGAGGATGATAGCTGCCAGCTGGTGCGATCCCCTGTCTTTATAAAAGGAATCGCCAGTGGGGATTACATTAAGGTCGATAAAGACACCCAGCAATTTGAGTTGGTAAAGCGCTCGGGCAATTTGGCGGTGCGTATTTTTTGTCGCGGTGATAGCACGGAACTGTCTGATAAGTTAACCCCACAGCTGGAAAAACTCGGGGGTGAGTTGGATCTCGAGGCACCGCGCGTATTGGTCTACAGCATTCATGTCAGCTGTGGATTCGATAAGATTGAGGAGATCCTCAACAGTGCCTGCGATGGGGCTAATAGCGTTTGGTATTACGGCAATGTTTATGACCCCAAAGATGGGCAGACCCCGCTCAACTGGTGGCAGGACGTCCTAAAGCCGGAGTAAACATCCGCGATATATTTGGGCCACCCACAATAGCTTGGTAGTGTGTGGTTGAGGCGATAGCGAATTGAGAAGGCACCCGATGTTAATAGTTATTTCACCGGCGAAAACCCTGGACTATGAAAGTGATATTCCCTCACTGGAAACCACCCAGCCGGACTTTTTGAAAGAGTCAGCAGCCCTGATCAAAGAGTTGCGCGAACTGAGCCCGCAGCAGGTTTCCAGCCTGATGAAGATTTCAGACAAGTTGGGAGTCTTGAATTACGATCGCTTCCACACTTGGAAGCGCCCGTTTACCGATAACAACGCCCGCCCCGCCCTGCTCGCCTTTAAAGGTGATGTTTATACTGGATTGGAGGCGGAGACTATGGGTAAGCGGGACTTTGCCTATGCGCAAAAGCACTTGCGTATGCTCTCTGGCCTTTATGGTTTGCTGCGCCCGTTGGACTTGATGCAACCCTATCGCCTCGAGATGGGCACTAAATTTGAAAATGCCAAGGGTAAGAATCTCTATGAATTTTGGGGAGATAAGATTACCGAAGCATTGAATGCGCAGTTGCAGGGTGTGAAGAGTCGCGAGTTGGTAAACCTGGCTTCCAATGAATATTTCAAATCAGTCAAAACCAAGCAGCTTGATGCTCAGGTGATCACCCCGCATTTTAAGGACCTGAAAAATGGTCAGTATAAGATGATCAGCTTCTTCGCTAAGAAAGCCAGAGGCATGATGAGTCGCTGGGCGATTGATCAGAGGGTAAAGAAGGCGGAAGAGCTGAAAGGTTTTGATGTGGCTGGTTATGGTTTTAACCTAGGTTTGTCCACTGAGTGGGATTGGGTATTTACCCGGGATGAGCCGCAGTGAGCAGCACTGAATTGCCCAATGCGCCCTCCTGCGGGCGCAATCGCGAGCCGATTCTCCAGCAACTGACTCGCCTGCTGGCTTCAAGTCGTAAAGTGCTTGAGGTTGGCAGTGGTACTGGTCAACACGCAGTATATTTTGCTCCGCATTTACCGCATCTTGAATGGCAAACTTCAGAGCGATCGCAACAGCTGGAGGCAGTAAAGTCCTGGCTGGCGGAGATACCCAGTAGCAACCTGCCGCAACCGCTGGCGCTCGATGTTGGCGATTCTTGGCCTGAGATTTCGGCTGATGCTATTTTCACCGCAAACACCTTGCATATTATGTCCGCTGAACTGGTGCAGAAGTTCTTTCTGCACAGTGCCGATATTCTGGAGCCCGGAGGCTTGCTGCTTGTCTATGGCCCCGTGAAGATTGCAGGCGAGTTTATCGGTCCCTCTAATGCTGACTTTGATCTCGAGTTGAAGGAGCGTGATCCCAAGCGGGGGATTCGCGATCTCGAATGGCTCGATCAGGTGGCGGAGAGTGCGGGGCTCAGTCGCGCAGAACTAAATTACCTGCCAGCCAATAATCAATTAATGGTTTGGCGCAAAAATGATAATAAGGAGTAACTATGCCTGAGTGGTTTGAAATAGTGGTAATTGTGGCTTTTGCCATTGGAGCGGTATTCTTTTTTGCCAAATACCGAGAGACAGCGGCGGCACTGCATGAGAGTGAGCGCATGAAAGCCCGTTTGTCGAATGACTTGAATCGCTATCGCGATGTGCCCAAGCTGCGCGCTCTGCGAGATGCCCTCATTGGTGCTAAGGCCCTGCCTACCGATGATGAGGGCAATGAGCACCTACTGCTGCGCGATGGGGATTTGCAGTTGCACCATTTGGTTTTGCGCCGGGAAGCAAACGCTCTGGGTAAAGAGGGCACGGCCAGCTATGTCAAAGACGGTAAAGAAGTAGAACTGCAGGAACTGGAGTAATTGAAAGCCGCTTTAATTAGCGGCTTCAGAACTCAATCTGGGTGCTGGCTTTTGAGCCAGCTTTGCTGGTGGAAAGTGAAGGGTGAAGAGACTGCCCTGCCCGGGCGTACTTTCTACACTCATTTCTCCATTGTGTCGCAGCAACACATGCTTAACGATCGCCAACCCGAGACCTGTGCCGCCACTGTCCCGTGAGCGGCCTGGATCAACTCGATAGAAGCGCTCAGTCAGGCGGGGAATATGGATCGAATCAATACCGATACCATTGTCCTCTACGGAAAAGTGCCCGCCTTTGTCATCCTGCCACCAGCGCAATTGAATTCCGCCCTCTTCGGGGGTGTATTTCACTGCATTTAATACTAAGTTGGCAAAAGCACTGTGTAATTCGCCGGGGTCTCCATTGAGGTAGCAATCCCCTTTGCAATCAACTTCGATATGATGATGCCGATCGCCACTGAAGCTGCGCGCTTCCTGGGCCACCCTCTCAATCAGTTCTGGCACTGCCACAGCCATATCCCCGCTTTTGCGCTCAGAGGTCTCCAAGCGAGCCAATAGCAGCAGGTCATTGACCAGCGTACTCATGCGGCCAGTCTGCTCCTCCATTTGAGCCAGGGGTTTCCTCCAGGGAGGTGGTGCCATATCACTGCTTTGCAGTGTTTCCAGGTAGCCGGCAATTACCGTGAGGGGGTGCGCAGCTCATGGGAAACATTGGCGACAAAATCCCGACGCATCTGCTCGAGATTGTGTAAACGGGTGATGTCGCGAACAATGACCAATGCCTCATCTTTACCGTAGCGGGTGACTTCCAGCTGTAACATGCGGGCTTCATTGCCAGGTGCGGGCAGAGTGAGGGGTTCCCCGTTGTTGTCACTGTGCATATAGCTGACAAAGCCAGGGTCGCGGACAAAGTTGACTAATGACTGGCCGGAGTCACTGGCCTGTAACCCGAGCAGTTCACCGGCAGCAGGGTTCCACCAGGCCAGGTTATCGCCGTCTTCCAGGGCTACAATGCCCTCGCGCAGTGCGCTGGTACTGTCCTGTACCCGGCGCAACATCACATGCAGCTTCTGCTTCTCGCGGCGGTGGCGCCGCTGCATACGGTAAAAGTCGTCGTAGATTTCGCCCCAAATTCCAAAGGCGGTTGGGGCTGGGCCGCGTCTGCCGTTTGCCAGCCAGCGGTTGAAACGTTGCTGTTGCCACAGCACTGAGATTAGGTAGCTGGCCAATCCCGCAATCAGGGCGAGAGACCAGCTGCCGGAGGTGACACCGAGAATGGTGCACCCCAGGGCGATAATTACGAAACGCGAGAACTCGCCAATACTGCGATCCAACATAGAGTTGCCGTGTTGCCTGATAGATGGCGGCAGTGGCACAGCCTCTTCCGCCCACATTCAATACCTCATGGAACCAGGCCCGCACCCGTTAAGTGCGGAGGTTTGATTCTGCAGGGATCGGTACCGATCCAGAGAGGATTGTCACACTTTTTCTGCGGTTTGCACAGAAAACCGATACCCGGTGCCGCGAACTGTCTGGATATAGCGGTCGTGGCCATCAATGGCCAGGGCTTTGCGCAGACGGCGAATATGGACATCCACGGTGCGCTCCTCTACATAGACATTCCCACCCCATACATGATCGAGGAGTTGGGTGCGTGTATAGGCGCGCTCCTGGTGGGAGAGGAAGAAGGTAAGCAGGCGAAATTCTGTTGGCCCCATATCTACCGGCTGCCCTTTGATAGTGACCCGGTGACTCAGTGGGTCCAATATCAGTGCGCCGGCACTGAGCGGTTCTTCCGGGGTTGCCGGGCCCGCGCGGCGCAGTACGGCCTTTAAGCGTGCAACCAGCTCCCGGGGGGAGAAAGGCTTGGTGATGTAATCGTCGGCCCCGGTCTCTAACCCTTTGATTTTATTGTCTTCTTCACCTTTTGCCGTGAGCATGATGATTGGCAACGAGGTGGTGAGTTCATCGCGCTTGAGGCGCCTTGCCAGCTCTACCCCGGAAACATCCGGCAGCATCCAGTCGAGCAGCACTAAGTCTGGCTTCTCGTCGATAATCAGGGCGTGAGCTTCCTGGGCGTTTTCCGCCTCAAGGCAGCGGTAATCTGCCATTTCCAGTGCGACCCGCAGCATATCGCGCACTGCGGATTCGTCATCGACAATCAGGATCGTTTTACTGTGCATTTGCCTGCCATACCCGCTCTGTTGTCAGGGTTTCCCCAGTTATGGCCGAGGATTAAACGGGATTTATATGACAAATATATGACGCTCCACTTCTGGGGCCCACTCATCTTTCAATTCAGCAGAAAATGCAGCGATATGCCGGCGAAAATGGCAAACCCTACCCAATTATTGTTGATAAAAGCCTGAAAACAGCCCTCTCGCCCTCTGTCCCGAATCAGCCACTGCTGATAAACGAATAAACTGCAAACCGGCAATAGCGCCAAGTAGTAAAAAATACCGAGTGAGAACCTTGATCCAATAAGCAGCAGGGCTATTAGAACTAAAAGTTGTAAGGTTCCGGTGATGACCTTGTCCATTTCCCCAAACAAAATGGCGGTGGATTTAACGCCGATCTGAAGATCGTCATCGCGGTCCACCATCGCATAGAAAGTGTCATAGCACAGGGTCCAAACCAGGTTGGCGGTATAGAGCAACCAGGCCTCTGCTGGTACTTCTCCTGTAACCGCTGCGAAAGACATGGGGATTCCCATACTAAAGGCGGCGCCCAGGACCATCTGGGGTAGGTGTGTGTGGCGCTTTGCAAAGGGATAACCGAATGCCAGGGCCAGAGCTAAAAACGAGAGGAGAATCGTGAGTGTGTTGGTGGTGAGTACCAGTAGGAAGGCGGCAGCGCTGAGCCCGGCGAAAAGCGCCAATGCAGACTTTGGCGTCAGTGCGCCGGTGGCCAGGGGGCGCTCTGCGGTGCGTTTTACATGGGCGTCAATTTTGCGATCGGCGAAGTCATTGACTGCACAGCCAGCCGCTCGCATCAGGATCACCCCAAGTGTAAATACGATAAACAAGTGAAAGCCCGGCCATCCCTCAGCGGCTAGCCATAGTGCGCACCAAGTGGGCCAGAGTAACAGCAGTGAACCTATGGGCTTGTCCATCCTCGCCAATTGCCAGTAGGGCAGCGCTGTGGGCCAGTGTTGTGAGATCTGTTGGCTGATCACAGTGAATCCTCAGTTGCGATAGTTTTGGCAGTTTCTTGCGCTATGGGGTCACCTGTCGGTGTGAAGTTGGGAAGAAAAGCCTCCGACACCAGTAAGGGCTTATCCCGCAGCCAGAATACCGAGCGGCGACCCCAGACTTCAGAATCTCTATCCCCAAGTTCACGATCGGCGCAGCCAGGGGATTGCTGCAGTAAATTTAGGGCGATCTCGCCTCTGCGAATACCCGGTTCACTAAACAGCAGCTCCCCCAGCGGGCGAGTATCCAGGCTGCGCAGATTGCGAGATTTTCCCTGCAGGCTGCGCTCGGGTAAAACGCTGCGGGCGTACACCCAGGGTTGTCCGCAGCCGTAGAGCAGTACTTCCCGAATCAGGGCCCGGTTGCCATTGTGTAACCCCAGTACAAGGCATTCTTCAGGGCGGGGTGTCTGCCACCCCTGATACAGCACGCGAACATAAAAGTCTCCGTCACTTTGCTGCTTGAGAGCGGCGGTGAGTGATCCGGAATAGGTCAGCCAGGGCACCAGATTTTTGGGTGGTTGCTGCTGGGTTTCAAGAGGCAAACTCTGCCAATCGCCAGAGGGCACAAATGGTGATTGGTGCAACGATAACTCCGCAGTCTGGATAAAGGCCCCATTGTATCCCGGTCGGTGGCAACAGGTCTCTCCCTGTTGCATTTTTGCTCCCCAGCACGGCAATGGATATAGTGCTCACTGCAATGAAAACAACGATTCATAAAGAGAAGCTTGTTATGGGGCTTACGACCAAAATTTTAGTGGGAATGTTTGCGGGCATTACCGTTGGGGGGTTAATCAACTCCTTGAATGAGACCCAGCTGCTCGGTGCTGGCGTGAACAGTGCTATTAATCTTTACCTGACCGAAGGCCTGTTCGATGTTATCGGCCGTATCTTTATCGCGTCACTAAAGTTGATGGTGGTACCTTTGGTTCTGGTCTCGCTGATCAGTGGCGCCTGTGCCCTATCGGAAGGCAGCCGAATTGGGCCGCTGGCGGGTAAAACCGTCCTGCTTTATATGGCGACAACGGCCATTGCCATTACTCTGGCACTGTGTCTGGCATTAATCTTCCAGCCTGGAGTTGGTGTTAATGAAGCTGCAGCTGAAGCCGCTTCAACATTTGTGCCGAAGGAGTCCCCACCTCTTTCAGAGGTACTGGTCAATATATTCCCGACCAACCCTGTTGCCGCTATGGCTGAGGGAAATATGCTGCAGATTATCGTTTTTGCCCTGTTGATGGGCTATGCGATCTCTCGTTGCGGGGAGCCGGGTCAACGTATTGCCGCTTTCTTTAATGACCTCAATACCGTTGTTTTGCGCATGGTCGGTGTACTGATGGTTTTTGCCCCCTATGGCGTTTTTGCGTTGCTGGCGAAAACCTTTGCCGGTCTTGGGTTAGGAGGCTTGATACAACTCGGAAAGTATTTCCTGGTCGTGGTCTGTGCCCTGCTTCTGCATGCATTGGGTACTTACTCGGTGATTCTGAAGCTGCTGAGTGGGCTCAATCCCCTAGAGCTACTGAAGAAAATGTGGTCGACCATGTTATTTGCCTTCAGTACCGCTTCCTCTGCTGCCACTATCCCGGTGACTTTGTCGACGGTAGAGAAGCGCCTGGGTGTGGATAATAAAATTGCTGCATTCACAGTTCCCCTAGGTGCGACTATCAATATGGATGGCACCGCGATTATGCAGGGTGTGGCTACGGTCTTTATTGCCCAGTTCTTTGGAATTGAGATCGGCCTGACCGGCTTTCTGACGGTGATCCTGACAGCAACTCTGGCGTCTATTGGTACTGCTGGGGTGCCCGGCGTCGGCCTGATTATGTTGGGTATGGTATTGCAGCAGGTGGGTCTGCCACTCGAGGGGATTGCCATTGTGATCGGCGTAGATCGCCTGTTGGATATGGTGCGCACGGCGGTCAATATTACCGGTGATGCGGTAGTAAGTAGTGTGGTGGCGAAGAGTGAAGGTGCCCTGGACGAAGAGACTTACTACGATGCCAATTACAAGAGTGTCAGCATTAACGACAACAACACAGTAGGCGCCCACTAGGGCGCTCTCCTCAAGCCTCGGCAAATCGGGGCTTGTTCTGTAACCAGCGTTTAATCAACTGTTGTCGCATGCCCTCTGTCAATTGAGGGGAAATAGCAATTTTTTGCACTTGCGGCAGCAGCTCAGCATCCCTCTGCAAGTCTGCGATGCGGTGCTGGATCTCCCCTGTCTGGCGGGTGCCGAGGATTTCCCCGGGACCTCGCAGACGCAGGTCTTCCTCTGCAATAGCAAAACCATCACTGTGTTGACGCAGCGCTTGCAAGCGGGCGCGGCCATTCTGCGATAGCGGTGTGCCGTACAGCAGCACACAGTGGCTGGCGATGGAGCCGCGCCCGACCCTGCCGCGCAACTGGTGCAATTGGGCCAGGCCCAGGCGTTCGGGGTTTTCGATAATCATCAGGCTGGCATTGGGCACATCTACGCCCACTTCAATGACCGTGGTTGCCACCAGCAAATCCACTTCCCCGGCCTTGAAGGCGCTCATCACCTGCTCTTTTTGCTCGGGCTTCAGGCGGCCGTGTACCAGGGCCACGCGAACGCCTTCGAGCATTTCAGCGAGTTCTTCAGCGGTGGATTCTGCGGCCTGGGCTTGCAGGCTTTCCGACTCCTCGATAAGGGTGCAAACCCAGTAGGCCTGGCGGCCCTCGGCGATGGCGCTTTGCACCCGTTCCATAACCTGGTCGCGCCGATCATTGGCAATGGCAACGGTGTTGATGGGTTGTCGCCCTGGCGGCAGCTCATCGATGATTGAGCAATCCAGGTCAGCGAAGGCGGACATCGCCAAGGTGCGGGGAATCGGTGTAGCGGTCATAATCAGCTGGTGGGGTTGCAGCCTGCCGGTAGCTCCACTTGCCGCCCCTTTCTCACGCAGCTCCAGGCGCTGCTGTACGCCAAAGCGGTGTTGCTCATCGATAATCACTAACACCAGGTTGTGGAAAGCCACCTCTTCCTGAAAAAGTGCGTGGGTGCCCACCACTAACTGGGCATCGCCACTGGCGATCTTGCCCAGCTGTTTACGCCGCTCGGCAGCCTTTAAGCTGCCCGTTAGCTGAGCAACTTCAATACCCAAAGGTTCCAGCCAATTACAAAAATTGATCCGGTGCTGCTCTGCCAGGATTTCTGTCGGTGCCATGACTGCTACTTGAGCACCGGTCCCAATGCCCTTTAGGGCAGCCATAGCGGCGACCAGGGTTTTTCCCGCGCCCACATCTCCCTGCAATAAGCGCATCATCGGGGTTTGTTGAGCCAGATCCTCAGCGATTTCCTCGCAAACTCTCTGCTGTGCGCCGGTGAGGGAAAATGGCAGACGCGACAAAAAGTCTCGCTCCAGGGATCGGTTAACGGACAGAGGTGGTGCCGCTACCCTAGCGCTATTGCGCCTCAACTCCAGCAGGCTCAGATGGTGTGCCAGTAACTCTTCCAGGGCCAGACGCTGCTGGGCGGGGTGAGTACCTGCTGCCAGTTGATCTAGCTGGGTGCCAGCAGGAGGGGCGTGCAAATACAGCAAGGCGTCCCTGAGGGGGTAGCGCAGAGATTTGGGTAATAGCTCTGCCGGCAAGAACTCGGTAACAGCGCCGTTTTTCAGTAGAACCAGTGCTTGCTCCACCAATCCTCGCATACGGGCCTGGCTCACCCCCTCTGTTAGCGGGTAAACCGGCGTAAGGGTATCTGCGGTCTCCGCGTTTTCGATACCGACGATTTCCGTTTCCGGGTGGTAGAGCTCCAGGCCGTTGGCTCCGCGACGGGCCTCCCCAAAGCAGCGTATTCGGGTTCCTCGGGCAAAGCGGCTTTTCTGTGCGGCAGAAAAATGAAAAAAGCGCAGAGTTAAGGTGCCGCTGCCATCCTGTAATCTGACCACCAGGCTGCGGCGGCGGCCGAATACGACATCGGCGGCACTGACCTCCCCTTCGATTACCACATCCATACCGGCGGTGAGGCCGGCAATAGGCACCACCCGGGTGCGGTCCTGGTAGCGTAGGGGCAAGTGGAAAACCAAATCCTGTAGGGAGTTGATATGGAGTTTGGCCAACACCTGAGCAAATTTATCCCCCACGCCTTTGAGGGTGGTAACGGGCAGCTCGGCCAGGTTGTTATCTATCCCACGGTCAGGTGACACTGGCTGATGGCCTCTCGCAGTATGTCGATTGCGCGGTGTCGGGGGAAGCTTGCCCGCCAGGCCAGTGCTACGGTGCGGCGTGGGCCCGGTGCGGTAAAGGGGCGGGTCTCCAGCAGGCCACTGGCGTACTGTGATGCGGTGGCGGCTGAGAGTGGCAATACGGTTATCCCCAGCCCTGAGGCCACCATATGGCGGAGTGTTTCCAGTGAGCTGCCATCTGCGGCTGTGCGTATGCTGCCGCCGCCGGCTTCTTTTTCCATGGTTAGTTGCAGGTGCGGACAAGCTTCCAGTACCTGATCACGGAAGCAGTGGCCCTCACCCAGCAGAAGCACATTGTCTTCAGTGAGTTGATCCGGGGAGATAACCTCCTGCTTTGTAAGTGGATGGCCTGCGGGCATCAATACAACAAATGGCTCGTCGTACAGGGGTTGGGTGACAACGTCGGGCTCGGTAAAGGGGAGCGCGATAATGATGGCATCCAGTTCGCCCTTGCGTAGCCTCTGTCTCAGCGTGGCGGTATATCCCTCTTCAACATAGAGTGGCATTTCTGGTGCCAAATGCTGTAGTTGGGGAATAAAGTGTGGGAACAGGTAGGGCCCAATAGTAAAGATGGCGCCAACTGACAGGGGGCTCGCCAGCTGGTCCTTGCCGGCGCTGGCGATGTCTTTGATGGCTGCTGATTGTTCCAGAACCAGCTGGGCCTGGGCGACAATTCTCTCGCCCAATGGGGTTGCCTGCACTCGAGTTTTTGAGCGCTCAAACAGAGCGACACCGAGCTCTTTCTCCAGTTTCTTTACCGCGATAGAGAGTGTCGGTTGGCTGACGTAACAGCGCTCGGCGGCACGGCCAAAATGCTGTTCCTGGGCGAGAGTTACGATATAGCGCAGTTCATTGAGAGTCATGGTCGAGGCAATTAGATGGCCATTAGTAATAGTAATTATTCATAAATAATCGCCGCTGGCCAATACCCTGTCTCAATCTGTAAGCTGAGAGCGAATATTGGGAAAATTTACTAGTTTTGGGAATTCAGGTGGGATTGAGGCGCAAAATTTTGCTATATCTGTAAGGGGCACACCGAACGGAGATACGTCATGGGAGTTCTGTCCTGGGTCATTCTCGGGTTGATTGCCGGCGCTTTGGCAAAGTGGATTATGCCCGGGAGAGATCCTGGTGGTTGGATAGTCACTATGGTCATCGGCATTGTCGGTGCCTTTATTGGAGGCTGGCTGGGTGCCTTGATTGGGTTCGGTGGCCCAGTGACTGGTTTCGGAATTGGCGACATAATAACGGCTACGATTGGTGCGATAATTTTTCTTGCGATCTATCGCATGTTCAAAAGGCGTGGCAACTAGTCCGCCTTTGGGGAGAGCCTCGGCGGCGAACTATAAGCATTCCGAATTTGATATTTGCCCAAATGACCCCAGCACCTTAGGACTGAATAGCACTGAATCAAGGGAATAAGGTGGACAGCAAAGATTGTTCACCGGGAACTATATGACACAACAAGAAAAGCTTTGGATCCTTGGGTGTGGTGACCTCGGGGCGAGACTGGCACTGCATATAGACCGAAAGCAATACGCGGTTTATGGAATGCGGCGCAATCCCCTGGTAGCTCTGGCGAGTAAGCGCCGGGCAGATGTGGTGAATTGGCGCCGGGGGGATGCCACTAAGAAAGAAGATATTGAACGCTTGTTGTCTACGGGGGCGGATGTCATTCTCGCGACATTTACCCCCACTGAGCACACACCAACCGGCTATCACCGCGCCTATGTGGAAACGGCAAAGGCAGTCGCTGAAGTTGTTCCGCACCTTCCATCCCCACCGCGCTTGGTTATTTGGGTTTCATCTACTCGTGTTTATGGCCAAAGCGGTGACGACTTTATCGATGAGCAAACCTTACCCCTGCCCAGTGGTTTTCAGGGAGATAGTTTGCTGGCAGCTGAAGAGATCATTCGCAACGCAATTCCCAACAGTTGCATTGTGCGCTTTGCGGGAATTTATGGGCCTGGTCGAGATCGCTTGTTGTCGCAGGTTCGCGCTGGTCGCTGCGCTCCTCCCCAGCCACCGCAATATAGCAATCGCATCCATGTCGATGATTGTATTGGTTTTTTATTGCACCTTATTGAAAGGCACAAACAGGGGTGGGTCCCGGAGCCCCTTTATATAGGCGCCGATAGCCAGCCTGTGCCGATGTACGAGCTACAACAGTGGTTGGTAAAAGCGATGGGATATACCAGTGCCCACCTGCGCGAGATTGTGCAAACGAGCGAGCGCCGCTCGAAAAAGCTCAGCAATCAGTTGATGCTGTCCAGTGGTTACGAATTGAAATATCCAGATTACAAGGTGGGCTATAGCGCTCTGTTGGAGTCGGAGGGCTGAGCTGCCCTCCTCAATTATTGCCACAGCATCGGCGAGAACTTCTTGCCTCAGGTCACCATAATCGCTTCGGCTTCAAAAAGGGCTCCCCGCGGCAACTCCTTGACGACGACGGTTGCCCTGGCGGGATAAGGCTCTTCGAAAAACTCTGCCATTATCTCATTTACAGCGGCAAAGTTGCTGCTGTCGGTAATGTAGAGATTGAGTTTCACAATATGCTGAAGCGATCCGTCAGAGGCCTCACAGACTGCGCTGAGGTTGCGAAAGACCTGGTGGACTTCATCGCTAAAACCTCCGCTAATCATCTGTTGTGTCTCTGGGTCCAGAGCGATTTGTCCCGACAGGTAAACAGTATTATCCACTTTTACTGCCTGGGAATAGGTACCAGCTGCGGCGGGTGCCCGGTCGGTTTTAATAACGGCTCGATTGGGCATGGGGTACTCCATTACTTATCAATATTGTTGAAAAGGAAGACCTATACGGAACTTCCGATTAATCCCTTACTTATTTGCGGGGCTTTCAGAAGTCGGTTAAATATATCGCGCTTTGAAGCCTAATGGCAGTTCCCAATGGGATTCCCTTGTGTTCCTCAAGGGCGGGCGATGCGTATGACAGAAGGGAGGTTGCGCAGGCGCTTCATAACCCGAGCCAAATGTACACGGCCACTGACTTCCAGGGTCAGGGAGATCACGCTGTTGTGAGCATCCTTCTCATCCACATTGATCTGCTCGATGCTGGCGCCCTCTTCCGTAATACGAGTAGCCAGTCGGGCAATAATCCCTCTCTCTGACTCGACTTCTACCCGCACATCACCGAGGAACTCTCCTGTCACATCCGGTGACCAGTTCACCAGCATGATGTTTTCTGGGTGCTCGCGAAAATCACCGGTATTGCGGCAGGTGTCGCGGTGTACTACTACGCCTTTGCCCGAGCTGATATGGCCGATAATGGCATCCCCGGGAATAGGACGGCAACAGCGAGCGAAGCTGATCATCATGCCCTCTTGGGCATCGATCGTTAAGGGAGAAGAGATATTGCTGGCTTCAGTCTCTTCACTGGTGACGGGCGCGAGTAATTTAGCGGCAGAGAAGGCCACTTTACTGCCCATACCTATCTCTTCCAGCAGCTTGTCCAAAGTTGCGCATTTCGCCTCTTTGAGGCCCGCTTCTAATTGCTCTGGCGATAGCGCGTCTAGGCTCGTGTCGAACTTACTGAGTGCTTTTTCCAGCAGGCGCCGGCCCAGGGTAATGGAATCGTGGTGACGCTGGTGCTTGAGGAAGTGACGGATAGCACTGCGCGCTTTGGCGGTTACTACAAAATTGAGCCAGTTAGGGTTTGGCTGTGCAGTTTTGCGCGTGAGAATCTCGACTTTTTGCCCGCTTTCCAGAGGTTGGGACAAAGGGGCCAGGCGCTGATTGATACGCACGGCAACACAGGAGTTGCCGATATCCGTGTGTACGGAATAGGCGAAGTCCACGGCAGTGGCTCCTGCGGGGAGGTCAACGATCTGCCCTTTAGGGGTAAAGACGTAAACTTCATCCGGGAACAGGTCAATTTTTACGTTTTCAATAAACTCTAACGAGTCGCCGGCGCGCTGCTGCATCTCCAGCAGTCCCTGGACCCAGCGCCGTGCGCGCACCTGGCTGGTGCCACCGGTATTGATCACCTCATCGCCGGAGGCTTTGTACAGCCAGTGGGCGGCAATGCCACTGTTGGCCATTTCATCCATTTCCTTGGTGCGGACCTGAACTTCAATGGGCACCCCGTGCATACCCAGCAGCACTGTGTGCAGTGACTGGTAGCCATTGGATTTGGGGATAGCGACGTAATCTTTAAACTCGGAGATTACCGGTTTGTACAGGCTGTGCATAACACCGAGAACCCGGTAACAGGTATCCACACTGTCCACAATGATGCGGAAAGCGTAGACATCCATTATCTCCTTGAAGGACTTCTTCTTGGCGCGCATCTTTTGGTAGATGCTAAATAGGTGCTTTTCCCGACCAATCACCAGAGAGCTGATGCCCTCCCGCTGCAAGCGCAGTTCTATAGCATTCTGAATCTGTTCCAGCAGCTCTTTGCGATTGCCGCGGGCGGCGACCAGGGCGGCGCGCAAGCGGCTGGCACGTAGTGGGTAGATGGCAAAAAAAGCGCGATCCTCGAACTCGATACGAACGTCGTTCATACCCAGTCGGTGGGCGATGGGTGCGTAGATCTCCAGCGTCTCGCGGGCAATACGGGCACGCTTCTGCGGTTTCAGTGCACCAAGAGTGCGCATATTGTGCAGGCGGTCGGCCAGTTTGACCAGAATCACGCGGATATCGCGGGCCATGGCTAGCGCCATCTTCTGGAAGTTTTCCGCCTGCTTTTCTGCAGGGCTGTCGGTCTCGAACTGGGTTAGTTTGGAGACCCCATCGACCAGGTCGGCAACCTCTCCACCAAACTGCTCGGCCAAAGCTGCCTTGGGGATACCCGTATCCTCGATCACATCGTGCAACATGGCTGCCGCCAAGCTCTCGTGATCCATATGCATGCCCGCGAGAATAGTGGCAACTGCCAGCGGGTGGGTGACATAGGGCTCGCCGGAACGGCGCTGCTGACCATCGTGAGCCTGCTCCGCGTAAAAATAGGCGCGGCGGACGATTTGGATCTGGTCGGGAGGAAGGTATGAGGAGAGGCGGTGGGCCAAACTATCTATGGTGTGCAATGCCGCGCGCGCCTCTCGTAAAACACAAAAAGTACCCAGTAAGAGACCTGATCAGACTTGCTGATCTGTTAGGTAGTTGGGGGCAACGATAGGAGCAGGTGCCTCTTCGCGTTCCGGCTCGTCGAGGATGGCGGCATCCACCAGGCCCTCTTCGATTTCGCGCAGGGCAATTACCGTGGGCTTATCGTTTTCTTCGGGAACCAATGGATCCCTGCCGCCTGTAGCGATCTGACGGGCGCGTTTGCTGCCGACGATAACGAGCTCGAAGCGGTTGTCCACATGCTCAAGGCAATCTTCAACGGTAATACGTGCCATAAACTTTCGTTTCCATTTGCTGTGCCCGAAGGCAAATTCTGTACAGGGGACCGGCTATTTTACCGGACCGGGAAATGTATGCAATTCGATCAATTGGTTCAGTGGCGCAACAGTGCCTGAAGTAGATCGCCGTGGCGCAGTTGCTGCAGCTCTAAGCGCTGTCGCTGGGCAACGATAATGGCACGCAGCTCTGTTAACGCTTGCTCGAAGTTATCGTTGATTACCAGGTAATCTGCGGCGACATAATGGGTCATTTCGTCGATGGCCTGGTCCATACGGCGATCAATGACCGCTTGATCGTCCTGACCGCGTCCGGTGAGGCGCTCACGCAGGGCTTCCTGGGACGGAGGCAAAATAAAAATACCCACTGCATCAGGGCGCAGGCGACGAACCTGTTCGGCCCCCTGCCAATCGATTTCCAGGATTACATCGCGACCACTGGCAAGAGTCTCTTCGATCTCAGCTTTGGCGGTGCCGTAATAATTATCGCCATAAACTTGGGCGTGCTCAAAAAAAGCATCGCGCTCCAACATTGCCAAAAATTCTTCTCGCTCGACAAAGTGATAGTCAACGCCGTGAGTTTCGCCTGGGCGCATGGCACGAGTGGTATGGGAAACCGATACGGTAACCTGGCTGTCGCTGTCTACCAGCGCTTTGACCAAGCTGGTTTTTCCTGCACCGGAGGGAGCGGAGACGGTGTAGAGGGTTCCTGTTTGCACAACTGATCCTGTTCGCGAGCAAAGAGCCCATTATAACCGAAGCTTGCGTCTGGAGATGAAAGAGTGTCATGAAGGGACAAGGCTAGCCCCCGACCGGGGTGGGGGTATCTGTTGGGAGATTCAGGGCGCGTTACCACCTGCGCGCCTGGGCCCGGCCGGGATAGCCTCGCGGGAGTTTCTCAATCACCGCCAACCACCTGTGATTAAGGGGATCTCCCTGTTGTTAATCGCTAACGAAAGTGACTCTATCCTCTTTGCGCCGGGTTGCCAACCACCACCATACCAAAGAGCTTGCGAGCAAGTAGGATATGAAGAGTGGTACATATGTATTGTTTAGTAGCGGAATAGCGCAGATGAGTGCTGCGAGTCTCAAAGTTTCGAGGCGCCCTGAAATAGGATGACCATCCAGTATCCTTCCATTAATTGCCAGGCAAATAATCAAGGCAATAACCGAGCCCATAAGTTGCCAGAAACTCAATACGCTGGTGAACCAGAGGAGAGATAAGGTTGTGGCGGTGTAACAGAGGTGTTGTGCGAATGCGTAGTTGCGCAAACCAGGGCTAATTTCAGGGTTGAAACGTTTAAAGTTTGTCAGATCGGTAGAGGCTACTGGCATGGATTTTTCTACATCTGCGGGTCTGTAGCCTGTGGGGCGTAACCAAAGAGTGCACTTGTCCCACCAGCTTTTCGTATGCCAGGCATCAATTGCCATGCGCTTTAAGTGTTGTAAATTGGCTGCTACAGGATCAAAGGTATTCAGGGGCTTACGCACACCGTAAAGACAGGGCTCAGTTTCGAGTTCCTGCTGGTAGGTGCCAAATAAGCGATCCCAAAGTATTAATATTCCGCCGTAGTTTTTATCTACGTAGACAGCGTTCTGGGCGTGGTGTACCCGGTGATTCGAGGGGGTAATGACAAACCACTCCAACCAGCGGATCTTGGGTATTTTTTGTGTGTGAACCCAAAACTGGTAAATAAGATCAATTGCGCCGGCGACAATAACAATTTCTGCCGGCAAACCAATCAATAGAAGCGGTAGATAAAATATCCAATCCAGCTGTAGCCCCCCGAAGACTGGCGCAATGCTGTGCTCAGGTTGTAGTCCTCACTCTGGTGGTGCACCAGGTGTTCTGCCCAAAAGATGTTTACCTCGTGACAGATACGGTGCTTCCAGTAGTAGCAGAAGTCGTATGCGAGAACCGCCAGGGCCAGGTGCCAGACATTGTCGATAGACCAGTTGAAACCAACCCATTGATAGTAGGGTTGTAGCAACGTAAACAGCGGGATATAGATAACGAGGAATAAGCTTTTATAGGTAAGCCCGATAATACGATTGAGAATCCCCGTGCTGAGATTGCCAATAGTGTCATTCAGCCTGTAGAGCCCCCAGCCTTTCCAGCGATCCAGGGCGAACTCCATAAGCATGGCGGTCAGAAAAAATGGAATAGAGAAAGTAAGCAGGTCCACAGAAACCCCATATTTTTATTATTAGATAGCGTATCTATTGAACTCTGCCACACGGCTACTGGGCCGCATATGCCAGTGATGTATGGATTCTGAAATCAGTCAGTATTCGCTGAAGGGATTTTGACGTAATTAACTTTCAGGTTTACAAAAGTGGTGCCTGATTGGCACTAACCAAAAGATTGGCAAGAGCATGCGATACGTCGAATTGGTACCACGGCTAGGTGCGACTTTCGATGTTTAATCATGGTTTTCTTCGTGATAGGATTTTCTTTGGAGTTTATAAATAGAAAGACCGGCAAATGCCGGTCTTTTTTTACTCTGAACGGGTCGCTATTTACTCGCTAGCTTCCGCTTCCAAAGTCACACCGCTGTAGGATTCATACCCATAGACACTGATGTACCAGGTGCCGGAATCCGGGTTGCTAATGGTGCAGCTCTCCTCGTTACCCCAGAGGTATGGACGACAGTCATATCGACGCAGGGTAGGATAGTTACCGTGGCGCACGTAGAGATCAACTTCGCCGGAGCCACCGGACATCTCTATAGTAAGGGTGGAAGTCCCAGACTCAACATCAATAGTGAAGTCATTCCAGCTGCCCTGGCTGCCAGAAAGGTTAGTTTCTGTCCAACCTGAACCATTGCTGCCACTGTCGTCATCGTCGTCGTCGCCATTACCACTATCGTCGCCGCTCGCCATAGCTACAGCTGCTGCCGCGTCCACAATACCGGAGCCGCAGTTGTTGCAAGAAGAGGGGAAGCTGCGAGCAGTGCTGGTGAGGATCGACTCAACTTCATCCGGAGTAACGTCGGGGTTAACCGAATAAATCAGCGCAGCTGCGCCGGCGACATGGGGGGCCGCCATACTGGTACCCTGGCTGTAATAGTAGCTATCGCTGCCCGCATCGGTAGAGCCGTTGTTGTAGGTGGAAAGGATACCGTCGGAATCGTTTGCGAAGCTCTGTGCGCCACCGGGTGCAGCGACATCAACTACATTGCCATAGTTGGAGTAATAAGAGCGGCCGCCGGTACGGTCAGTTGCCGCAACGGTAATAACCCCATCACAGCTGGCGGGCGAGTATTGGCTTGCGTTGGCACCACTGTTACCAGCGGCGACAACCACGGTAGCGCCGAGGCTGCGCGCAGTGTCGATAGCACTTTGCGTGGTAGTGTCGCAGCTACCGCTACCGCCGAGGCTCAGGTTCAATACTTGGGCTGGGTTTTGGTTGCTCGGTAATCCGCTGACAGAACCGCCGGCACCCCAGATGATTCCGTCGGCAATATCCGAGGTATAGCCACCACAGCGTCCAAGTACGCGCACGGGCACGATCTTCGCATCGTAGGCAACACCGGCGATACCCATGTTGTTGTTAGTAACCCCGGCGATAGTGCCTGCTACATGGGTGCCGTGCCAGCTGCTATCGCTCTCAGAGGTATCGTCGCAAGTGCCGGCTTCATACCAATCACCTGGGTCAGTGGGATCGTCATCACGTCCATCTCCATCTACGGAGACGAAAGTGTCAGAAATCATATCGTAGCCTGGCAGGATATTGTCTACCAGATCGGCGTGGGGGAGATAACCGGTATCGAGTACGGCAACCACTACGCCATCGCCCTGGGTAACGTCCCAAGCTGAGGGCAGGTTCAATCCGCCGGTGGACTCGTAGTAATGCCACTGGCTGAGATAGCTCGGGTCATTGGGCTCGGCCATCGCTTTCATAATCAGGTCCGGCTCTGCGTATTCCACATCCGGATCCTGTTTCAGGCGATCGATGATCGCGTTTACTTCAGCTCTACTTTTACGGCCTTCCAGGCGCATTACCTGGGCGCCAGTGGCCATACGGCGGAGGTGGCGCATCTTGTGGCCGGCGCGACGGGAAGCTTTTTCGACCGTCTCTGTGGCCATGGTGGCCGCCTTCCCAACCTTAGCGCTCTCCTTGTACTTTACGATGATGCGGTCGGTTAGCAGTGTTTTTTCCGCGTCCGCTGCGTGAGTAGCGAAAGGGGTAGCACACAGTAACGAAAACGCACTCGCCAGAGTCGTCTTTTGCAAAAGACTTTTCAATGATGATTTCATTATTGTTATATCTCCGAGATATTTTAAATCCGGCTATCAGTATTCCGATAGACCGGAGACTCCTGAAAAACTCCGCACTAACAAAATAAATTTGCTTAACGGATAGGCCTAGAAACTGTCTTTCTCACAGTCGGTAAGTCAGTTTGACCAAAATTGGTACCAAAGTTTCAAAATGGTACTTCTTTATAACGTTCGTGAAATTATTATCCTCAGCTTAAGCCTTTAATTTTGTGTGGCTTTTGGCGACAAATTTATAAGTTTTGGGAAAAAAATCTGATAGTGAGAATTTATCTACGGGAGAGATGTGGAGGGGTTCACAGGGGGAAATTGGTTAATAAGCGAATATTTTCAGATAAAAGAATTATCGTGCGTAGAAAAGATGAATCGCTAAACGCTTCTTAGTGACGTGTACGTAGCATTTACGTAGCTTGGCTTTGGGGCCTGTTTCCTGAGGGTACCCCAGTAATGAAAACCTTTGCTGGCTACTACTGGGGTTTGAGGTTGAAAGGTTGGTGTTAGGACTTGTGTTTATCTGGCCTTGCTATAACTGGGAACTTTGGCCCACAGCTTTGCAGCCAGCAACCCAAAGATAAATCCAAATAGGTGGGACTCCCAGGAGATAAAACCACCCCGTGGCAAGACACCGAAAATAAGCCCTCCATAAAGGACGGCTACCACAATAGATATTAATAAACGGCTAAATTTCCTACTGATAAATCCCGCAAGAAGCAAAAAGCCGAAATAGCCATAGATAACTGAGCTAGCTCCCAAATGATTGCCCCTGCCAGCAAAAAGCCAAACGGCCAGTCCGGTGGTGATCACAATGAACAGGGTCACTTTAAGGTAAGTTTTTACCCCGTACTGCAGCACTAAGAAACTGAAGATGCACAGAGTGAATATGTTCGAGAAGAAATGCCAGCTATTTCCATGCAGTAATGGTGCAGAAAAGATATGGGGGAGGTGGTTGATTGAGCGGGGAACAATACCAAAGTAATTAAGCGATCGGCCGCTAAGAATATTAATAATTTCAATTGCAGCAAGCACTAAAAAAATAGCGCCGACCCACTTCAGGTTTTGTCGCATAAATATTCCTTAAAAGGTGAGCTATCACAAATCCCCCTGTCTGGTGGTAGAGGGGCATCCGCAGTCTCGGTGAGAATGCCCCAGAGGATTACTCGATGTTTTGTACTTGCTCGCGCATCTGCTCGATCAATACTTTGAGCTCTACCGCAGCTTGGGTTGTGTCGGTAACCACAGACTTTGAGGAGAGGGTGTTGGCTTCGCGATTAAACTCCTGCATCAGGAAATCCAGCCGCCGGCCGATTGATCCACCGCCGGCTAAAACCCGACGTGTTTCAGAAGTGTGCGCACTGAGGCGGTCGAGCTCTTCATCCACATCAGCCTTCTGGGCCAACAGGACGATCTCCTGCTCGAGCCGGTCCTTGTCCAGCTCCACCTGCAACTCTTCCAGGCGGCTGCGCAGCTTGTCTCGCTGTGCTTCAAGAATCTGGGGAAGCAGTTCTCGAACATTGGCTACCTGCTCTTCGATTCCCTTGAGTCGGGCCTCAATAAACTTGGCTAGCTCAGCGCCTTCGCGTTCACGGTTTGCGCGCAGCTGTCCCAGTGCCTCGCGAAAAGCCTCTAATATCGTTGCCGTCTGTTTATCGGTATCTGCTTCAGGTTCACTGATAACACCGGGCCACTGGAGAATTTGCAAGGGATTGAGTGGTTGAACATCCTCGCCACCCGCTACCTGTTTTGCTGCTTGAATCAGCGCCTGGGCGAGGGGTTGATTGATTTCCAGCCCAGTATCTTCGGCGCTATTGGTCTTCAGGCTCAGGGTCAGTTCAATTTTGCCGCGGGACAGCGTCTTGCGCAGCGTATCACGCAGTTGTGTTTCCATGGCGCGAGCCGCTTCGGGCAAACGGAAATGTGGTTCCAGGTAGCGATGGTTGACCGAGCGCAGTTCCCAGATAGCAGTGCCGTTTGCGTAATTGGCCTCGGCGCGTCCAAAGGCTGTCATGCTGCGCACTTTGTTCTGTTCCCGTTGACTGGCCATAGCTGATCCCCTACAGGCGTATTAATCGGCCCGGCATAATAACACAGCGTTTGGATCGCCATGCTGGGGTATATAATGCGGGGCTTTCATTCAATATTTGAGGTGGACTATGCAGCGTCCCAGTGGCCGCGCCCCTGCGCAATTGCGCCCGGTAAAAATTACCCGCAACTATACCCGTCATGCGGAGGGGTCTGTGTTGGTGGAGTTTGGTGATACCAAGGTTTTGTGTAATGCCTCTCTATCCAGTGAAGTCCCAAGGTTTTTACGCGGCCAGGGCAGCGGTTGGATTACTGCAGAGTACGGCATGCTGCCACGCTCCACAGGCTCTCGTATGCCCAGGGAAGCGGCCAAGGGCAAGCAGAGTGGGCGCACCGTGGAAATTCAGCGCTTGATCGGGCGCTCACTGCGGGCAGCGGTAGACCTGGAGAAGCTGGGTGAGAATCAAATCACCGTCGATTGCGATGTTATCCAGGCCGATGGCGGTACCCGGACCGCAGCAATCACAGGTGCCTGTGTGGCGTTGGTTGATGCCCTACGTCATATGCAGAGAGAAAAAATCATTGCCGATGATCCGCTCAAGAATATGGTAGCAGCGGTATCAGTGGGAATTTATGAGGGGGAGCCGCTACTGGACCTGGATTACCCGGAAGACAGTTCAGCGGATACCGATATGAATTTGGTGATGGCCGAAGATGGCGGCATGATCGAGGTTCAAGGCACTGCAGAGGGTGAGCCATTTACTGAAAAGCAGTTTGCGCAGATGCTGGGGTTGGGCAAGGCGGGTATCGATGAATTGATCGCTTTGCAAAAGCGGGCGCTGGACGAGTAAAGCTGCCGCCCCTTGGTTTGTATCCGGCCCTCTCTCAATAGGGAAGGGGCCGGAACTCCGTGTGATTCAGACTTCGATTTCGTAGTCCATGATGACCGGCAAGTGGCTGGAGAATTTCACATTCTTATTGATTGCACCGTACTCAATGCGATTTTTCAGACCGTGAGAGACGATCTGCATATCAGTACGCCAGCCATCTCCTTCTCCGACAGTACCGCTGGGCCACCAGCTAAATTCGTCGGTATCTTTTACTACACGGCGAAAAGCATCGACATAGCCAACATCATTAAACAGTTGGTCCAGCCAGCGCTGTTCGTGACGCATAAAGCCGGGAGAATCCTGATGATCCTGCCAATTCTGTACGTCTGCACGACGGTGAGCCATGCCCCAGTTACCACAGAAAATAAAGTCGCGGCGTTTGCGGCTTATTTTTAGCAAGTGCGCCTGCATGTCCTCAAAGAATTGGACTTTTTTCTCTAACGACGTCTCATCGGAGGCGACTGGCGCGAGCAGAGAGCCAACGCTCAGTCGCTCGAAATCCGCCTGTAGATAGCGGCCGTACATATCTTCACCATTGGCGAAGCCCATGCCGAATATGATGGCTTTGGGCTGGCTGCGGGTGTAGATAGCCACACCATTTTCGTGGGGGTTCCCGAGTCGAAAAAGTAACTGTAATAACCGTCGGGGTGAAATATTGGGTGGTCCAATTCAGGCTCGAGAGAGCGCAGATCCTGAAGGCAGATAATATCTGCGTCCTGCTCCGCCAACCAATCGTAGAGACCGCGTTGGGCGGCCTGATGAACGCCGTCTACCGACAAGCTTACTATTCGCATTATTAGCCCCTTACCAGCGGACTGTGTATCATTAGAAACATTATATGCATGCCTACCCCCGGGAATGCTACGGGGAGGTCTCCCTTCACCTTAGCCAATAGTTAACAATTTTCCATGCAGCAATATCAGCGCGATTTTATCCAACTTGCCCTGGATCATCAGGTTTTGTGTTTCGGCGACTTCACATTGAAGTCGGGCCGTCAAAGCCCCTACTTTTTCAATGCCGGCCGTTTCCACACCGGTGCTGCACTGGCAGCGCTGGGGCAGGCCTATGCCGAGGCGATAATCGCTTCGGGAGTGGAGTTCGATGTCATTTTTGGACCGGCCTACAAAGGTATCCCGCTGGGTGCGGTGACTGCTGTGGCTCTAGCCCAAAAGGGGATCGATAAGCCTTTCTGTTACAACCGAAAAGAAGCCAAGGATCACGGTGAAGGCGGAACCTTAGTGGGTGCGCCGCTTAATGGCAAGGTTTTGATTATCGATGATGTTATTACTGCGGGCACAGCCGTACGCGAAGTGATGCAAATTATCGAATCTCATGGCGCAGAAGCAGCGGGAGTTGTGATTGGTCTCAACCGCCAGGAAAAGGCTAGTGAAGATTGTGAATTCTCCGCTATTCAGCAAGTTGAGAGACAGTACAATATTCCTGTGGTCGGCATCGTGCAGTTAGACGATGTGATCAGCTTTCTCGAGCAGGAGTCGAATGATAGCGATACTCTGCAGAAAATTGTGGACTACCGGCAGCGCTACGGTGTCGCGGGTCAATAAATATTGCCCCCCTAGCTGTGGGCCGGTTAATTCAGAGAGAAGAGCGATGCGAATCGCCCCTTTAGTACCTCTATTGGTCAGCACCCTTTTGATGTTGGCTGTAGAGGCTTATGGTAACAATAGCCGGGTTTTGTATCGATACACTGATCACCAGGGAGTCCTGGTGATCAACGATGCTATTCCACCGGAATTTGTTCCAAATGGATATGAGATTCTCACTCTTACCGGTCGTGTAGTTGAAGTAATCGCACCGCAGCTCAGTCCTGAAGAGTACCAGGCCCAGCTTAAGTTGGAGGCCCAGCGTGAGGCGGATCGTAAGTTGCTCAAGCGCTATAACAGTATTGCGGATATTGAGAGTGCTCGGTCGCGCAAGTTGGCTGTCGTAGAGCAGGATATGGCTATCATGCGGTCAAATATCAGCAGTCTACGCCGGCAAATTGCCCAGGAAGAAGCCTCTGCTGCGCGCACGCAGCGGGGCGGCCGTGAGGTGGCTCCCGAATTGTTGCAGAGAATTGCAGATCTACAAAAAGAAATGGAAGTGCTTGAGGAGCGCCTCAGCCGGCGTGCGGCTGAAGCGGATACCATAGGGGTTGATTTTGATAAGGCGGTAGCCCGCTATACCGAACTTAATGCTGAGAGCTAGCTAATTTCTCAATGCCTGAATAATTTCGGAGGGCTACCGCTAAACAGCCCTCATGAGGAAATGGTTATCTGGCTGCAGCCACTGTCTCACGGAAGAAACCAGCCGTTAATACGGGCCACTGTTCTGCCCAGTACTCTGTAGGCTTACGCTTAAAACCGCTGCGCACGTATTGGACGATACGCCCCTCCGCGCTCGCCAAAAGCAGGTTGGCAGCACCACCGAGAGGAAGAGTCGGGCGCAGGTGTTCGCGCAACTCGGCTTCGCGCAAGATCTGTCTAATTTGAGTTTCCAGTCGATCAAACAACTGCAGGATTCGTCCATGTAGCCTTTCAGTTTCACCGGT
This sequence comes from Microbulbifer sp. MKSA007, assembly GCA_032615215.1. NCBI lineage: Bacteria > Pseudomonadati > Pseudomonadota > Gammaproteobacteria > Cellvibrionales > Microbulbiferaceae > Microbulbifer > Microbulbifer sp. MKSA007. The sequence goes on along the minus strand of CP128433.1, from coordinate 40,408 downwards.
AAGCGCGTCGCCTGTGAGTAGGCGAGTGATTCCTGGGTTGCGCTCACAGAAAGCTAGCAGGAGCTGCAGAATTTTCTGGCAGCGATTGAGAGCCGAGGGCTCCTCCTGCAGGATCATTGCGATACGGCTGAAAATGGTCTCCTCAATAAATTCGATCAGCCCTTCAAACATCTTGGATTTACTGGGGAAGTGACGATATAGCGCGGCTTCAGAGAAACCAACTTCCTTGGCCAGTGCTGCTGTTGTAATACGTGCGCCGGGACTGACTTCCAGCATATGTGCTAGAGCTTCCAGGATTTGTTGACGCCGATTGATTTTTTCGCTGCTCATTGACTGCCTTTGGTCCGCTTGGGGGCGGAATTTAGTTTTGCTCTTGTCGTCTTATTTTGACGGCGGCGGAATCCTACCGATTCGCCGGGCTGTCTTCAATTGCCAAGGGGCTAGTGGTCCACAGTTTGCGCTTCGATGTTGGTAATCAGGGTACCCACGCCTCGATCTGTAAATATTTCGAGCAATATGGCGTGGGGCACACGGCCGTCGATGATGTGAGCGGAATTTACCCCATCCTGAACAGCGTCCAGAGCGCAGGTGATTTTTGGCAGCATGCCGCCATAGATGGTGCCATCCTGAATTAAGCCCTCTACTTCATTGGTAGTCAGTCCGGTGAGAACCTCTCCCTCCTTATCCTGCAGGCCGGCGACATTGGTGAGCAACATCAGTTTTTCTGCTTTCAATTCTTCGGCGATTTTCCCAGCGACGAGATCGGCATTAATATTGTAAGAAACCCCATTGCCGTCGACTCCAATGGGCGCGATAACCGGGATAAAGTCACTGTGGACCAGCATATTGATCACATCAATATTAACTTTCTCGACTTCCCCAACCTGGCCAATATCAATGATTTCAGAGGCATGTAGTCCCGCGCTCTCATTTTTTCGGGTCAACTTTCGCGCTTTAACCAGTAATCCGTCTTTACCGGTGATACCTACCGCGCGGCCCCCATTTTTGTTAATCAAATTGACGATCTGTTTGTTGACGGTACCCCCTAACACCATCTCCACAACATCCATGGTTTCGCTATCGGTGACTCTCATTCCGTCTACGAAGCGGGACTCAATACTGAGCTTATTTAGCAGCTGCCCGATTTGAGGTCCGCCACCGTGCACTACCACTGGGTTCATACCTACCAGCTTCATCAGGATAATGTCTCGCGCGAAACTGTTTTGTAGTTGCTCATCCACCATGGCGTTGCCACCGAACTTGACCACAATAGTTTTGCCTGTAAAGCGCTGGATATAGGGCAGTGCTTCATTGAGGACCTGGGCACTTTTCAGCGCAGAGTTTAGATCTAGGGACATGGGCAGTTCCTTACACAGGGCGACAGGCAATCAGGTTTGGGGGCCTGACTTGAGTCGCCAACGATTTAAAGCAAATGTGGTGGATTGTTTTCTAAGCAATAGGGGCAGTGGCCCGATGGCGGCGCAGTCTATTCCGCCGTTTTATCTTAATCGAGCAGCTGCCAGTCGGGTACAGTAATTGCGGGAGCAATCTTTCTGAGCTGTCCCATCACCTCAGTACGGATGCGCTCCAGGGCCTGTTCATTTTCAGCCTCAAAGCGCAGGGTTAGTGCGCTAGTGGTATTGGAGGCACGTACAAGCCCCCAGCCATCGGGAAACTCTATGCGCAGGCCGTCGATAGTATTGATATCGGCATTGCCAAAATTCCCCTTATCGCGCAGCTGGTCTATCAGTGAAAACTTCTCAGTTTCCTCTACTGGTAGCAGGATCTCAGGGGTGCTGTGCATTTTCGGCAAGGTGTCGAGGAGTTCATCAAGACTTTGTTCGCGTAGTGCCATAATTTCTAGTACCCGCGCAGCAGCGTAGATACCATCGTCGAAACCAAACCAGCGGTCCTTAATAAAGATATGTCCAGAAAGCTCGCCGCCCAAAATGGCTTTGGTCTCCAACATCTTGGCTTTCATGGGCGAGTGTCCGGTCTTCCACATAATGGGGCGGCCCCCATACTGGCTGATTAGCTGGGATAAACTGCGACTGCTCTTAACGTCGAAGACAATATTTTCTCCTGGATTGCGCGCAAGGATATCCCTTGCCAGCAACATAACCAGTTGGTCTGCCCAAGCGATACGGCCGCTGCTTGAAATCAGGGTAACACGATCACCATCACCATCCAGGGCCACGCCCAGATCTGCTCCTGTAGCCAGAACCTTTTCAGTCAAGGCTTCGAGGTTTTCTGGTCTGGAGGGGTCCGGTGCGTGATTGGGGAAGTTGCCATCCACCTCACAATAGATCGGTGTTACAGCACAGCCGAGCTGCTCAAAGAGGCGGGGAGCCAGGTTAGAGGTGGCGCCATTGCCAGCATCGATAACCAAGTGCGGTTGCCCGGCGAGGGCGACATTATTGAAAACTTCATCGATATATTTATCGGTGATTTCTTGCTCCCGATTGGCGCCTTCCCCACTTTTGAATGGGCCTTTTTTCATCAACTGGTAGAGCCCCTGCAGTTTGTCTTCCGCCAGGGCGCGACCTTTCAGTACGATCTTAAAGCCGTTGTATTCCGCAGGGTTGTGGCTTGCGGTAACAATGACCCCACTACTGGTATTTTTTCCTTTCGCACAAGCGTAATAGAGAAGTGGTGATGGAATCAGGCCGAGATTAATAGAGTTGCAGCCACTATCTAGAATTCCCTCAATCAGGCACTGGCTAAGTGTCTCACTGCTATTGCGTCCATCTCGGCCAACTAGTAAGAGATGTTCTCCAGCGTGCTGTGCCAGGGTGCCGAGCGCTCTGCCTAGTTGATAGGCAAAAGGTTCGTTGATTTCCTGCCCGGCGATTCCACGGATATCGTAGGCGCGGAAAACATGCTGGGGATACTCAGAGGTCAGAGGCAGCTCGGGCTTGTCATCGTCACTTTCTGGCAAGTCCTTTGAACTATTTTCTTTTTCTTCGGACTCTGAGTTCTCTGAATCAGAGTCCGAGATACTGGGTGCTGAGGCCAAGCTCTGCGGCAGAAAATCTGTATTGGGAGCCTGTGTAGTTCCTCCATCAGAGGCTTGTGGGTGCGCCTTATTAAGCTCGCTGCCACTAGCATCCTTACTTCTTTCCCATGGGGCTCTCGAATCGCGAGGTAGGAACTTCAGTAGGGCGAATAGGCTCACCAATATTCCAATGCCGGCTCCGATATAAATCCAGGATGTGGGCAGACTGTGCTGTTCGACAAAGGTTTCGGAGGGACTGAAGTGGAGGCTTAAATAGCTGTCCTCAAGTTGCTCTATAGTGTTGTGGCCTTTTCCTGTGCCTGCGCGCCACAGAGTTTGTCGGTGGGCATCGGGAAACTTCTGCATTAACTGAACTTGTCCATGACCACCGCCCAGACTTTTTAAAATGTTTTCCAGCACGGAAAAGGGTTGGGTAGCCAGTAGTTGTTCATTTTCCAGGTTGATAACACTATGAAGTTGCCAGCTATTTTCCACACCTGTACGCAGTACTTCCATCGGTTGCTCAGGTGTTTCCTGACTGCGCTTTAACAGATCGACCAAGGCAAAGTTCAGGGAGGGATTTTGCCCTGAGCCCACTCGAACCTGTTCGGAAGAAAAGGCCTGGAGGGATACCTGCTCAGGTAATTTGGTAGATTCAATCAGTGTTGCTGCAGGGAGCTTCCTTGATCCAAGGGCCTGCAGGCGCTTCGAATAGTCTGCGACGTAAGACTGCACGACTTCAGCTAGTTCGGCAGTTTTTTGCTTGGCGGCTAGCTCAATCTGCGAGTAATTGTGGGGTATTACAAGATACTGGATTAACAGATAGGCACCGCCCAGCCAAGCGACAACTACTAATAATAACGGTAAAAATAACCCTTTCTGCATGGTACCGCCTGGTTTCTTTTTGTTGTTGGAGCCCACAGATATCCCTGATTTGAGCGTAAATTTTGTCACTGAGCCTTGGAGGCGATGAGTTCAATGAGTTGTCGGGCTAGGTCGGTCTTCAATGCGGGAGCCAGTCGGCTCTGACCATCCGCATCTATCACAGTGACAGCGTTGTGATCGCTGTTAAATCCCGAGTCCGGTTGGCTCACATCGTTGGCAATGATCATATCGAGGTTTTTCCGCTGCAGCTTGCTCTGGGCGTGGGCGAGAACCTGTTCTGTCTCTGCGGCGAACCCGATAGTGAACGGCCGCAGCTCAGTACGCGTGGCTATGGCTGCAACAATATCGGGATTTTTGATGAGGGCAATTGCATCATCATCTTGCCCGTCTTTCTTTTTGATTTTCTGCTCAGCGACTTGGGCCGGACGGAAATCAGCAACGGCTGCTGCACTGATAAAGATATCGCAGTGATCGGCGGCACTTTTGGCGGCCTCATACATATCCTGGGCGCTGATAACATCGATACGATTGACCTTTGGCGGCGTATCCAAATTTACGGGGCCGGCAATCAACGTCACTTCGGCACCGGCACTCTGCGCCGCTGCGGCCAGGGCGAAGCCCATTTTTCCAGAGCTGTGGTTGCTGAGGAATCTCACCGGGTCGATGGCTTCCCTGGTAGGGCCGGCAGTGATTACTACTTTGCGGTCCTGCAGTGAGTGGCTTGTGCGAAACAGGGACTCAGTGTGTTCCGCCAGGTTTTCTGGTTCCAACATACGGCCGGGGCCCACGTCGCCACAGGCCTGGCTACCAGCGCCCGGGCCCCAGAATATGACTCCGCGCTCCTTTAGGGTCTGAGCATTGGCTGAGGTAGCTGCGTGGCGCCACATGGCCTGGTTCATGGCTGGTGCCAGGGCCAGGGGGGCTTCGCTGGCCAAACAAAGGGTAGTTAGGAGGTCATCAGCCATACCGGCAGCCAACTTTGCCATTACCTGGGCACTGGCTGGAGCAATCAGGATAAGGTCAGCCCATTTCGCCAGTTCGATATGACCCATGGCGGCTTCTGCCGAGGGATCCAGCAAGTCTGTATGCACCGGATTACCGGATAGCGCCTGAAAGGTCAGTGGCTGCACAAACTCCTGTGCTCCGGCGCTCATTACCACTCGGACATCGGCACCGCGCTCTTTGAGCCGGCGAACCAGGTCGGCACTCTTATAGGCGGCAATTCCACCGCTGATACCTAAAAGTATGCGTTTGTCGGCCAGAGAGGACATAAATGCTGTTTCCGATTTGGTGCGAGCCGGTAAGATTAGCATTTCTGTGTCGTTTCTTATAAGACTGCAGTAGCGCCTCACAAGGGCAGCATGGAAAAGGTGTTCAGTAGATGTGCGATAGATAAGACACTGACTAACTGGGCTACAAATGAAAATAAAGGACTGGCCGGCAGGTGAGAGGCCTCGGGAAAAGCTGTTGGAGAGAGGGGCTGAAGCCCTGTCGGATGCAGAGTTGTTGGCAATTTTTCTGCGCGTGGGGCTACCTGGCCTCTCAGCAGTGGATCTGGCCAGGGGACTACTCAATGACTTTGGTGGCTTGCGCCCCCTATTAGAGGCCGAGCGAGATGACTTTTGCCGCGCGCGAGGGCTCGGCGACGCCAAGTTTGCTCAGTTGCAAGCGGCGCTGGAAATGGCCAAGCGGCACTTGGCGGAGACGATACAGCACGGCAGCGCACTGTGCAGTCCCGGGGCGGTCAGGGATTACCTGGCAATCCAGCTCAGGCACCGGCGCAGGGAAGTGTTCTGCTGCCTCTACCTGGATAATCAACACCGGGTGATCGCTTTTGAGGAGCTGTTCGAGGGGACTCTGAATGCAGCGAATGTCTACCCGCGCGAAGTAGTACAGCAAGCGCTGTTGAAGGGGGCTGCGGCGGTTATTTTGGCGCACAACCACCCTTCTGGTGTCAGTGAGCCCAGCCAGGCAGATATCTGGATTACCGAGCGGTTGACCCAGGCACTAGAGCTGGTGGATATCAAGGTTCTGGACCATTTGATCGTCGGTGAGGGCAAGGCGCTATCCTTTGCAGAGCAGGGATTGATGTAAAGGTGTCGTTCCCGGCGTTGAAATGTTGTACAAAACTTGCTCCCTACGGGCTCTTTTGGTATAAAACGCCGCTCTTTGCGGCCGGGCCAGATTCTGCACAGGTTCCGCCGCCATCCAGGAACCGGATTAGAATCCCGATTTTTATGTTCCCGCACTACCTTTTCCTCTTCAGGATTGGCGCCATGCGGGCACAAGCGTTTTGAAGAGGCCAACAGATGTCCAAGGTATGTCAGGTAACCGGTAAGCGTCCGGTCACCGGAAACAATGTATCCCACGCTAAGAACCGCACCAAGCGTCGCTTCGTGCCGAACCTGCACAGCCACCGTTTCTGGGTTGAATCCGAGAAGCGTTTTGTGAAGCTGCGTGTTTCCGCGAAAGGCATGCGCGTTATCGATAAGAAAGGTATCGACGCTGTCCTGACTGAGCTGCGCGCCCGCGGCGAAAAAGTGTAACGGCTGTAGCCCAGCTAATAGATTGGAGATAGAGCAATGCGTGAGAAGATTCGTCTGAATTCCAGCGCCGGTACTGGCCACTTCTACACCACTACCAAAAACAAGCGCAACATGCCTGAGAAAATGGAGATCAAAAAGTACGATCCCGTTGTACGCAAGCATGTAATGTACAAGGAAGGCAAAATTAAGTAATTGCCTACCGCTACTGTACAGAAAGCCCGGTTTTAACCGGGCTTTTTTGTGCGTATTGGAAATTGAGCAGCCAGTTTACACAGGGTAACTCCAGACGATGCCAGAGCTCCCAGAAGTAGAAACCACTCTCAGAGGCCTGCAACCTCACCTGGAGGGGCATAAAATTCGCTCCGCAAAAGTGCGCCAGCATCAGTTGCGCTGGCCCGTGGAAGCAGACTTTGAGCGCCGTGTCCGCAATGCCCGGATACTGAAACTGGAGCGTCGGGCTAAATACCTACTGGTACATACTGACAAGGGCTGCGCTATTTGGCACCTGGGAATGTCTGGCAGCCTGCGTATGGTCGAGGCTGCACAGGCACCGGAAAAGCATGATCATATCGACTGGCGCCTGGATAGTGGTCTCACACTGCGTTACCGCGACCCGCGCCGCTTTGGTGCCCTACTGTGGACAGTGGCGGACCCACTGGCCCACGACTTACTCAGCCATCTGGGCCCAGAGCCTCTCTCGGAAGAATTTAGTGGTGAGTATCTGTTTGAAACCTCGCGCAAACGTAAGCAATCGGTCAAAACCTTCATCATGGATGGCCGTATCGTTGTGGGGGTGGGTAATATTTACGCCAGTGAATCTCTTTTTCTGGCGGGCATTCGCCCAGATCGACAGGCCGGTTCTATTTCCAAAGCCCGACACCAGCGCTTGGCTGAGTCCATAAAGCAGGTTCTCAGTCAGGCAATCGCCCAAGGTGGGACTACCTTGCGGGACTTTATTGGCGGTGATGGAAAACCTGGCTATTTCGCCCAACAGCTAAATGTTTATGGCCGTGCGGGTGAGTCCTGTCCCTCTTGCGGCCGAGCAGTCAAAGATATGGTTTTGGGCCAGAGAAATACCTTTTTCTGCTCTAGCTGCCAACGTTAAATCGCATCCTTCTGGCAGCTTTAGACAATACTAATATCATCGTATTGTCGATAAGGAGCTGCTTAGTGGTCATGATATTGCCTTTTCTTACGGTCACCCTGTCGATTTGGGCCGTTTGGAATGGTCGTCGCCGCTCTGCAATGGGCTGGTGGTTGTTGACCTTGCTGATCTTCATTACGTGGTGTGGATATCATATGACGCGAGCACTGTCGCTGTCTTTCTAGGGGCCGTGCCCATGATGGTGTTTATGGTCAGAAGGCTGGATAGCTTGGCGCTGTTAGCGGTAAGCATAATCCTATGGATTGCCTTGATCATGGAGTTGGCATCCCACCAACACCCCTGCCCTCTCTGTCTCTTACAACGTGTTGCCTTTGCCATGATTGGCATGGGATTGATGTTGAACCTGCGCTTTAGTATTCGTGCAGGGCATTACGGCGTTGTTATTCTTTCGTGTCTAGCCGGTCTGGCTGCTGCTGTAAGGCAGGTATTGCTGCATATCACCCCTGGCGATCCAGGGTTTGGCAGCCCAGTCTTGGGCTTGCATTTATACACTTGGTCTGCACTGATTTTCTTTGTCTTACTGATCTACTGTGGCGTTGCATTAATGTTTGGCTTTAAGCGACGAAGTTTTGCCACTAGAGAGTTAACTTTGATTGAAAAGTGCATTGCCATCTCTTTCTTCACTGTCGTGTTGGCCAATTTAGTCGCGGTTCTCCTCGAGTGCGGTCTGGGTCCCTGCACCAGTGGGTCATTTGGGTATCACTGGTTGTGGTCTCGAGGTTAGGCACACAAATGTGTCCGAGCTTTCTACACTTTTCCTGATAAGACCCGAGTCCCGGGGAATTACGGAAAACTGTGAGGAGTCCCTATGCGTCTGGCCTGCCTGCTCATTTCACTATTGTTAATTGCTTGTGAACGAGCTGAATCCCCTTGCCGGCCGCCAGTGTTGAACCCGCCCAGCACGTTTTAAGGAATGCGTATATCTATACCGTCGACCCGGCCCGTAGTATTGCCTCGGCAATGGCAATTCGCGATGGGCGCATAGTCTATTTGGGGAATGAAAATGGAGTGAATAGGTATGTCGGAGTTCACACTCAGGTTAATGATTTGAAAGGAAGGTTAGTACTTCCCGGTTTCATCCAGTCAATTTCAAACAATACCGATTATAGCGGTCTGGATTTGTCTCTGTTTCAATCAGTTGAAGCCTATCAAAATAAGATTCAAGATTACATTCTCAATAATCCTGAGGCCCAAATTGTCGTCGGCCGTGGCTGGAAAATGGAAGTATTTGGTGACGACGAGCCCCATAAAGCAATGCTTGATCAGATTAATGATCTAGTACCAATTATTATGTTCTCAGCGGATCACTCATATGTGTGGACTAATTCTGAAGCTATAGCGGCGGCTGGAATAGATATGAGCACCAATAGTTCGACTGAGAATTTTATTAAAAGAAGTGATGATGGAATTCCTATTGGCCTATTTCAAGGTAGGGGAGCAGTAAGTGTTTTTAGTAGTCTAATTCCTGAAGACAAGGTGAGCAAAGAGTTTCATAATCTCAGTGAGCTAAAGGATGTAGCCCTTTCCATGGGGGTCACGACTTTACATTCATTTCATATTCCTTTTTTTGAAAGTGAAAATAAAGCTGAAAAATTTAAAAAATCAAATTCTTTGGAAAATCGTGATGTTCGTATTAGAGCGTTTTTAACGGTTCCTATGAACATGCCTTCTGATCGATTTATATCCCTTAGGAATTATGCGGATAAAATTTCTTCAGATGATTTTAAAGTGATTGCTATTAGTTTCGTAATTCCAGACTCTATTTCAAATTATAATTATCTAATTCAAGACGAGCTGGGAGAAAGTGTAAAAGATACTTCTGCATGGCTTGTCGATCTTTTTCATCAGGCAAATTTATATAAGTTTCAGGTGCATTTTAGCCTTCCTGAAGGGAGTTATGAAAGTGGCATATTAAGGGGCCAAGTTGAAAAGTTAATTAATGCGGAGTTTCAGGGGGTCCGTAATATCGTATCAAATATTCCAGAATTCTTACTGGTTGATTTGTTGGAGAAAAATAATGCGGCAGCAATTGTTTATGAGGGTAAGTTGCCAACCTTTAATGTCGATAAATTAACAGAAGGCACAGGTTCTTATATGGGGGGTAAAATTTTATTTTTTGCAGGTGATGGGAAGCTAGAAGGGCAGATGAATAGCCTAAATGTGATACGAGATCCGATTTCCATTATACACACAGGAGCTAAGCATAAGGTTCCAGTTGACCTTATGATAAGGTTGCTCACAATTAGGGGGGCTTATGCTATTCATCTGGAGAATGAAGTAGGAAGCTTAGAGGTGGGAAAGTGGGCTGATTTTATCGTTCTGGATGGAAATTTATTGAAAATAAAATCAGCTGAAATTGATAAAGTTAGAGTGTTAAATACCTACTATAAAGGTAGGCAGGTATACTAAAAAATCCATTAATAAATTGGTGGTTGCACTTTAGAGTAAAATATGAAGCTTATGTGAATGTCCTATATTCTGCTTTATAGCTTAACTCTTCAATGAATTTATATAGATTCTTGGGCTCTTGTATTTCGGCCAGACCAAGCTTGAATATTTTTTCACTTACCCTGACAGCAGTGTGCAATGACACTTTAAGTATGTCCGCTTGTGGTGGAAATAAGCAGCCTTGATCAAGAAGTTCGTTTGCGACCTGTTCTGCAACACCAATAGCCGCCTCTATAAATAGCTCATCTGGGATTCTTTTTGCTTTGGTCGCATAGATTGCAAGAGCAACTGCAGGGAAGATGTAGAAATTATTTGCCTGTCCAGGTAAATAATTTTTCCCATTAAAGTTGTAATTTGGAAACTGAACTCCAGCAGCGTAAATAGCTGTGCCTTGAGACCACTGATAAGCTTGCTCCGCTGTACATTCAGCGTGCTCGGTTGGATTGGATAAGGCAAAAATTATTGGTTTTTGATTAAGTTTTGCCATAGTCTCTACTACTTGCCGCGTAAATAGCTGCCCAACAGTACTGACGCCGATAAGAGTAGTTGGCTTATGTGTATTTACAGCGGTAAACAGGTCATTGGTAGGGGGTAAATCATGCGCATAGGGTTGCTGAAAATCATATAAATCTGTCCGACCTTTAACCAATAGGCCATTTTGGTCAAACATAATAATTCTAGCTCGGGCATCTTTTTCATTTAGCCCATCCTCGATCATTTTACTGACGAGTAAGTCAGCTATACCTATGCCTGCCGACCCTGCTCCGGCAAAAAATATTCGCTCATTTTTTAGCGTACTACCTTTGATTTTCAGTGCATTGAGCATGCCTGCGAGAACTATTCCGGCGGTTCCCTGAATATCATCGTTATAACAGCAAGCTTTGTCCCGGTAGCGTTTCAGCAGGTGTACAGCATCACTGCCAGTCCAGTCCTCGAAGTGCAAACAACAGTTGGGATATTGCTCCTGAACAGCAGCAACAAACTCATCGACAAAGGGATATAGGACTTCACTGGTGGGACGTTTTTCTCGTAAGCCGATATATAAGGGGTCACTGAGAATAGCCTCGTTATTCGTCCCCGCATCTAAAAAGAGCGGCAGTAAATGTTCTGGTGGTATAGCTGCCGCCACGGTATATAGCTGTAATTTTCCAATGGGAATGGCCATGCCATTGGCTCCGATATCGCCCAGTCCTAGAATTCGTCCACCGTTAGTTACGCAGATAAAACGGATTTCCTGATCCGGCCAATGGTGCAGGTATTCGGCGACTTTGCCCCGGTGGTTAGTGCAAAGGTAAACGCCCCTAACCCGGCGTATGATATGGCTAAATTTAACGCAAGCTTCACCGATGGTAGGGTCATAAATAATAGGTAAAAAGCGCTCTGGGTCGGACATAACCACGCGGTAGAAAAGCGTTTCATTGGTGTCCAATAGCCCAGTGAGGTAAACAAAGCGATCAATGTCTGAATGCTTGTGACTCAACTGCATCATTACCCGTTCTACTTGGGTTTCTATGGTTTCAACCGCATCTGGAATTAAGCCTGTGAGACCAAATTTTTGTCGTTCTGCTGCAGTAAAGGCTGTGCCTTTGTTGGTTATCGGGTTGTGTAGGAGTCTGAGTCCCCCCAACTCGGTTTTTGGTTTTTTCACTTGCCAAGCTCTCTTACTCGATTAAGCAAAAAGAAGTATGGACTAAGGTGGACTCGGTTAATGGCAGGGTTGGCGGGGGATCAATGGTTTTTGCTTGGGAGCGTGAGTGGGCAGGCTAATCACCACGAGGGTGGGCCATTTAGCGGCCCACTGCGCTGCCCTCGCGGCGGGGGTCGGCTCCACCGTACAGCTTGTTATTTTGCAAAGCGATGGCATGGATACCACTGTTGAGGCCCCTTTCGACAACCTCGTGTCCACGGGCTTCGAGTTTCTCGATAGTATCGGGGCTGAAAAAGCCGGGCTCCAATTCGACTCTCTTACCAATAGCGCCGATATTTCCCGCAGAAATCGCTTCGGCAATCGGCATATTCAAGCCCAGATGGTAGAGAATGGTGCGCGCGGTGTAGTCAATAATTCGTGAGCCGCCGGGGGAACCCACCAGAAGGCGCATGCTGCCATCTTTGTTGAAAACGATGGTGGGGGACATGGAAGAGCGTGGTCTCTTGCGCGCTTGAATGCGGTTGGCCACCCGCTCCCCACTACTGTTTTTTGGAGTGAAGGAAAAATCGGTGAGCTGGTTGTTGAGCAGGAAGCCCTTTACCATCAGGCGCGACCCGAAGCCGGTTTCAATACTGGTCGTCATACTGACGCCATTACCGTAGCGGTCGACAATCACTAAATGACTGGTGTTGGGCAGCTCTGGCGATTGGGCCATCACCCGCTTCACCCCGAGTTCGGCTGGGGTACCCGGAGTCGCAGCTGTGGCGGAGTCCGGGTCGATTAACTGCGCGCGGCGAGCCAAATAATCCCTGGACACCAGCGATTTACTGGGTACTTGGACAAAGTCGGAATCACCGGAGTAGGTGTTGCGATCGGCAAATGCCAGTTCCGAAGCTTCGATAAATAAGTGGGTGAGCAGATCACTGCCAGGCTCGAAGCGCTCCAGTGGGAACTGTTGCAGCATGCCCAGAATACCGCCTACCGTGGTACCTCCGGACGATGGGGCATCGGCACCACACACACGATATTCGAGAAACTCCGAACACAGGGGCTGGCGCTCCTTGGCCCGGTAGCTAACCATATCTTCGAGACTCAGGAGCCCTGGGTTGGCACTGTCATAGCGCACAGCTTTTACGATAGCCTTGGCAATGTCGCCGTGATAAAAGGCATCCGCACCGCCCTGGGCAATTGCCTCCAGGGTTTCCGCGTAAGCTGGGTTCTTCAAGTTGTGACCCACGGGCAGAGGTTTGCCATCACTGTTGAAGAAGTAGCTGGCAATTGCCGGTCGAGCAGCCACCTTCGGCATGCGCAGTAACAGCTGGTGAAGGCGCGGTGAGATCTGAAAGCCGGATTTGGCCAGGTGTATGGCCGGCTGAAATAACTGCTCCCAGGGTAACTTGCCATCGCGCTCGTGAGCCATTTCCAGCATTCGCACAACACCGGGAACGCCGACCGAGTAGCCGCCGATTACAGACTCAAAAAATGAACGCGGCTTGTTGTCGCGGATAAAGTAATTTTCGTCTACCTGAGAGGGGGCTGTCTCGCGCCCGTCGTAGTACTTGAGCTTCTTTGCCGCAGCGTCATAGCTGAGCATAAATGCTCCGCCACCAATCCCGGAGGATTGTGGTTCTACCAATCCCAATACCATCTGAGCGGCAATGGCGGCATCCACAGCGCTGCCGCCCAGGGCGAGAATCTGCTCGGCAGCCCGGCTGGCATGGGGGTTGGCAGTGACTGCCATATAGAAGTTGGCCGTTGAGGACTTAACGGCTGTGCGACCGGTATCAAACTCCGGTTGTGGTTCATCGGCAAAAGCGAAAGCGGGACTCAGAACCAGTGCAAAGGCGGCGAGAAGGTTGCGCACGTAACACTCCGCAGATTGTGGATAAATCCGCTCGAGTGTATCAGAAATAGCCAGATTCCGGCTTAACGAAATTTCTCTTCCAGCGCGCTTTGTACAGCAGCCGGAACAAACTTGGTGACATCGCCGCCCAGGGAGGCAATTTCACGCACTAAAGAGGATGAAATGTAGGACAAATGTTCTGCCGGTGTCAGGAACAGGCTTTCCATATTGGGCGCTAACTGGCGGTTCATATTGGCCAATTGGAACTCGTATTCAAAGTCGGACACCGCGCGCAGACCGCGCAGTACGCCATAAGCATCTACCTGGCGCACCAGGTCGGCGAGCAGGATATCGAATCCAATGACTTCGACATTGGGCAGGTGGCCGAGAACTTTTTGTGAAAGTTCTACCCGCTCCTCTAAGGTGAACAGGGGTTTTTGCGGTTGCTGGCAGCCACAGCCACGATAACGTGGTCAAACAAGCGGCATGCGCGCTCCACCAAGTCCAAGTGACCATTGGTGATGGGATCGAAGGTTCCGGGATAGACGACTTTTTTCATACGCCAGGGCTTAAATGCGGGCCGAATGGGATGCGAATGGTAAACAATTTACGGCTAAGGTCAAAACCGAATCTTTTTATTCTTCCCTAAACCGATGGGCCGGCGCGGCGAAACAAGCGCATACACACCTGTCCTGCACGTTTTTCTTTTTCCTGTTCCCAGCCAGGTACGGATGCAACCACTGTGTCTCGCGGTGTTTCCACATAGATTAATGCATCCTGCGAAAGATGGCCGGACAGGGCGCCTAGAGTTGCCTGCCAAAGATTGTCAGCAAAAGGGGGATCGATAAATACGAGGTCGTATTTACTTCCATTACTTCCGAGGAACTCTTCTGCACTACAGTTATGGACTTTGGCTTCCCGGGCGTTTAACTGTTTTAACTGTTCCGCCAGGGTTCGCGCAGCGCGAGTATTCAGCTCGACAAAATCTACCGAACCGGCGCCTCGGGATAGCGCCTCCAGACCCAGGGCTCCTGAACCGGCAAAGAGGTCCAGGCAGCGGGCGTCGGGCAGGTAGAACTGCAGCCAGTTAAACAGAACCTCCCGCAGTCGGTCGCCGGTAGGTCTCAAGCCCTCCACTGGGGCAAACTGTAATTTTCGCCCGCGCCACTGTCCGCCAATGATGCGTAACTGTGAAAGGTTTTGCGGGCTTTGCTTTCGGGATGAACTTCTGGCCAAGGTAACTCTCTACTGGGGGCTTAGCGATGCTAAGATTAGCGTCTTTCTGCAAGCGGTACATCCGGACATACGAATGATTTTTGACTTCCTGCGCAAAAAGAAGAAGCGCAAGCCCGAACAAAGTGAGCCCCAGCAATCCCAGGCGGAGGTCACTGCTGCGTCTGAAGAGGAATCATCGGCGCAGAGCCCAGAGCCTTCAGCGCTAGAGAAAGAGCCTTCAGCTCTAGATAAAGAGCCCTCGGCGCTGGACAAAATGCCCTCAGACATAGAGGAAAAGTCGTCTGCCCAGGGAGAAACCTCCGCTCTGGAGGAGGCAAAGGCCCCTATCGATGAACCCACTGCCCCAGCTTCTGTCCCCCAAGAGGAAAGTGCCGGCTGGGCGCAGCATGCTGATGCGGCGGGCGAGCCGGAGGCCGTTGTCGAAGCCCCCCAGGTGGCTGTAGCAGCAGAGCCTGTAAAAGAGGAAGCCGAAAAGCCAGCCCCGATTCAGCCCGAGCCAGCTCCAAAACCCAGAGCCAAAGAGCAGCCGAAACCGGAAGCCAAAAAGAAAGAGGGTTTCTTTGCGCGTATTCGTCGCGGCCTCAGCCGCACCAGCAACCAGTTTGTCGAGGGGATGGGAAACCTGTTCCTCGGGGCCAAGGAAATCGATGAAGATCTGCTGGAAGAACTTGAAACACAGCTGTTAATGGCAGATGTAGGAGTTGAGGCTACCAGCGAGATCGTCGAGCGCCTGACCGAACGGGTATCCCGTCGGGAATTGGCCGATGGCGATGCACTTTACAAGGCACTGCAGCAGGAGCTGGCTGACTTACTCGATAGTGTTGATGCTCCCCTGGAAATCGATATCAGCAAGAAGCCTTACGTCATTCTGGTAGTGGGCGTAAACGGTGTGGGTAAAACCACAACAATCGGCAAGCTGGCCCACCGCTTTCTCGGTGAAGGCAAGTCGGTGATGTTGGCTGCCGGTGATACATTCCGTGCCGCAGCAGTTGAGCAGCTGCAGGTTTGGGGGCAGCGCCACGATGTACCGGTTGTAGCGCAGCATACCGGTGCTGACAGTGCGTCAGTTATTTTCGATGCGGTTCAGTCTGCCCAGGCGCGCGGCGTCGATGTGGTAATTGCCGATACCGCCGGGCGCCTGCACACCAAATCCAACTTGATGGAGGAGTTGTCCAAGGTGCGCCGGGTGATGGGCAAATTGGACCCCAGTGCGCCCCACGAGGTGCTGTTGGTACTGGATGCTGGCACTGGCCAAAATGCGATTAACCAGGCCTCTCAGTTCCGTGAGGCGGCCGGCGTTACTGGCTTGGTGCTGACCAAATTGGATGGTACTGCCAAAGGCGGCGTTATCTTTGCCCTGGCTCGTCGTTTCGGTATCCCGGTGCGTTTTATCGGTGTGGGTGAGCAGGCGGAAGATCTACAGCCATTCCGCGCTCGTGAGTTCGTATCCGCCCTGTTTGGCCGCGATAAGGCCTGATAATTCGCCTAGGAAATAACAAGAACAACAGAAGCCGTGATCACTTTCGATAATGTGAACAAGCGTTACGTATCGGGGCAGGATGCCCTGGTGCGAGTCAGCCTGGAAATCCCCCGTGGCGATATGGTATTTCTCACCGGTCACTCCGGTGCGGGTAAAAGTACTTTACTGAGACTCCTGACCGCGATTGAGCGCCCTACTAAGGGCAGTATTCTTGTCGCCGGACAGAATCTCAACCGCCTGCGCAATGGCCAGATCCCCTACTACCGCCGCAATCTGGGTATTGTCTTCCAGAATCACCAGCTGCTATTTGACCGCAGCGTTTTTGACAATATTGCCCTGCCCTTGTCTGTTGCTGGTTGCAATAAGCGCGAGGTGGGGCGTCGGGTTCGCGCAGCCCTGGATAAGGTCGGCTTGCTGCACAAGGAAAAGCAAAATCCCATTATGTTGTCTGGTGGTGAGCAGCAGCGGGTTGGGATTGCCCGCGCAGTCGTTAACAAGCCCGCGATATTGGTTGCCGATGAGCCCACCGGCAACCTGGACCCAACACTCTCGCAGGAAATCATGCAGTTATTCGCCGACTTTAACGCAGTGGGAGTTACGGTGCTGGTGGCGAGCCACGACTTGGAACTGATTGCACGGATGCGCCGACGGGTATTGACCCTACAGGCTGGCCAACTGATATACGACGGAGTTCCGAGCCGTGAAGTACACCCAAGCTAAAGCGCAACGGCAGGCCAACCCTGCCGCAGACAAACGTGTGCGCAGCACCGGCGCTGTTGTTGCACAAACAGGGTTGGGCGATCGATGGAATAGCTGGTTGGGGCATCACCGTGAGATGGCCGCCGACTCTGTCAGTCGATTTTTTAGCGCACCGATGGCCAGTGCAATGACGGCGTTGGTGATTGCTATTGCCCTGGCCCTGCCGGCGGCATTGCAATTGGGCCTGTTGAATTTCCAGCGCGCGGTGGCTGGTTGGGATGGGCAGCCACAAATTTCTGTTTTTCTGCACAAAGATGCGAGACAGGCTGCGGTTAATTCCCTGGCCGACAAATTGCGCAGTGACCCCGCTATCGCGGAGGTAACTTATGTCTCCCCGGAAGATGCCCTGGCAGAGTTTGAACAGGCCTCGGGGCTTGGGGATGTATTGGTTGGCCTGGATGCCAACCCCCTGCCGGCAGTGCTGTTGCTGCGGCCAAGGGATGCGAAGGACGGCGATAAACTACAGGCTTTGGTGGAGAATCTGAGAGCCCAGGCACTGACGGATTCAGTGGTCTTGGATCTTGCCTGGGTCCAGCGCCTCGCCCAGATCACCGAACTGGGACAGCGTCTCTCCGCAGGTCTAGCCCTGTTATTGGCGCTGGGAGTGGTATTGGTGGTGATCAATACCATACGACTGCATATCGAAAGTCGTCGGGAGGAGATCCTGGTAGTAAAGCTCGTTGGCGGCACTAATGCGTTTGTGCGACGGCCGTTCCTTTACAGTGGCATTTGTTATGGGCTATTTGGCGGGTTGTTGGCGTGGCTGTTGCTTACAGGTGGTGTGGCTATGTTGTCTGGGCCAGTTGAGAGTCTGTCATCAAGTTATGGCAGCAGCTTCGAACTGAGAGGGCCGGGCGCCAGTTACTTCTTTCAATTAACTTTGGGGGCCTCCTCGCTGGGCCTATTAGGGGCTTGGCTTGCGGTAGCGCGACACACTCGCAAGATAGAACCCCGCTGACCGGTGAGTCTGATCAAGAAGGGTAAAGTGTTCTGGCAAAGGGAACCTGAGGCGTAAAAAGCCCCTCTAATTCCGCGAAATACAACAGAATACGGTAGTTGTTGGCGGGCTTTCTTATCTGCCCGTGCAAGTGCTACACTGAGTCCAGCTTGTCGCCGGATACAGTATCCGCCGGCAGCGGCCGGTAATATCGGCCGACTAATAATGACAGGAGAGACCTGAATGGGAACCAGCCTACAGCCAGTGCATACGCTGTCTCCGGGCGCCAACCTGGGAGCTTATATCCAGACCGTCAGTGGTTTTGACGTACTGACCGCTGAACAGGAAAAGCACCTGGCAGAAGACCTCTATTACCGCGAAAATCTCGATGCTGCACGCCAGCTGGTCATGTCACACCTGCGCTTTGTAGTGCATATCGCCAAATCTTATTCCGGCTACGGGCTCAATGAAGCCGACCTGATTCAGGAAGGTAATGTCGGTTTGATGAAGGCCGTCAAACGCTTCAATCCCGAAAAGGGAGTGCGCCTGGTATCCTTTGCGGTACATTGGATTAAAGCTGAAATCCACGAATTTATTCTGCGCAACTGGCGTATTGTTAAAATTGCCACCACCAAGGCGCAGCGCAAATTATTCTTCAACCTGCGCGGTCAGAAGAAAAAACTCGCCTGGTTGACCAATGCAGAAGCTAAGGCCGTCGCCAAAGACCTGAATGTGGATGTCACCCAGGTCCATGAAATGGAAGGCCGCCTGGCTGCACACGATGCGGCTTTTGATGCGGGTGTCGATGACGATGACGATACCGCCTGGCAGGCTCCGGCTCACTATCTGGAAGACCGCAGTTTTGATCCGGCCGCCCAGCTTGAGCGGGATAACTGGCAGGAAACCAACTTGACCAGCCTCGCCAGTGCCATGGCACAACTGGATGATCGCAGCCGCGATATTATTCAGGCCCGCTGGCTCAGTGAGGAGAAATCCACATTGCATGAGTTGGCTGATAAGTATGGTGTTTCCGCTGAGCGAATTCGCCAGCTGGAAAAAAATGCCATGAAGAAAGTGCGTGCTGCTATGGAAGCCTAAATCGGCGTTCTGGTACACGGGTAGAAAACCGCGCAGTAGCGCGGTTTTTTTGTCCCGCCTGTTACAGGCATACCTGTCACCACTGGGTAAAACAAAAAGGGAAGGTAATGGCCAAACTCTATCTGCTGCTGTGCGCACTCTTTGGCGCCAGTGGTGTGGCTCTGGGGGCGTTTGGGGCTCACGGCCTGCGCGGTAAAGTGGCAGAGAACCTGCTAGAGGCCTATAAAACCGGAGTCCAGTACCAGATGATCCACGCCCTGGCGCTGTTTGGTGTGGTACTACTCATGCAAAACTGGGGAAACCGTTTATCGCTGACCCTGAGCGGTGCTCTTTTTACTTTCGGTATTATCTTCTTCTCCGGCAGTCTCTATGCCCTGGTACTGGGAGGCCCCCGATGGTTAGGTCCAATCACCCCTCTCGGTGGGCTGATGATGATTGCCGGTTGGGTAGTCCTGTTTTTTGCCGCATTTAATTTCTCTAAGTAGCCAGCTTTTCAGGGCTTACACTCAGATACCGAGCCCGAATAAAACATCAAGATATAAACCGTTTCGCATAAGAGGTCGCGAACAATGCAAGACGAATCTGCGGAAGATTTTCCCTACCGCACAGAATTTAAGAAGAAATCTATCCGCAGCTATGTGATTCGCGCGGGGCGAATGACAGAGGGGCAGCGCAATGCCTTTGACAATTATTGGGGGCAGTATGGACTCTCCCTATTTGATGGACCTCTGGATCGCCAACAGGTCTTTGGCCGCGAGGCGCCACTGGCGTTAGAGATCGGTTTCGGTATGGGTGACTCCCTGCTGGCCATGGCTGAAGCCGAGCCAGATAAGGATTTTATTGGTATTGAAGTACACCCGCCGGGGGTTGGCCGGTTGATCAATAATGCCGGCAAGGCAGGTATCAAAAACCTGCGTGTTTACATGGCCGATGCGGTCGATGTCCTAAACGATTGTATTGCCGATGGGAGCCTGGATCGTTTCCAGCTGTACTTCCCTGACCCCTGGCACAAGAAGAAGCACCACAAGCGCCGGATAGTGCAGCCGGAATTTGTTCGCCTGATTTGCAGCAAGTTAAAAACCGGCGGTCTTATGCATATGGCGACAGATTGGGAGAATTATGCCGAGCATATGCTGGAAGTATTGCAGGGTGAAAACCTGCTAGAAAATACCGCTAGTGAGGGTGATTATGTCACCCGGCCAGAATGGCGCCCAGAGACCAAGTTTGAGCGTCGAGGGCAGAGACTGGGGCACGGTGTTTGGGATCTGGTATACCGCAGGTTACCTGGTGAAGCGCTGCCGCTCACTACCTCTGACGTAGATGCGTCAACCGCTGAAGAGTCCAAAGGCGAATAATTCGCACTGACGATCAATGCTTGCTACCGGTGCTAACATGGCACCAGTGGCAAGCAACAACCCACCTCTATTGTTAGAAAAACTCATTCCAGTTTTTCTTGGCGGCTTCCCATCGGCGCTTGTCTTCGACAACATTCAGGTTGCGGATGGTGTTACTGTCATAAGACATCCAGTCCGACAGTTCAATATTATTTTGGGTGCCCGCAAAATAACGCATGCGAAAGCGGCGAATAAATTGGTTGGGAATAGCCATAAAGGCAACTTCACGTCCCTGGGTGACAGTGGAAACCTCTACGCATTGGTGGTTTCTTTTATCGAGTTCATAGATAAAACCGGTAGTGGCTAAATCACCCTCATTTGTTCCATGCACAAAATAATACCTTTTTGGGCAATAAGTTTTGTTGTGCCAGGCAAAGCGCGCAACAATATTTGCATTGGTAGTGGTTGAGATGACTTGGTTAGATGCTCCGGTACCCAAGTGCGGATCAAAGCGGCCATTTTGATTCATCCAGGGAAAGAATCCCCCGGCTTGCCACAGCTTCTGTGGTGGGCGGGTATCGCCACGGTATAACAGTGTTGTCACTGTGTGCAGATTAAAACCACTGCGGCTAAATCGGTAATTAAATAGTGAGAAAGGGACGTCCAAATGGGCTTCGATGTTGGATATTGCTCTCCTCTCAGAGCTGAAAGCTTCACTGGCCTGTCGATACCAGCAGTAAGCTCCACCGAGTAAAGCTAAAACGGCATCTTTACGGCGTGTTATTCCATCGCTATCGAGTAGCTTGGTGGGTGTGGAGGGATCAAATCCAGTAAGCCAGGTATATAGGGTTTCCACTAGTACTTTGGCGACACGGGTAATCCTTCCATAATCATTTGTTTGAATTTGTACTGCCTGGCTTACTAATTGGTCGATCCGGGTTAGTCCATCACTACTGCGCTTGTGATACCACTTACTGTTGCTATTGGAATTATTTTGGAAGTCCTGTGCGTACTCACGGATACTTTTGGGGACATAGCAGGTGGTTTGTATGTTTTGTGGGTGAACCAAGTTCCTAACATAGTTATCGATATTGGGTGCCAGCAAGGGTTAACTCTCCTGTCTTTATTACTGTTTTTCGCCACTAGCCGTCTATGCTTCTAGTGGTGCTGTGATTATCGAATTTTATTTCCAATAAGAACCGGATTCAGGAAGCATCGCGAAAACAAAACCGAATTATTTTTATTAATAGATATTGATGTTAATAATAATTTGGGGGGTTGATCAAGGAAGGAATCTTGGTGTTTCTAATGAGAAGGCGTGACCCTCTGCTTTCATTTCTCTATAGCCTGCCGTTTATCTTACTCTTTACAGTTTCTGAAGTCCGTGCTGATTTTGTTGGAACTTTAAACCTCTATGTTAATGGGGGTAAGCATTGGTTTGATGGCGACCGCCTACAAGGCACACCATTTCGTGGTTTTGAAATGCGAGATACCTCAGGTGTCGGTGCCGGTTTTGGCTTTAACATGACAAATCATTGGGCGATGGAAGGGGTTGTCGACTATTTCGTCGTGAGTGTTGCGGATACGCCCGAGAAAGTAGATGTGTATAACTACCGCATAGATCTCCTATATCAATTTGGAGGGCAGTTCTGCGGTAATTTTTGTTGGCAGCCCTATGTCGCGTTTGGCCTGGGTGAAATGCGTATTAATTACGACCGGCGTTACCGTAAAAAACACTGGCATCCAGATGACCCAAAGTATGTCTATGATCCGGATCATCCCTACGACCCATACTATCCCTATCCTTGGGATTGTCGTAAGAAATTCTATGTCCCTGAGGATCGGCCAGACGGCCACCATTATCCCTACCCGCCTAACCATTGTGACTGGCATGACCGGCAAAATATGGTGAATGTGGGAATGGGAATTAAATATCACCTGGGGCCCCGTTGGCAGGCCCGCGCAGATATACGGCTTTTCCAGGGGGTCGAAGAAGGTGGTGTCGATGGTTTTGCCAGCTTGGCGGTCGGCTATCAATGGCTTGAATATCCGGATTTTTGGTATGACGAAGATGCCGATGGTGTTATTGATGCCACTGATCAATGTCCGCAGACCCCAGTGGGAATCGATGTGCAATTAGATGGCTGCCCGCTGGATACAGATTTTGATGGTGTACCCAGCTATATCGATCAATGCCCAAATACACCGATTGGTATTGCAGTGGATGAATACGGTTGTATTCGTTAAGGGCAACTAAAATCGATTTCTTCAGCGGGCGGCAGAAAAGTTCTGAAGCCCGCTGAAGATATTGTTTAAAATGATTTTCTATAAAATTACTCGCTGCGAATTTCTTCGAGCTTCTCAGAAATTTCCAGCCATTCCATTTCCAGTTCTTCCATTAATTCCTGCTGCTCCGACTGCTCTTTATTAAGTCGAGCTATTTCTTCCTGCTGGCCGCCGCTATATAGCGCTTCATCGGCAAGTTTTTCCTGTACTGCGGCCAATGCCTTTTCTGCCGTAGCCATCTGTCGCTCAATATTCTTGAGTTTGTTGGTCAGGGGCTTCAGTTGTTCGCGTAGAGCGGCGGCGGCGCGCCTTTGGGCCTTCTTATCCTCAGGGGCTTTTTCCTCTGTGCCAGTAACAGTGGAGGGGCTCTCCTCTTTGCGTTTCTTTTCCCGGTTAAAGCCGAGCAGCCACTGTTTGTAGTCATCAAGGTCGCCGCTATAGGGTTCGGCGCGGCCATTGGCCACCAGAATAAATTCGTCGGCAGTATTGGCCAGTAGATGACGATCGTGGGAAACCAATATGACGGCACCGGGAAACTCCGCCAGCGCCAGGGTCAGGGCGTGGCGCATTTCCAAATCAAGGTGGTTTGTCGGTTCATCGAGAAGCAACAGGTTAGGTTTTTGCCAGGCCAGTAGTGCCAGGGCTAAACGGGCTTTTTCACCGCCGGAAAAGCCCCCTACCGTTTCGAAAACCCGATCGCCGATAAAACCGTAGCCGCCGAGAAAATCCCGCAGCGATTGCTCCGAGGCATCGGGGCTCAGCCTTTGCAGGTGCAGCAATGGGGAACCGTTGCTATCCAGTGCTTCCAGCTGATGCTGGGCGAAGTAGCCGATGGCCAAGTGTTCGCCACATTGGCGCTCGCCGCTGAGGGGGCGAGTGTGCCAGCCAGGGTTTTGATTAGAGAAGACTTGCCCGCACCATTGGGGCCGAGCAGGCCGATACGGCGTCCCGGTTGAATGCCCAGCTGAACGTTCTTCACCACTATTTTTTCGGCATAGCCGATATCCGCCTCGCGCAGGTCGATTAACGGATTAGAGGTTTTCTCTGAGGATGGCAAAGTAAAATGAAAAGGGGAATCCACATGGGCTGGGGCAATCAGAGCCATCCGGTCCAGGGCTTTCAGGCGGCTTTGTGCCTGCTTGGCCTTGCTCGCTTTGGCGCGAAAGCGCCGCACAAAGTCTTCCATATGTGCGCGTTCGGCTTGCTGTTTTTCAAACTGTATTTGCTGCTGGGCCAGGCGCTCAGCGCGAGCGCGCTCGAAGGCACTGTAATTGCCGCTGTACAAGACCAGTTTTTGCTGTTCAAAACTGACAATGCCGTCGACCACTGCATCGAGAAAGTCGCGGTCGTGGGAAATAATCAGCAGGGTACCGGGGAAGCGTTGCAGCCACTGTTCCAGCCAAAGGGTGGCATCCAGATCCAAGTGGTTGGTGGGCTCGTCCAATAGCATAAGATCTGCGGGGCACATCAGGGCACGGCCCAAATTGAGGCGAATACGCCAGCCACCTGAGAAGCTGCGAACGGGGCGCTGTTGCTCTTCGTGGGAAAAGCCGAGCCCGTCGAGGAGTTGCGCGGCGCGCGCCGGGCCACTATAGCCATCAATACTGGCCATGCGCTCGTGCAGTTCTGCCAGTTTGTGACCGTCGGTATCGCCGCTCGCTTCGGCCTCTGCCAGTTGCTTTTGCAATAGCCGCAACTCGCTATCGCCGTCTAAAACGTAATCCAGTGCTGACTGCTCACTAGCTTCTACCTCTTGAGCCATATGGGAGATACGCCAGGTGCTGGGGAGGTCTACCCGCCCTGCATCGGTTTCCAGTTGTCCAAGCAGCAGTTTGAACAGAGTTGACTTGCCACAGCCGTTGGCACCGATAATTCCGACTTTGTGGCCGGGGAAGATTCTGCAATCTGCGCTGTCAAGCAAGTCGCGCTCACCTCGGTGCAGAGAAACCCCTTGTAAATTGATCACTGGAAAAACCTCATATGAATAGGCCGATGAATGCTAGGCTATTGAACAGACCCGGACTCCACAGAGACTGGGGCACTATGCCGATCAGCAAAGGGTCGGGATTCTAACGTGACAAATACTTCACCTCCATCTTCCCCCAAGGAAAACCCCCTCTGGCAGTTCAGCTTGGACTTTTATGCCTACCAGGATGTCGAACAGTTCCTACTTGACTGCCAAGACAGAAATGGCGCTGACGTGTGTCTTCTACTGTGGGCGAGCTATACAGCCGTTTGTGGCAAGGAAATCAGTGAAGAGGGATGGAGAGTCGCAGATCGAGGCGTTGCGCCGCGCAGGCGAATGATTCGCAGTGTGCGGCACCTGCGTCGTTGGTTGGGGAGTTTGCGCCCCCATACCCAGCGGGCCTACGCACTGTGTAAACGCTATGAATTGAAGCTGGAGCAGTTGCAGTTGGCTGCGCTGTGGAAAATTTATGCTGAGGACTGGCCGGGGGATCGTTCTGCACTGGAGCTAGCATCCCAGCAATATGGTTTGCAGCAAAAAGATCAGGCCCGCTGGGCGGGCCTGATCGAAAGCTACTTGGCTCACAGGGGGGCAGCGGGTTAAGCCACTGTTACACCCCTCTGGGCACTGTACTTTCTGGGGTCGCCGGTAATACAGTCGTGAAAAGTACAGAGCTCAATTAAGCAGCAGCGTATTTGGCTGCGAGGAGTTCCGAGACTACTCGCCGCTGGGTTGCTCCGAAGAAAACAGGCTGTTTGCCGGAGTGCTAGGAGTAATCGTTGCTGCTGGGCGCGGAGTATCCATAGGTTTCTGCTGCTCAGCTGGAGCCATGGTTTTTGAATCGTCTTTGGGCTTCTCTACGGTTTCTGGCTTGCTGGCAGCCTTCACCTTCGGAGTTTCCACGCTTGGCTTGACTGTTGCAGGCTTGGCTTCCGTAGAGGGTTTGCTCGCCGCTGGTTTTTTGGCAGCAGTAGTTTTAGCTGGAGCTTTCTTCGCTGAAGTTTTTTTCTCGGCAGTAGAAGCTTTCTTGGCTGGCGCTTTTTTCGCAGCAGAGGAGGCTTTCTTTGCGGGAGTTTTCTTTACTGCTTTAGTGGCAGCGGCGGTTTTTGCCGGCGCTTTCTTGGCACTAGTTTTCTTTTCTGTGGCTTTTTTTGCCACTGTCTTTTTCGTTGTTTTGGTGGTGTTGGTAGTGCTTGCTTTAGTGCGGCTCTTTGCTGCTGTTGCTTTAGGAGCGGCTACTTTTTTTGAGGTGGTAGCTTTACGGGCTTTTGGCTTGGATTTGTTCAGCAGTTTTTCTGCTTTTACACCGGCCTTACGTACAGCTTCGGCAGCTTTCAGCTCGGCTTTTGCCTGGGACTCAGTACCCTTTGCTTCGGCGTGTGATGCCTTTGCTTGCTGGAGTACTTCGTTATGCTTTTCTACATTGGCCTTGGCGGTTTCTACACGCTTTTGAGTGGCAGCTGTCTTTCGTGTCTTGGCTGCAGTTCTAGCGTCTACTAGTTTGGTTTTCGCTTTAGCTAATTTTTCTTTTGCGGAAGTCAGTGCTTTTCCGGCTTTTAAAACACTTTTGCCGGCATCGGTAACTTTCTTGTTGCGGGCTTTGTCCAGCTTGACGGTTAGCTTGGAAATTTGTGCTTCCAGTTCTGCGACTGAATTGACAGCTCTTTGTTTGGCAGCCATGAGTAAATGTCCTGACGTTTATTATCAATTGGAACATCCGGACAGTGTACGGATCAGATCTATCTGTAATAGACATATTTAAATCGGGGATCTGAACACTGTAAATTGTTCTGAAACTGAAAAGCACCTCAAACAGTCCGGAACAATAACCGGCGACTGGTCGATAATAGCGCTGTTTTTAAAAAAAATGTATGCCGTAAGCAGCGAAAATAGTGCTGTAAATGTATTTTTTTCTCGCTGGTCCCTGGAACCTTAAGGTGGAATGTGGTGTCCTGCACAGTGTGCGCGTCATCGGTATGCACTTGCAGTCGCCTTAGGTTAGACTTGAGCGGACTGGCGGAAAAGGTGCGCCTGGAGGCTAAGGGCCGATTCAGGATTACTTGATAAGCCGCCGCAGGCATTGACCCAGGGTCAAGCGCGAATCATTCAACGCAATACGGACAAAGAGACAACACCCATGAATAAATACCCTTTGGCTGCAGCAATTGCCCTTGGCCTGGCGCTGACCGGCTGTAACGAACAGGGATCTAAGCAGGAAAAAGAAGTTGCCCTGGACACCCAGGAGAAGAAGGTCAGCTACATCATTGCCGAAGATATGGCGAAGCGCCTTGAAGCTCAGGATGTGAAATTAGATCCCCAAGTAGTGATGATGGCTCTTAAGGATGTCTCCAGCGGCCATGAATCCCGTTTGACTGAAGAAGAAAAGCAGCAAACTATCGCTGCCTTCCAAGAGCAAATGCAGAAGAAGCAGCAGGAAATGCTGGCTCAGCAAGAGAAAGAATTCAAAGAAACTGCTGATAAAAACCTGCAGGAAGGAAAAGCCTTCCTCGAAGAGAATGCCAAGAAAGATGGTGTTGTTACCACTGATTCCGGCCTGCAGTACAAAGTGATTACTGAGGGTTCCGGCGGCCAGCCCAGTGAGAACAGCACTGTTGAAGTGGACTACAAGGGTACCCTGATTAATGGTGAAGAGTTTGATAGCTCTTACGCCCGTGGTGAGCCGGTCCAGTTCCCGGTTAATGGTGTCATCAAAGGTTGGACCGAAGCGTTGCAACTGATGAAAGAGGGTTCCAAGTGGGAGCTTTACATCCCCTCCGAGCTGGCATATGGCCCGGGTGGTGCAGGCGGTAAGATCGGCCCTAACGCAACGCTGATTTTTGAAGTGGAGCTGCACAAAGCCAATGTTGGCAAGGAAGATGGCGCCGAGAAAAAAGAAGAGAAAAAAGAAGAGCCCAAAAGCGAGTAATTAAATTTACTACTTTGGATTCAATAAAGGCGCCCAATGGGCGCCTTTATTTTTTACCTTGAAAAATCAACAGCAAAAATATTCGATTAAAGGCGCCGGCTTCCCATCGCCTTTACAGTGATGAATTCAGTTTTTTAGACCAGCTGGTTTTTATGGGCTGTGTGCAAAAGTGCGATCATTCGATCCTCGGAACTAAAGCGGGTTTCCAGTGCTTCCCCCAGCTGTGACAAATCCGGGTTCAGGCTGGATAGATCGTCGGTTTCCTGGTACTTATCATTGAAATCGACAGCGACATCAGTGGTCACATCAATATCCCGATAGAGTTCCCGCGCTTGTTGCAGCCCCTGTTTATCATCAAAAGCCTGGCCTTCAAGTATGAGCTGTTCGTATACCTCAAAGTGTCCCGCAGAGACGTAGTCCACCAGCAACTGGCAAAGATGACGAACACCGTTCTCGGTCTCCGAATCCCCATCGTTAAATTCTTTCTTCTCAGATAGATGGTAGTAACTTACCAGCAGGATTTGTCGGGACTGTAGCCAGCGGTCAATGATTTCACTGACGCCACCCCAGCGCTCGCGCGCAGATTTACAATTTTCCAGCATCTCCAAGAATCCTTTGGTTACTGTTGCCGTGATAGCCAGCTTTATTGCTGATCCCGAAGGCCCTAAGAAGATAGGAGATTCCCCCGCCGACGGCAAGGCGCAGAGTGTGATCTACGCCAGAATACAACGATGCCTGCGGCGATCTTCGGTGGAGCAAATCTAGGGTGTTTTATCCACTGATAATGAGCGGCAAAATCAGCGCGGTGAGCGCACCGCAGGTACCCATCGCCAACGCTGCACAGGCGCCGCACAGGGCGCTGATTTCTAATGCCCGCGCGGTCCCCACCGCGTGGGCATTGATGCCGAGTACGATACCGACAATGCGCTCATCGTGAATATTGAGCCTACTCATTAGAGCTGGGCCAGCGATAGCACCGACCACCCCGGTCAAGACCACAATAGCTGCAGTGAGGCTGAGAGAAGCGTGGATTGTTTCCGCTAGGGCCAATGCGATGGGTGTGGTAATAGATTTGCCGCTCAACGCCAGTAGTACTGACTTGCCCGCGCCAAATACCAAGGCGATTAATACCGCTATAACTGGGGCCAAAATCGCACCCACAAAAATAGTGACAAGTAGCGGCCAGCCGGCTTTGCGGATAATCACTAGATTTTGTTTGAGAGGGACAGCCAGGGCAAC
This sequence comes from Microbulbifer sp. MKSA007, assembly GCA_032615215.1. Classification (NCBI taxonomy): domain Bacteria; kingdom Pseudomonadati; phylum Pseudomonadota; class Gammaproteobacteria; order Cellvibrionales; family Microbulbiferaceae; genus Microbulbifer; species Microbulbifer sp. MKSA007. The sequence goes on along the minus strand of CP128433.1, from coordinate 11,617 downwards.
AACTGCTGGCCCTAGCAAGCTGTACAGTAATGCACTGGAGCCCTGGTAACTCTCATAGGGGATATGGAGAGCACTCAATGTTATTGCGGTCAAAATGCTAGCGCTGATGATAGGGTGCAGCAGAACAGTCTTGTAGCACCGGTAAAGGGTAACGCCGACAAGAAAAGCTATGATATTCAAGGGCAATACAAAGATTGGGCTCGCCAGAAATTCATTCACTCTCTATTACCCCCAGAGCGAATCAGCAATTTCTTTAATAGCTGTGCGCAAATAGCGATACTGATCAGTGTGCCAATCACAATAGCGGCGATTAAGGCTAGCCAGTCGGATAGAGTCAGGCCCTGGAAAAAAATACCCCGACAGCCGCCGGTAGCAATAACAGCGGCAATAGATAAAGCAGTTGTGAGCTGACTTTGGCAAGGCCTGCGGGAGCCCCACCATTGAACACGAGAATCACCAGTAGCATCAGCATCCCTATGACAGATCCCGGAATGGGTAGTGACAGGCTTGAGCTGGTGAAATTGCCCAGCCAGGTACAGGCAACCAGAATGGCAGCTCCCCCAGCCAGCGGAGTATGTTGTGCAGCGTGGATTTTGACATGTAGGAGATGGCGGCCGGTAAAGCCGCCGGAGATTGTTAAGCTCTGCGGAATGCTTGCCAGCCACCGAACAGGATCAGACCGGCAAAACCGATAGCGGCCCAACCGGGGATACTCAGGCCCATCATGGTCCACTGTACTTCAGCACAATTGCCATCGCCGCTCAGCAGCGCCTTGAGCACATCGGCCATCGGGAAAACTTCAATCATATAGCTGACGCTTGGACCACAGGCCGGCACTTGGTCTTCCGGCAGGCTTTGCAGCCACAGTTGGCGACCGGCAAAGTAGAGACCGCCCATTGCCCACAGGGATACCAGCAGGCCGTAGACACGACGGCCAATGGTGGCTGGGTTGTGCAGGAATGCGATCAACGAAACTACACCAACACCCAATAGCATTACCCGCTGGGTAATACACAATTTGCAAGGCTCCAGCCCCTGCACGTACTCGAGATAAAAGGCGGAGCCGAGTAAAAAGGCCACCATTAGGAAGACCAGAAGAAAAGTGATGCGCGGGTTGGGTAAGGTCATGGTAATTCGGGTCCTGAATAGTGCTGTCGAAAGCGGTTCGCTTCGAGATTCAAGTCGGTTAATAGTTTATTGAAATTGCTTTCCAGTTTGTTCCGCCCGGCGATAAGTTCAGGCAGTAGCTCCTGCAGTGCTACCGGGCGGCGCAACCGCTGTCCAACCCGCTCCAGGGTCAGCTCGATTACCCGCTCCTCGCGGTAACTTTGTAGCAGTTTAATTTGCTCGGCGCGCTCAATAAATGCCATTGCGCGTGGCGGAATATACCGGCTGTCGAAATGAAAGTCTCTCCAACAGCGCCGGCAAAACTCATCCAGCGCTTCAGAGTGCCACTGCTGCCAGTTTTCTGCCAACAGGTGATCAAACCATATATCCAGTGCGATACCGGCATAGCGACGCCAGCGCGGGTCCAGTTGTGACAGGGCATCCCGGTAGGCCGGGTGAGCATCGGTGATGGCATCGATGCGACGGTGCAGGCGAATACCATGCTCAATATCCGTTGGCCAACTGTCATCCAGGGGACCTTTAACAAAGTCCCCCAGGAGCCCGCCCAGTCGCCAGCGCGGATTGGGCCCGGACAGTAACAGGTGTGCCAGATAGTTCATAAGCCTCGCTCAGGCTGCGGCACTGTATCAGCCGCTAGTCCTGGCAGCAGTTGTATTGGGCATAGTAACGGCTCAGGAATGTTTCAAAAGTACCGCTATCCTGCGCTTCAATTTCTTTTTGCTTGAGCAGTGAGGTTTCTGCCTGCTGTAGGAAGTCTTGCAGATAGTCGCTGTCCAGAGGGCGCTCCAGGAAGTAGCGGCGGTGCTGTTCGGCTTTATCCATAGCCCACTGGGAAAAGGTAATGTTTTGTCCGCGCATCTCTGCCAGTATCTGCTGTGCCGGTGTGAGGATATCCCCTTTCACCTTGGCCTTCTGCACGCCCACTGAGCCGCGGTATTGCGAGCCGCCCCAGGCGTTATCCAGCAGTTCTGCCACTGAGTCGACCTCTTCCAATAATTGGGTGGCCCAGTCGCTCAGTTTACGCTCGCCACCGTTATCCAGCAGTGTTAGTTCCGGTTCGTGACCCCGGTAGACGATACGCTGTTGGTTCTCCTGGGTACTGCGGTAATCGGCATCACTGGTTTTGGGGCTGTCAGTGAGCAGGCAGTGCAGCAGGAAGCTATCGAGAAAGCGCATCTGCTGGGCGTCAATTCCCAGGGGGGCGAAGGGGTTCAGGTCGAGACAGCGCACTTCAACATATTCAACACCGCGATTATCCAGGGCAGACAGCGCTGTTTCGCCGCGTTTGGCGGGGTTTTTGGGACGGATCGGTGAGTAAAACTCATTCTCGATTTGCAGTATGCCTGTGGACAATTGCTGGTAGTCGCCGCCTTCATTTTTAACCCCCATTTCCTGGTAGGGGCCGTAGGAACTGCTGATCGCTGAACAGAGCGTCGATAAATAGCTGCGCAGGTCGTTGTAGCAAACCACTAGTGACTGCTGCACGTTGCTGTTGTAGCCCAGGTCGCCCATACGCAGGGACGTAGCGTGGGGCACGTGCAGAGTGTGGTCATCCCCATTGAAGGGCTCAAGACTGTGCTCGCGACCATCGACAAAAGAAGCGCATACCGCAGGTGCGGCGCCAAACAGGTAAATCAGCAACCAGTAATTGCGGCGGAAATTACGAATTAGATCGAAGTAGCGACGGGTTTTAAAACTTTTTAAATCCTCACTGCTGCCTTCGATTTCATGCAGCCACAGCCAGAACTCTTCAGGAAGCGAAAAGTTGTAGTGGATACCGGCGATAGTCTGCATGGCGCGGCCGTAGCGCAACCCCAGGCCCAGCCGGTAAATAGTTTTCATTGTGCCGCTGTGAGAGCTGCCGTAGCGGGCAACGGGAATATCTTTATCTTCGCCAATCGCACAGGGCATGCTGTTAACCCACAGGCGCTCGTCACCGATCTGGTTGTAGGTGTAGCGGTGGATACGATCCAAGACCTGTAACGCTTCCTCAGGGGTCGCTACTGGCGGCGTAATAAATTCCAGTAGGGCCTCGGAGAAGTCGGTAGTAATACTCTCATGGGTGAGTGCGGAGCCCAGCGCTGTGGTATGCGGCGTTTGCGCAAGGGCGCCATCGGGAGCGACACGCAGGCTTTCTTTCTCGACACCGCGGAGGATGCCTTTGAGCAGTTGGGCTGGTTTGGCTTGCGATAGCGCGGCCAGGTGGGAAATGGGCACTCGAATCTCCTTGGTACTACCGGAACGCTTCTTTATCGCTGCCATCTCGGGCGACTCTCTGTGCCGGTGCTGAATGTTCTGGCGCTCAGGCGGCGGATTCAGATTTGTTTTCGTCAGGCTGTGCGGGCGTTTCAGCGGGCGCTGGTTCCGGGGCAACCTCAGGCGCTTCTTCCGGTGCGACTTCAGGCGCAGGCTGGGGTTCTATCTCCGGGTTGGCCTGCTCTGGCAGTTCCTCAGGTGTTGAGGGGGTGATTTCAGGGTCACCCTGACTCACATCACTGGATACCGGTGCCAGAGCTTCCTCGGGGATCTGGGGCTGCCCCTTAATGCTGAGTTCGCACAGTAGCAATTCAATGCGTAGGCTCACATTGCGAGTATTAGCCTCGAACATCTGGTTGATAGCGACGTCTTTATGCTCGCTGCGAAACAGTTTGTTCGGCTCGCGGCCATCGGTCCATTCGCCGCTTTTACTCAGGAACTGCTGGTGCTGATTGGTCAGCACGTACACATGACTCATTATGTTGGGCAACTTTGATGCTGTGACAGAAAGGCAGTTTAGCGACGGGGGCTTTATGGCTCAAGAACTCCGTTAGAGCGAAAGCGGTAAATGCCTGCTCTAACGGGTTAAGTGAGGAAATCTGTGATCTTTACAGGGTTTCCAGGGGATAGTTGTCCGGGTAGGGCAGGCGCGCACAGCCACTGTCTACGGCGGCTCGAGCTACAGCCGAAGCCACCTCAGGCAGTAAACGCGGGTCGGTTGGCTTGGGCAGGATATAGTTGGGTCCGAAGCTGAGTTCGATACCGCCATAACCTTCGCGCACTGAATCCGGCACCGGCAGGTGGGCAATTTTGCGGATCGCCTCGATCGCTGCCAGTTTCATCTCTTCATTAATGCGCGCAGCGCGAACATCCAGGGCACCCCGGAAAATAAACGGGAAGCAGAGGACGTTATTAACCTGGTTCGGGTAGTCGGAGCGGCCTGTGGCCATAATCAGGTCGTCGCGCACACTGTGAGCCAACTCGGGTTTAATCTCCGGGTTGGGGTTGGAGCAGGCGAAGACCACCGGTTTTGGTGCCATGCGCTGTAGCTGCTCGGCGGAGAGCAGGTCCGGACCGGACACACCGAGGAATACATCCGCACCGGCGATGGCGTCGTCGAGGGTGCGCATATCGGTATCCCGCGCCCACTCTCCTTTGTAGGCGTTGATATCCGTGCGACCCGAGTGGATAACCCCACGGCTGTCGAGCATGGTGATCTGCTCTTTGCGCGCTCCGGCGGCCAGCAGTAGTTTGCAGCAGGCGGTCGCGGCGGCACCTGCGCCCAGGCAGACCATATGCACTTCACTGATTTTCTTACCCTGAATCTCCAGGGCATTGAGCATACCGGCAACGGTCACAATGGCAGTACCGTGCTGATCGTCGTGAAAAACCGGTACCGGGCAGCGCTCGATCAGGGTCTCTTCAATATGGAAGCACTCGGGCGCCTTAATATCTTCGAGGTTGATGCCACCGAAGGTGTTGGCGATCGAGGCCACGGTCTGAATAAATTGTTCCGGGCTGCTGGCATCAACTTCGATATCTACTGAGTTGATATCGGCAAAGCGTTTAAACAGCAGAGACTTGCCTTCCATCACGGGTTTTGAGGCCAGCGGGCCCAGATTGCCGAGACCGAGAATGGCACTGCCATTGGAAATGACTGCTACCAGATTACCTTTGCCGGTGTATCGATAAGCTGCTTCTGGGTCCTTGGCGATTTCTCGCACCGGTTCGGCAACGCCGGGACTGTAAGCCAGGGACAGGTCTTCCTGGGTTTCGGCAGGGGTTGTCAGTTCTACTGAAAGTTTGCCGGGACTGGGGAGCGCGTGGTAATCGAGCGCTGCCTGGCGCAATGAATCCGTCATTTGGGGGCTTTTCTCTCGAATACTGTGGGCAACACTTAAGTGTTATCCCGGTTACTGCGGGGGCCAGAGAATAACCGAGGGAAGCTTGGCGCTACAAGCGTGAAAATCTGCAATATGTGGTACGGGCTTCTATTTTTATCGTGCCTATCGACGATTTTCGGGATAAATAGCCGCAATATTTTGATTTATAAGGATAAAATGGTCGCCAATAGCGGTAAGGTTAAGCGATTCAAGTCGATTTTGATTTTGTACACAGACGCTTACGGCTGCTGGATATGATGGGGAATGAGTAGATACAAAAAAGGCACCATCGCAGAGCGAGGTGCCTTTTTGGAATGGACCCTGCCGCAAGCGGCGGGTCCATTCGAGCGAAGAGCCCGGATTATTTGCCGATACGGCTGCCGAAACGCTTCTTGAAACGGTCAACACGACCACCAGTGGTAGCCTGCTTCTGCTTGCCAGTGTAGAAAGGGTGACACTGGGAGCAAACGTCGATTTGCAGGTCTTTGCCCAGAGTGGAGCGGGTTTTTACAACATTGCCGCAGGAACAGGTAGCGGAGATGTCGGTGTAGTTAGGATGGATATCTGCTTTCATGATTGCCTCTTTTCGAAACCGCCACTCGATCTTTTGCCGAGCACGGCATCGTCATTGGTGCAGGAACCAGTATGGTTCCAGGCTGTTTAAAAAGTCGGCGCATACTATCAGATTAATGTCGCGGTTCAAGCACAATTGGGTGGCGAAATAACTGAGGATGGCCACTTGTTAGCATTGCACAACAGCTTTGATAACAATTGACCTCACTAATTCCTCAGTGACGCCTAAGTCGCCAATTCGGTCATAACAACCATTATCCCCGACGAAGCCCTGCAACTTGCCACATCTGCTATTACACTAGCGCCTTTTGTTTGAGTGAGTGGGGGCCAGGTGCAGGAGTCAGTCCAACAAAGAGTCATTTTAAGGCTGGCAGTGCCCGTGCCCCTGAGGCGCTTGTTTGACTATTTGCCGCCAGAGGGACTGTCGCCGGAGTCACTGCGGCCCGGCCAGCGCCTCTGGGTGCCCTTTGCCGGGCGTAAGTTAGTGGCAGTACTATTGGATATAGTGCAGGAGTCGCCGCACAGCAGTTTGAAGCTAGCGCTGGAACTGGTGGATTCGGAGGTCCTGTTTGGTGATGGCAGCCGCAAGCTGCTGTCCTGGATTGCCGACTATTACCAGGCGCCCCTCGGCGAGGTCTACGCCGCTGCCCTGCCCGTGGCGCTGCGCAAAGGTAAGCCGTCTGATCATTGGGCGGAGCAGTGGCTTCAGCTCACGACAGAGGGAAAGGGCTTACCGGAAACTGCACTGGCGCGCGCGCCCAAGCAGCAGGCTCTGTTCCAGTTGCTGTTGAGTGATGGCAAGCAGAGCCGAACCCACCTTAAGGCCCTCGGCCACAATACCCCCGTGATTCGTGCCCTGCAGGATCGCGGCCTGGTGGAGTGGATTCTAGGCCCTACCGTACCTGCGCCATTGCCCGCTGCAGAGAGCACAGCGGCCCCGGAGCTGAACAGCGAACAGCAACAGGTGCTCGACAGTATCGATTGCAGCAGCTTTTCTGCCTCACTACTGGAGGGCACCACCGGCAGTGGCAAGACCGAAGTTTATCTGCGCCTGATGCAGCGGGTTCTGGATGGCGGCCGCCAGGCATTGTTATTGGTGCCGGAGATTGGACTTACGCCGCAAACGCTGAGGCGTATTGCCGCACGATTTCCCAAGCACAGTATTGCAGCGCTGCACTCTGGCTTGGCCGACGGCGAGCGCGCTCAATCCTGGTTGGCGGCAGCGGGTGGGCAGGCAGATATTGTGATCGGCACCCGTTCAGCCATTATGACCCCCCTGCCCAGGCTCGGCGTTGTGATTGTCGATGAAGAACACGATGCTTCTTTTAAACAGCAGGACGGTGTGCGCTATTCGGCCCGGGACTTGGCCGTGGTTTTGGGGCGCAATAATAATGTGCCGGTGGTTTTGGGTTCGGCCACGCCCTCTCTGGAAACCTTGCACAACGCTCTGAATGGGCGCTATCAACACCTGCGTATGCGCTATCGCGCCGGTGATGCCAAGCCGCCGCAAATTCACGTAGTACCGACACTGCGGGAGCCTTTGGAAGAGGGATTTTCTCCCCAGGTGCTGCGCCATATCGGCGATACCCTAGCGCGAGGTGAGCAGGCCCTGGTGTTTATCAACCGGCGCGGCTTTGCTCCCGCGCTGACTTGTGATGATTGCGGCTGGCTGGCGGACTGCCCGCACTGCTCGAGCAAGCTGACTATGCACCGGCGGCAACGCCAGTTGCGCTGCCACCACTGCGATTACCGCCGCCCGCTGGTTGATAGCTGTCCACAATGTCACAGCCGTTCGATCTCGGCCCTGGGTGCCGGCACGGAGCGCAGCGAGGAACTGTTGGCCCGTCGCTTTGCCGACTACCCGGTGATACGTGTGGACCGGGATACCACGGCGAGCAAACAGGCGCTGGATAAATTGTTAGCACCGGCGCGAGAGGGGGAGCCCTGCCTGTTGCTGGGAACCCAGATGCTGGCCAAGGGGCACCATTTGCCCAAGGTCACTTTGGTAGTGATCCAGGATGCCGATGGCGGCCTGTTCAGCGCAGATTTCCGCGCGCCAGAGCGTACCGGCCAGTTATTGGAACAGGTGGCGGGTCGTGCGGGGCGCGGCAGTCTCAGTGGGCGGGTATTGGTTCAGAGCCGCTTCCCCGAGCACCCGCTTTTACAATTGCTGCTGGAAAAAGGCTATGGCGCTTTTGCGCGCCAGTTGCTGAGGGATCGCACGGTTGCACAGTTGCCTCCCGCGAGTGCTATGGCACTGGTGAGAGCGGAGTGTGAAGAGCCTGGTTGGGCTGAAGAGTTTCTACAAAATGCGCGACTCTTTATGCAGTCCCTGGCACCCCCATCGCCGCAGATCCAATATCTGGGGCCGGTGCCGGCACTACTGGAACGCAAATCCGGGCGCTTCCGATTTTATATTCAGGTCACTGCACAAAACCGAGCCCACTTACAGCCGCTGCTGGCGCGAGTGTGTGCTTGGGCGGAGGGCAATAAAAATCGCCGCCTGCGCTGGGCTGTGGATATGGATGCGCAGGAATTATCGTGAATATGCGCTGGGTTACGCGCCTGGCACTAAATTGGCGGTACAATTCACAAACCGCTAAAACCTTGCAGGGAAGAAATTTTCGATGAGCCGTCGCACCAGTAATCGCCGCAGTAAAAAAGCCGCAGGCAAACCCGCATGGGTTTGGTTTGTCCTGGGGAATTTTGTCGGTGGCTTTGCGGTGGCCGTACTGTTTCTTCAGGGCATGGACAAGGACAGCCGGGGAATAAGCAGCATTAAGCCAAAGGCGGTACAGCAGCGAGAGGAAACATCGCCTCAACCGCGTTTTGATTTTTATACAAAATTAAAAGAAAACGAAGTCACGGTACCCCCGCCCAAAGTGGCACAACCGGCGCGCCGCAGTGACTCCACCAACAATTCCCAGAGTAGTAGCTCGTCGGAACCCGATCGCAGCACCCCGGCACAGGTATATATCCTGCAGGCGGCATCGTTTCGCGATGCCTCTGAAGCGGAGCGCCTGCGCGTTGAGCTGACCCTGGCCAACCTGGATGTCAAAGTGGAATCGGCCACCGATAACCGGGGAACCTGGCATCGGGTACTGGTGGGCCCTTATAGCAACCGCTCCCGGATGGCCAAAGCGCGCCAGACACTGGCTGAGCATCGCCTGATGCCGCTGGTGCTAAAACGCCCGGCGACCCAGTGACCATCAATTCCGTTTATTAAGGTGTGTTGCCCCACTCAGTAATTGTGACCTCTCTTATTGAAATCGGCGCGAACCGTCCTCACTTACCTAGTCTGAAGATAATTCCCCGGCGCGGGCACTTCGATGCCCGCTGCCAGAGTACACGCGCAATCCGAGAGGTCTCCATTGGAACAGTATCGCGGAACTACTATTTTATCCTGTCGCCGCAACGGCAAAGTTGTGATTGGCGGCGACGGCCAGGTGTCCATGGGCAACACCGTTATGAAAGGCAATGCACGCAAGGTGCGTCGCCTGTACAAAGATAAGGTTATTGCCGGTTTTGCCGGTGGTACTGCAGACGCTTTCACCCTGTTCGAACGTTTTGAAGCCAAGCTTGAGGCCCACGGTGGCCAGCTGACCCGCGCCGCTGTGGAGTTGGCCAAAGATTGGCGTACCGACCGCGCCCTGCGCCGCTTGGAGGCCCTGCTGGCGGTTGCTGATTCCACTGCCAGTTTGATTGTGACCGGTAATGGCGACGTGATTCAGCCGGAAGACGACCTGATTGCTATCGGTTCCGGTGGCCCCTTCGCCCAGTCGGCAGCCCGTGCGCTGCTGGACAATACCGATATGGATGCTCGCTCTATTGTGGAGCAGGGACTGAAGATCGCCGGTGATATCTGTGTTTACACCAACCAGAACCACACCATCGAAGAACTGGCTTATTGATTACCGGGTACACCTTAGAGTGACCGGCTGGCGGGCTGTTTAAGCCCCCGCAAGAATTTTTGCAGGAATTTGTATGTCCCAGATGACACCCAGAGAAATTGTCCACGAACTCGACCGCCATATTGTTGGCCAGCAGGAGGCCAAGCGTGCGGTAGCCATTGCGCTGCGAAACCGCTGGCGCCGTATGCAGGTTAGTGAAGACCTGCGCGCCGAGATCACGCCGAAAAATATTTTGATGATCGGCCCTACCGGCGTGGGCAAGACGGAAATTGCCCGCCGCCTGGCCAAACTGGCGAACGCGCCCTTTATCAAGGTAGAGGCGACTAAATTTACCGAAGTGGGCTATGTCGGTCGGGATGTAGAGTCGATTGTCCGCGATCTTGTTGAGATGGCAGTGAAGCAGGAACGCGAGCAGGCCATGGCTGGTGTTGAGCAGCGCGCTATGGATGCCGCAGAAGAGCGCATCCTCGATGCCCTGTTGCCTCCGGCGCGCTCCACCGAGCCCACCGATAAGGATTCCAGCACTCGCCAGCTGTTCCGCAAGAAGTTGCGCGAAGGTGATCTCGATGACAAAGAGGTTGAGGTGGATCTGGCCGCTGCGCCCATGGGCGTAGAAATTATGGCCCCTCCCGGTATGGAGGAGATGACCAACCAGCTCCAGGGCATGTTCTCCAATATGTCCCAGGGCAAGACTCGCAAGAGCAAGCTGCCGGTCAAGCAGGCCCTCAAGCAGCTCACCGACGAGGAAGCGGCCAAGCTGGTCAACGACGAAGATGTTAAGACCCGTGCGATCCGCGCTGCCGAACAGAATGGCATCGTATTTATCGATGAAATCGATAAAGTCGCCAAGCGCCAGGAGAGCGGCGGTGCCGATGTTTCCCGCGAAGGAGTACAGCGCGACCTGCTGCCACTGATTGAAGGCAGCACGGTTAACACCAAGTACGGCATGATCAAAACCGACCACATCCTGTTTATTGCCTCTGGCGCCTTCCACCTGTCCAAGCCCTCGGACCTGATTCCCGAGTTGCAGGGTCGTCTGCCCATTCGCGTGGAATTGAATTCGCTGAGCTCCGCAGATTTCGAGCGCATCCTCACCGAGCCGTCCGCTTCCCTTACCGAGCAGCAAAAAGCATTGCTGGCCACTGAGGGGCTGGAACTGCAATTTAGTGAAGACGGTATTCGCCGCATCGCGGAAGTGGCCTTCGAGGTGAATGAGCGTACCGAGAATATCGGTGCACGCCGACTGCACACGGTATTGGAGCGCTTGCTGGAGGAAATTTCCTTTGATGCGGGCGATGGCAATACTTCTCTGAATATTGATGCCGCCTATGTGGACAGCCATCTGGGCGAGTTAAGCCAGAACGAAGACCTGTCGCGTTTTATTTTGTAAATCAATGAAACCGCAAAAAATCCGATTAAATCGCGCAGAGAAAAGCCTGCACCTGGTATTTGGCGATGCTGAATTTACCTTGCCGGCAGAGTACCTACGCGTCTACTCCCCCAGCGCCGAAGTGCGTGGCCACGGTGCCAGCGAACCGGTGCTGGTCAGTGGCAAAATACATGTGGGTATCGATACGGTGGAGGCGGCTGGCCGCTATGCGCTAAAAATCGATTTCGACGATGGCCATGACACCGGTATTTTTACCTGGGAGTATTTGCACGAACTAGCTGAAAACTATTCGTCCAACTGGGAGGCTTACCTTCAGCGCCTGCGCGATGCCGGCCAGGGCCGCGACCCGGATGAGAGTGTGGTGAAATTTATCGGCTAGTGGCAAATTAATCGGTAATGACAACCGCTCCCCAGGGGGCGGTTCCACCCTTCTCTCTCTCAATATCTCCCCACTCTTCTCAATAATTTATTACCGA